>NZ_SPHN01000010.1:0-118249 GCF_005844145.1 Enterococcus sp. BSD2780061688st2 D3
TGGTAACTTCAATATAACATGGAATTCACGTGGCGTTTTTTTTATTTTAAATGGCTAAGTTCATTATAAAATCCGCCGTATGAAAAAACCAGAATTCATTCAAATCAATGCTTCTAAATCAACATCTCTACGTTTAGGTTCCACTCCAAAACGTTGCCAAAAAGGAAGAGTTTAATTACTCAAAGTCAAAGTAGGGATAGAATGATTTTAAACAAGTTATCTTTTTGACTAGATTACAAATGTGATTAAAGTCTATGGGTATAAATTGTTTCTAATCATTCTTTTCTATTTATAAGCACATTAAAAAATGTAAGTTTTGTTATTTTATAATATCTAAAATTTTGTAGAGGTGAAAAATTAATGTATCTATCACTGAAATCTGGAAATTTTGTTTTAAAACAACCTGATGGAACATTTTTTTCGTATTTATTTAATGATACAAGAATGACCATAGGGATAAATGAAAGTGCTGAGGAAATATTGACTTGTCTTAATGGTCAGTATAGTTATGATATGCTTATTAATTATTTTAGTAAAAAATACGAAGAATCGATTGAAGAAGTTAATTACCTCTTAAGAGATTTTATTGATAATTTGAAAAATAACAATGTCTTAATGGAAACTGTAGATAAGAAAGAACGAATGACCGTTAGAGGAAGTAAAGATTATTATACTCCAGAACATATTACTCTGGAGCTTACTCATAAATGTCCGTTGAATTGTAAGCATTGTTTTTTAAGTGCTGGAGTATTGGGAAATGAAATGCCTTTAGAAAAATCTATTTATTTGACCAAAGAACTACTTAATAAGGGTGTCCGTATTTTTCAACTAACAGGGGGAGAGCCATTCACTTTTGTAGGAATTGGAAAAATTATCAATCTGTTGATAGAAAACGATGCTTCAGTCCATGTTACTACTAGTGGGTACATTAATACAAAAAAAGTGAAGTCATGTTTAGACAGTTTAGCAGTTAGTAAAGATCCACTAATTCAAGTTTCAATTGATGGTACCGAACGTATTCATAATAATATTAGGGGCAGAAAAGATGCCTACAGAAGAACTATTCAGTTTATTAAAGAATGTAGAAGCAGAAATTTACCTACAATAGTTTCAACAATTCTTATCGATCAATCCTTGGAAGAAATAATAGAATTGACAGGAATAATTAAAAAATTAGGAGTCAAAGAACAACGATTAGGAATAATCACAAATCAAGGGAGAGCAGTGGAGAATCGATTGGATGGATATACGTATAAAAAATATAAATCTATTTTGCAATATTTAAAATCAACATTTGATGATGACAATTTTACCGTAGAAGAGATTGAAGAAGAGTGCAACGACCTAAAAGACTGTGGTGCAGGTTATAAAACATTGAAAATCACTCCTAAACTTATGGTTACACCATGTGCAATGATGCAAATGAACATTGGAAATTTAAATAGAGAATCTCTTGAAAAAGTACTGATTAGAAGTTATCAAACTTTTTCCAAACTTGAATTTCCGTCATCAAAATACTGCAAAGATTGTGTCCAGGAAGAATATTGTAAGGGATGTATTTCGGAAGCAGTTATACGAAAAGATACAGTTGATGAATGTAAGTGGCAAAATTCGCAAGTTCTAACAGAAACTTTAAGTTAAGTGAGGCAGTAGGAAAGGAACAATTTATGAAAAAAATTTAGAATATCTTACTTAGATAGAAAAAATTAAGAAGAACGATTGTTTCTTCTAAGTAAGGATGAGAAAGATGAAAAATAATCAAGCGTTTAAAAAATTAGTAGTAGGACAGATTCTAGCAAATATTGGTGACACAATCTATACTGTAGCAGTAGTCAGTTCAATTTTTTCCTTAACTCATTCGGCTTTGGCCGCCTCTATTGTCCCAGTACTAATCACAGGTGGAACGATCATTTCAGGTTTGCTTGTTCCTATAATAACCACTCATTTCTCTATAACTGGTGTTATCAAAGTAAGTCAATCCTGTAAAGTATTGATTTTGTTTTTCTTAGCAATCTATTTGCAATACAGGATAGCTCAACCTAACGTCATTATCATTTATTTATTAGTTGCGGGTATTTCTTTTTTTGATGGTTTCACCGATCCAATAAGTATGGCGCTGGTTCCACACTATGTAGAAAAAGAACTTTTGATGAAGTCTAATAGCTTGTTTAGTACACTACTACAACTTGTAAGTATCGGAAGTTGGGCAATCGGCTCTTCACTTCTTATAGTTTTTACAATCAATGAAATCGTATGGTTAGACCTGCTTATATTTATCATATCTGCCACGATTTTTTGGTTTCTACCTAAAATTCAAATAGCTGTTAATGTGAAGAAAAATAAGAAAGAAAATTTATTGAGTGGCTGGCATGAAATCCGAACACATGAAATCATCAGGACGGTCGTAGTGATGGATGTTCTGGAGAGTATTGCCAATACTGCTTGGGTCTCTGCGATAATTTTAGTTTTTGTAAGAGAAGTATTACATGTTTCTGATAATTGGTGGGGCTACATCAATGCAACCTATTTTATTGGAGCCATGATAGGAAGCCTAATCGTGATGAGATTATCCAAATGGATCAATAAAAACAAATCTAAATCTATTTATTGGGGTTCTTTTATTGGTGCGATAGCGACAGTGATTGTCTCCATAAGTTGGAACCCAATACTTATATTAGTATGTTCTATTTTCATTGGATTGTTTTCTCAAATCAAGAATATTCCGCAAGCCACCGCTGTACAACAAAAGATGTCTAAGAGTAAATTGGCTGCTATCTATGCATCCACGGGGGTCTTATATACAGGAGCATTTTCTATATCCATACTGTTAATGGGAGTTATTTCGGATTTGTGCGGTGTCAGAATTGTTTTCATACTTTCGGGAGCACTGTTATTACTTGTTGCAATAATAGCAAGAAAAAAGAAAAACTTGTTTGACTGATCGAGAATCATTGAAAACCGACTACCAATCAATTGTATCGTTTCAAGGCACTTTCCATATTTGAGAGTGCCTTTTTTATTTAACAAAAAGCTTGGTGGTGATTTTTATCTCGCAACTAGCTGTAAATTTCTAGTTGGTCAAAAAAATTACCAAGGAATCGTGTCTCAAATTCCTTGAAAATAGACATTATTTGTATCGAATATTTATCTCTTTGATATGTGAATAAGAACTTAGATCGATGTCAACCAGACCATTGTGCGAGACCTTTTTCTCACGCACACCTTCGTTAATAAATTTATACATGTCTATAGTAACGATTCCATTTTTATTGTCTACGTCTGTATAATATCCTGCGAAAGTGTTCTCCTTCGGTAGATTGAATAGCACTTCTACTTTTTTATTTTTTATTGCTATGTTTTTTAGATCTTTCTTTGTGAAAAGTCCAATATCAGAAGTACTCGGTTCATCGGACTTGATAAAATTAACTGTGGGTCTTTTTGTAGAAAATAGAAAGATACTAACACTTATCGAAACTACTAATAATGTTGCAAGTACTAAACTTAATTTTTTTAGCCATTTTTTCTTAGATAAGTCTTCGTCGATCTTCTCAACGATAGTATTATCTGTATTCAATAAAAAGTCTAAAGACACATCTAAAATTTTTGATAAATCAATGAGTGTTTGAATATCTGGATAATTTCGACCAATTTCCCAATTCGAGATAGCTGAACGACTAACATTTAATTCTTTTGCCAATCTTTCTTGAGTAATACCTAATGAAGTCCTTCTTTCTTTTAAAATTTCACTAAATTCCATAGTGTTCCTCCAAATGTATGTAGCGCGTGGAACAAAAGTAAGAAACACTTTTGTCTCATTCTTTAAAAACGAATAAACGGTGGGAACAGAAGCAACTCCTTCGGAAATAAGCCGAAATTCACAAAAATTTGAAAAGCAATTTTCGTTAATTTCTTCTTATTTCTTGGAGTTAAACACTTCTGTCCCAACCTCATAAAATCATTCGTTCTTGTAGTGAGTATAAAAAAGAAACCGGTATTTTTAAAGCCACAATTTGTGACAATGCTATTTGAAGGTGATTTGTGACACATAGTAAGTGAAGTAGAGTACTATAACGAATGCGAATGTTTGTGAAGCTTTTTTGTTGTAGAAATTATTATAGTGGCTACTTTTTGTTAGTGCTATAGAACCCCAATAGAAGAGGTCTTAATCAGACAACACGAAAACAAGCAAACTACACTCATCTAAATTCTTTCTCCGCCAAATGAGATAAAATGGCGGAGAAAAAGGATGAATGACGGTGAAAGAATATGATTATCAGTAGTTGAAAAATTGTTCTTTTTTTTGCATTATGTACGGGAAATCCTAGTAGAATCATTTTTGTAGACTGTATTCAGGCGAAATTTCTATTATTTAACATTGTTGTTCCACCAAACTGTATTGCCAGTAAGTGTAGAGTTTACTTGAGAAAATGCCTGCACTCCAGCAGCTCGAGTATCTCGTTTTCCAGCACCGTTACCATTTTTGGCGGTAGCTGAATGTTTTTTTGTTAGATGCTGGTAAGCAGAGGAATGTTTGGTGCCGTTAAAACCATAGATCCAAGTTCCGCCCCCGACTTGTTCAGTGGTTCTTAATTTCGGGCTATAGTTGTCCATATTGACCATTCCCTCAGTAGGTTCTGTATTCCCAAATTCATCAGCAAAGCTAATTCCTCCTAAAGCGATTGTTCCAATTGAAGCAATTGTGAGAAGACTAGTTATTCCTCTTTTTTTCATATTTTTCACTCCTTTCTGGATTAAACAATACTACATTTGTCAAAGAAATCTAGTAAATACTAATTTACATAGATATAATGAAAACAAAGTTTACATAAAGAAAAATAAAGAATAGGAGGGATTGAAATGAGCTTGGGGAAAAAACTAAAGTATTTAAGAAAGTTAGGAGGATATTCGCAACAAGAGGTAGCGGATTATCTTAATGTATCAAGGCAGTCGCTATCTAAGTGGGAGAATGATAATGGTTTTCCAGATGTGAATAATTTGATTCAATTGGCTTCTTTCTTCAATTTGAGTATGGATGAATTAGTGAATGAGAAACTGGTAGACTCCAAGCATCCAATCAGAAGAGAGGATCATTACAAACGAGTAAAAAATTTCTTGAACATTTTTAGTATTTTACTGTTGGTAGCAATTTTTTTCTTACTGATAAAATTCAGATTTTACTTTTACAATCATAGTATCTATGCGTGGGTATTCATGATTTGTACGTTGTTTTCACTATTATTTTTCATATTAGGTACTTCCGAACATATTGCAAAGAGGAGTCGAACATATTTTATTGTAGCAGCGATTGGTTTTGTTTCTTTCGTGTTGTTCGCTTTTTTATTGAGTATTTTTCTTCCTCAAACATTGTAAATATTGGTTTACATAACAGAATGACACTATATATTGAACTCTTCTCTATAGTTTTTCTTGGTATGATATGAGAAACATTATTTATTCCATTTTTACCGAAATTGTTTAGGAAATTTAGGTTGGAGTGGAATAAAGGAAGTAGGAGGGGGTTCATTGATGGTAAAAAAACTGATTATTTTAGGTCATTCGTTTTTCTTCTTTTTTGTACTCCTTTTTTCAATCGATTTTTGGTTGGATAAACAAATTGACGAATTTCTTTATAAAGACATTCAACAAGTTCAGATTTTATTTAATGAGAATCATTCAAAGCAGGAATACTTGGATTTTGTGAATCAATATTCGGAAGAGAATGGGCTAAATGTTAGTCAATATACTTTTCCGGAAAAAGATAAGATACTGATTTACTGTTCAAATCCGCAAAGTCAAGTCAATTGGAAGAAGCGACTGAATGCAACAAAAAAGTACTCACCAAATCCAACTGATACAGATAGTTATAGTATGATGGCGAATAATAGGTTCCAAATAGAAATGAAACCGTTAAATGATATGGTTAACACAGGCATAGGGAATTCATTTTATTTTAGTGAAATCAAAAAAGATACGCTTAGTAAATTTTCAAGATTTGGTCAAGTGAAAATAATTCCAGAATATCAGATGGATCGTGCAGCCATCTATACAGTCAATGGAGGGATTGTAGTCATCGCATTGTATCTGCTGACGTTCTTGCTATTCCTATTAGTGATAAATTTGTATACACGACTGAATGTAGTCTCTATAAAAAAGTCGTTGGGCTATCAAAAATGGGAGATATTTATTCAAGAAATACTTGATCTGTTTCCCTTGGTACTTTTTACAAATGCGATTATTTCACTTTTGTTTATAATTTATGACTTTGCAAAGAATTTTTCTGATAAATCATTTAATACTGTGCCAATTCTTGTGATTGGAATAACTATAACGTGTATTTTCTTAGCAATGTGTAGTGTTGTTAACTTCTTTGCTTGCTTTATCAAGTATAATGCTGACTATATTAGAGGGAAAAAATCATCAAGATATTTATTGCTGTTTTTTTATTTATTTTGTTTTATGGCTATGGTAGGATTCCTCTACTCTTTTAACTATGCGGGACAGAAATATCAAGAGTATAGTTACGAATCGGCAGCATTGAAAGATTTTTCGAAATACAAGGATGTCTATATGACGAATGTAACAAACCAGATAAAGCGAGAGGATGACCTTGTTGAAGCGGATTATGCAAAGAAAGCTAAAAATTTATACCGTGATTTGTCTCAGCAAAAGGATACCTTCATTGTCACAGCAGATAATTTCTCAATAGTAAATGGTGACCCGAATAATCCAATTTTTCTTTATCACATCAATACGGAAAATGAACATGATAAGATAGTCAGCCCTTACGGCAGATCTATAATCGTAGATGCCAATTACATAAAGAAGAATAATATACAACTTGTAGAAACAGGGAAAGTAGAAGAGCTTCTGCATTCGGATAAAGGAACGCTAACTATAGTAGTTCCAGAAAAATATAAACAGTATGAACATGAAATCAGGGAAAATTATTTGAAGGACTACCAGTTTCGGATGATTGAAATTGAGAATATGCTTAGGGATCGGCAAGCAGGCAATATTGATGAAACGTCTTTAAGTTTGTCGGTCAATATTGTCTATGCAAAAAATAATCAAACGTATTTTACATTTAATACTAACCATGGAAGTGCTCAGGACAGATATAGAATTGAAGATCCAGTTGCGATCATTTTTGAAGATAACTTAGATGGTGTATTTTATGGGAATCTCTTCACTTCAGGAGGAGGATTTTATTTTTACGAAAGCCATCCGAAGCCGTATGCTAGTATCTTGGATATTCTTATAAAAAATGATTTAGGAGCTATTATAGATCAAACACAATCTCTCTATTCTCAAAATGGATTAGCGCTAATGAATGTAAGATTTCAACTGATTAACAGTATTGTAAGTATTCTGATATTATCTATTTTGAGTATATTCCTACTTCTATCATTTCTTAAGCTATTATATAAATATTACGAGACAATCTACTTTTTAAAAACTTCGCTTGGTTACAGTTTTTGGAAACGTAATATCTTTTCTTTACTAACTACTTTTGTAATGGATATTTTATTGATAGGATGCACTATTGTATGGAAATTAAAGATGGGATCGGGCATTTTGTTACTCGGTATCATTGTTTTAGGGTTTGTTGCAATTGTTTTTTGTGACAAAAAGTATGCAACACGCTATTTTGAAAAATTCATAAGAGGAGGTTCCTTATGATAAAGATAGAGAATGTCCATAAATCTTACAAAGGTAAAAAAGTAATTGAAAATTTCTCGACTACAATCTCAAAAGGGGAATTTATATGTATATTGGGGGAGAGTGGCTCTGGAAAATCTACTTTATTGGGTTTGATGTCTTTGATGATCAAACCGGATGCTGGTAGTATTATTTATAAAGAAAAAAGTAGTCGATCGTCAAGTGAAATTCAAAAAATCAGGAGGAATACTATTGCCTATTTGTTTCAAAATTTTGCACTCTTAGATGATAAATCTGCTAAGTATAATATAGATTTGGGTGCTAAATTAAATCCGTCCTTTGAAAAGGAAGACTTGAGGGAAATTATAGAAAAAGTTGGTTTGACGGAATCGATACTTACTAAAAAAGTTTATGAATTAAGCGGGGGAGAGCAACAAAGGATTGCTTTAGCTAGAGCATTATCGAAAAAATTCGATGTTCTTTTTACGGATGAGCCAACTGGAAATTTAGATCATAAAAATACAAAGCATGTTTTAAACATTTTCAAAGACCTGTGTAAGAGTGGCAAATCTGTCGTTGTGGTTACACACGATATTGAGATAGCCGCATTCGCAGATAAATTGATCTATCTATAAGAACAACAATAAGAATCATGATTGGATTTTAAAATCTCGACAGATGTTCAGTCGGGATTTTTTTTGATAATTAGTCGAATAATATTTTTATTATTCGATACTTGAGCACTGACCTGAGAGTGGGACAAAAGTAAGAAATACTTTTGTCTCATGCTTTAAAATCGAATAAACGGTGGGAGCAGAAGTAAATCCTTCTTAAATAAGCCGAAATTCACAAAAATTTGAAAAGCAATTTTCGTTAATTTCTTCTTATTTCTCGGAGTTAAACACTTCTGTCCTAACCTCGGATCAGTGCTCTTTTTGCATTACCCTCATTCTTCCCCTGATTCACAGGAAACCTAACCCGCTATCACTCAGGAAGTAGTATCTGAAATCAATTTTTAGTATGAACGAGTTACTTGTATGGAATGACTTTGACTGTGAAAGTAGTGATTTCGCTTAGCATTCGGATCAGTGAGTGACAATCGAAAAAGGCTAGATGATCGAGTAATGTTTGCATTTCTGTAAGTGTATCGTTGGAAGGATTTTGAATGTAGATGGAGAGCTGCTTCCAAAATTTCAAGAGAATTTTTTCGTAAATATGTTCTTCGCCGACTTCGATTTGTTCTAGTTCTTTGATCGCAACCAACGCTAATTTGAAATTTTTCATTTCTAATAGGTGGATAGCAATATTTGAATAAAGACGAATCGATTCTTTTATATAGGGGTGATAGTCTTTTAGTGCTTCTGATTTTTTCTTTGCAATGAGGAGTAGAGATAAAGTATCGGCTAAATCAAATGCAAAAAAAGTATTGGAGAATAAAACTAATTCATAGTGGTGCCAATTGTCTACGTTTTGGAGATACTCAATCACACGATGAACTCTGGGAGGAGTTGAAAAATCTCTAGTGGTCCTCATGTACAAGCATTCACATATGATTGAAAGGTGAAGGTATTTGATCTTCTTTGTGGCTAAATAAGTAGTGGAAAATGCGGATTCTAGTTCTTTTAATTTTTCATGGTCTTGACGATTAAAAGCTTCGGAGATGGTCATCATTGAATGCTGTAGATCATTCTTACTTTCTGGTAACAGATAAATGAATTCTTCAAATTGTACATTCAAGTTTTCAAGCAGGTTTAAAAACTTTGTTAGACCAATATCGGATTCTTGTTTAACAAATCGATAGTATTGGGATTCTGACAACTCGTTGTTTCGAACAATATCCTTTACTGAAATCTTTTTTTCATCTCTAATTTTGCTAAAAGCTACTCCTAAATTTTCATACATAAAAAACACTTCCATATCCGCGAGTTAATCATATAGGAGATCATGAAAACTTTAGTATCTTTCCTCATAAAGAATGATTTTTGTGTCAGCATGGTTCCTATTGATTTTTTTATTATTTTAGCACTGGCAGAGATTTAGTGTCAATCTTAGGTAAGATTTCCATGACTATCTTTGTTTCTGCTGAAACAAGTTTATCTTCGTGCAAAAGAAGGCATCGAATAACAGATTCCAGCAGTCAATAGTATGGATAATATGGTTGCGCAAGATGCTAAATCCTTTGGGTTTAACTAAATACGGAAAGTCAGTACGAAGGTGCTGGCGTTTTTTGTATATAGGTTGAAGAAATCAGGAAGGAGAGAACAGGTGAAACAATCAGTCAGACAAACAAAACAGATGCCCAAAATGTTGTAAATAACCAACAGAAATCCGATTTAAAAGCGTATAAAATTTTGTATGAAGAGTTCATTTCACCGCTATCATGGAAAATCGACCATGGGAGAATGACGATGCCTAACTGGTTACTGGTTGTATTGATGGGCATAGTGGGCATTGTTGCTATAGGTGCAGGGGTGCTTTTAGGCAAAAAATATGCTGGTTTAGGGGAGGAAACGGTGAAAACAACCATCAATATCAGTCTGCATATCGAAAATCATGAATTGGATTTGCGGATCCCAAATCAAGTTACACTGGTGCGATTAAAAGCATTGTTAGAGCCAATTTTACGAGAAGAACGACTGTTACAGTATGAGGAGTTTGAATTAGTCATTGAGAATAAAAAGATAGTAGTAAATGACCAGCAACCATTAGCTGATTATCCATTAAGCGATGGCGATTGTTTTAGAGTGTCATTTCGCTGATCTAATCAGGAAAGAGCGGAGGAAGGTTATTCATGGAGAAGATGTCTAATGGAAGTAGTGAAATTGAATTGGAACGATTAGAGATTGCTCAAAACTTTGGGGATGACCAGTTGATTTTACATGCGTATACAAAATTATATGACGCAACAAAAAATAGTACGATGTCTGGAGCGAAGAAGCAGAAACAGTTGGAAGAATACCAAAAAGCAATTGATACTTACACGGCAAAAGTGGGTGGTGAAAAAAATGATATCAACAAATGAAACCACACACTCTTATCCTATAATACCTAACTTTGATGACCAAATTATTTCAAAAGAAGCAGTTCTCTATGATGTGTTTGTTTTTGGGGATACCTTTCACCATTTTGAAATGAGCCCTACGAATGCTGTCTTGCAGTTTGAAGGGATAATGATTGAATTAACGCACGAGAATTTATTTTTCAATCAACAGAAATGGGAAACGCCAATGATTCGGTACAATGGAGAGCGATTTTTTGCGGTTCCTCATCAATCCTTGAATGTGTTCACTACCAATCTTCCTTACGATAAACTGATCATTTCTGAAAATAAAGGCAGTGACATTGCTTTTCCGACTACAGCTTTCGCGATCATCGGGCCGAAAATGAAAAACAGTCCAATGAAGGAAGAAGATTTTTTTCTTTCTTTGTCTGTAGATCAAGAATGCGTTTATTTGAATGAACAGCGTATATTCAATGGAACATATACGTTGAAAGTAGGGGATCGCTTAATTATCGGTGGTATAGCGATGGAGTATCGACCAAAGCAATTGAAATTAACTGAAATTTATCAACAAGTGACATTGAATTCTTGGAAATTATTGCCACAAGCCTTTGAGCCAGAAGTGCCGATGAATTTTCCTGATTTTCGGCGCAGTCCAAGAATCTTGTTACAACAACCAACAGAAAAAATAGCCATTCAACTGCCAGAAAGTTTAATGGATACAGGAAAAAGTGACATCATCCGCACGATTTTACCTCCGTTAGGTATGTTAGTGGCCAGTGGTGCGACTAGTTTATTAAGTGGTGGGAATCCTTTGATGATGGTTGGGATGGGTAGTGCAAGTTTATTGACGGCAGCTTTATCTGTTTCTTCTTACTTTACCAATAAGAAAGATTTTGCCCATAAGAAAGTAGAACGAGAAGAGAATTATCAAAGCTATCTACTAGAAAATACCGCAGAATTAGAGCGGCTAGCTCAAAAGCAACAACAAACATTCGACTATCATTTTCCTGATTTAGAAAAACTTTCACAGTTAGTCATTAACTATAGTCCCCGAATTTATGAGAAGACCATAAATAATGCAGATTACTTGGAGTTTTCACTGGGAACAGGGGATTTGACTTCTTCTTATGAAGTCGCTTTTGATGGCGAACAAGCAAAAGATCCTTTAGTGCTATTTGCCAAAGAACATATCGTTTATCCTTATTCTGTCGTCAAGCAAGCCCCAATCAGCACTAATCTTCAAAAACAAACATTGGGCTTGGTAGGCACTTACCCTGTTTTACGAACAGTAGTTTCTAGTATTTTATTTCAACTTGCAAGTTTTCATTCCTATCATGATTTGGAAATGATTGCCTTACTTCCCGAAGAACAGTACGACAAAGACTGGAAAAAATGGCGGTGGCTACCACATTTTCAAATCCATAGTTTGAATCTTAGAGGGCTGATCCATAATGCGCAAAGTCGGGATATGGTCTTGAATAGTTTTTATCAGCTGATGAATAAACGGAAACAGGCGCTGAGAGAAGCTGGGGGCAATAATAAAACCCAGTTTTCGCCCCATATAGTTTTTACCATTTTAGACGATAGTTGGTTAGCAGGACACGGATTGAAAGAATTTTTAGCAGAAGACATGAGCGACTACGGTGTCACGGTTATTTGGGGGAAAGAAGCGGAAGCCATGTTGCCGGAAACTGTTACGACACTTGTGAAGTATACTTCTAGTGAAAGTGGACAATTGGTAAATGAAAAAAATGTCTATCTTGCCAAAGACTTTAAACCTTATCGTTTACCAGAAAAATATCCATTAGATCAAGCCATTCGTCATTTGGCGAATTTGCATCATGTGGAAGTCGAAAAAAATGCAATTCCTGAATCTGTCGGTTTTTTGGAAATGTACCAAGTGAAAGAAGTGGAAGAACTTCAAGCCTCCACCCGATGGCAGTCAGCCAATACCGCAAAATCCTTGGCAGTACCACTAGGATACCGAGGGAAAGATGATCTAGTGTCACTTAATTTACACGAACGTGCCCATGGTCCACATGGATTAGTGGCAGGAACGACTGGATCAGGAAAATCGGAAATCGTACAAAGTCATGTATTAAGCCTTGCAATTAATTTTGCGCCAGAAGATGTCGGATTCTTGCCGATTGACTTTAAAGGTGGTGGGATGGCGAATCTATTTGCCAATTTACCCCATTTACTTGGTTCTATTACCAATTTAGACGGTGCCGGCTCTGCTCGGGCCCTAGCAAGTATTCGTGCAGAATTGCAAAAACGCCAACGTTATTTTGGAAAATATGGGGTCAATCATATCAATGGCTATACGAAACTCTATAAAGCAGGAAAAGAAATTCATGACTCAGAAGAGAAAAAGAAATACCCTAGTGAACCATTGCCACACTTGTTCTTGATCTCAGATGAATTCGCCGAATTAAAAGCAAACGAACCAGAATTTATGGCCGAACTGGTTTCAACAGCTCGGATTGGTCGTTCTTTAGGTGTTCATTTGATTTTAGCCACACAAAAACCAAGTGGTGTAGTAGATGATCAGATTTGGTCGAATTCACGGTTCAAATTAGCATTAAAAGTTCAAGATGCTAGTGATTCCAATGAAATTTTGAAAACCCCGGATGCTGCCAATATCACTTTGCCAGGACGTGCTTATTTACAAGTCGGGAACAATGAAATCTATGAACTCTTTCAATCCGCTTGGAGTGGCGCAACGTATGATCCTGAATCGGTAAATGAAGAAAAAGTGGATGAACGTATCTGGAAAATCAACGACTTGGGGCAATATGAATTATTGACGACTGATTTATCTGAGGATGAAGAAATTGGTGTTGTGCAAGAGGAAGAACAACAGACGGAATTAGAAGCGATTGTAGATTATTTAGCAGCAGTGGCAAAACAAACACAGGCAATTTTACCAGAAAAGCCATGGTTACCGCCTTTAGAAATTGAAATTTGTACGCCACCGATTTCCCGAGAAAAAGAGTGGCAGGCTACTCGAGAGCTGACAGTTCCTTTTGCTTTTATGGATATTCCTTCACGACAAGCACAAGAGACATTCTTTTTTGATTTTAATGAATTTAGTCATATCGCTATTTACGGCAGTGCTGGTTTTGGAAAATCTGTCGCCCTCCAAACGCTTGTGATGAATCTCGCGCGAAAGAACACACCAAAACAGCTTCATGTTTATCTGTTCGATTTTGGGACCAATGGGTTATTGCCATTAAAAGATCTGCCTCACGTAGCGGACCTTGTTCATCTGGAAGAAAACGAGAAATTAGTAAAATGTGTCAAAAAGATTCGTCAAGAACTAACAAAACGAAAAGAGGAGTTCTCTTTATATGGCGTTTCTAGTCTTTCTCAATACGAATCAAAATCCGGCAACTCTTTACCAGTCGAAGTCATTGTATTAGACAGCTACGACCCACTAAGGGAAAGTCCTTTAGAAGAAGCGGTAGAAAGTGTGCTGAACCAATTGTTACGAGAAGGTGCAAGCTTGGGCATGTATCTGGTAGCAACCGCCTTAAGAGCAGATTCTTTCAAGATCAGCATGACCAGCAACCTCCCAACACGGATTGCCTTGTACCTAGTCGAAGATAATGCTGTAAAAGATATTGTCGGTCGTGATGCCTTGATCCCACAAGAAATCACCGGTCGCATTCAAGTGAAGTTAGATGAACCAATCGTGATGCAAGTCTATTTGCCAACAGAAGGAAACAACGACATTGAACGTCTGAACAACTTAGAAGCTGAAATCAAGGAAATGGACCAAGCATGGTCGGGGGATAGACCGGCGAAGATCCCGATGGCACCCAAACAATTGACGGCTAAAGAATTTTATTCCTACCCCGAAGTTGAAAAGCACTTGTCAGAAGGAAATCTGCCATTTGGTATGAGTTTAGAAACAACTGAAATTGTCGCCTTTTCTCCAGTGGATGATGGCTATTGTGTCATTGCTGACGATACCCCATCACAGACAGAATTTTTGAACCGAACCATCATAGAAGGATTCAAAGCACTTCAACAACAGTACTATCGCCTTGTCTTTGATTATGGAAATCAGTTTGAGTCTACTACTGCTTTTGATCAGATTGTTTCTGATACTGAATACAATCAAACGGCCCTTGAGTTACTAGGAGAGATCGATAATCGATTGGAAAATAACGCAGCACCAAGAGAAAAAATGCTGGTGTATATCCCAGAAGTAGTGCCATTTTCCGAGAAGAGTCTGTTGTTTGAAGACCAAGTGAAAAAAATGTTGAAAAATGGTCCTAAAGTGGGTATTTATTTTATATTCCAATCACCGAAAAGCAAGTTAGATATTGCATTTGATGACGTTAGTAAATTGTTGCGAAATAATCCACCGACAGGCTTGGTGGGCTCACGTTTAACGGATCAAGAATATATCAAAGTAAAGTCTAATTTTAGTGAAGCAGAACTAGAGTATGACCAGCATAATTTTTATGCTCAACGTAAGGCAGAACGAATCAAATTAATCAGTGAGTGGTGAGACAAATTTCTATATGTGAATAGATTAAATACTAAAATAATCGTAAGGGCGAAATCGACTGCTTTTTTGAATGCTGTAGATCATTTTTGCTTTCTGGTAGCAGATAAGTGAATTCTTCCAATTGTACATTTAAGTTTTCAAGCAGGTTTAAAAACTTTGTTAGATCAATCTCCGATTCTTGTATGACAAAGCGATAATAGTGAGATTCAGACACCTTATTGTTTCGAACATTTTCTTTACTGTACTCTTTTTTTCATCTCTAATTTTGGTAAAAGTTACTCCTAGATTTTCATACATAAAAAACACTCCCATATTTGCGAGTTAATCGTACAGGAGATCATAAAAACTTTAGAATCATTCCTCAAGGGGGATGATTTTTATGGTAGGGGTTATTTCAGTTACACCTGGGCAGTTAAAACAACAAGCACAAGTCTATCTTCGTGCAAAAGAAGGCATCGAACAATAGATTCAAGCGGTCAATAGTATGAATAATACGATTGTGCAAGAATGGAAAGGTCAATCTTTTCGATCCTACTTAGAACAATACAATCAAATTAAGCTGACCGGTGAAAAAATTTGAAGAGTTGCTGGTCTTTATCTTTTAACGGATGCAATTGATCAACTATAAAGGACTCAAAGACTTTTTGCTCATGAATTTAATGGAAAGCATGCTGATGTGTGTGACAGATATAGGAAGAGAAAGCAAATATCGACTACTAACTTATCCAGAGATTGGTGAAAAAATAGATAGTTAGAGGTTTAATAAAAACGATTTAAAAGCTGAGGATATTTCCCGAATTAGGTAGAAAAAAACAACTATGTATAGAATTTTGGAGGAGGAACATTATGAAAAAAGTGAGCACAGCGGGATTAATATTGGGAACGGTTTTACTTCTAGGGGCCTGTGGAAATAGTGATAAGGGATCTGTCACGAAACCAGCTGCTGAAGCTGGAAGTACAGCTGTTAAAATTAAATCTGGTTCATATGTATTAGAGGAAGGGGACAAAGCTGGAGACGGAACAGGTTATTTGGCATTGGAAGTATCTGTCAAGAATATATCTAAAAACTCCATTGATTTGTCCTCACAGGATTTCTCTTTGTATGATAAAGATGACGACAAGATTTCTGAAAAAAACATATATTCAGAAGATGATTCTTTTCGATCGTTTGATGGAACTAGCTTATCGAAAGGAAAGAGTGTTGATGGCTACATCGTGTTTCCTGTAGAGAAAGAACAAAAATATGAGTTGCACTTCAAGCCAATCCTTCAAAGTGATGAAAAAAGTAAAGAAATCACGCTAAAAGTTGATGCATCCAAATATCATGATGATACCGAGAACATCAAGAAGCTTGCTGAACAATATGTTTCCCAGGTTTTTCTGAACAAAACGACGGCAGCTGATAAAGAAAATAAATTGAAGTTGAATAATGATCTAGGAAAAGAACATAATGATTTTAATCAACAGTTCTCCGCACGCTTAAAAAAAGAGTTTACCGAGTATGTCCCATCTGATGCAGAGTTGGGTAAGGCTGTTGAAAGTTTTGAAACAGCAAATCAGAAAAAGGCTAAAATAAATTATACAATTGATCAATTGTTCCCGAATGAGGCAACAGTGAATGTATTACCTGAGATGATTACTTTTGATGGAATTGATACTGATAGCATTATTACTCAATTTGTCAATGAAAATGAAGGCAAGTATGATGATTATGAGAAGGCTTCGATAGATGCAGAAAAGTACTTACTTCAGCAACTACCAAGCAAATTTGATAGTGCAACTACTTCTCAGCCAAGTGATATAAGTGGTGAAGGCTATAAGATTAATTTGACTCAAAAAGATGGAAAATGGATTGTAGATTCTAGTAAGTCAGACAGTAACTATGATTATCAAGCGCTTGTGTCTTCTTTTATGGGCGGGTTATATGAGTAAAATCAATAATATGAAATTCCTAATACTATTTTTAGTATTAGGGATTTTTGGAATTGGAGCAGGACTAAATTACTGGCATCATTATACTTCGACAGAGTATCAATCAAAACAATTGGCACTAGCAATACAAAAAAATCAATATACAAATTTCAAAAAGATCTGTCCACAGTTTACAAACGGACAAGTTATAGATAAAGAAACTTTTCAATTGTATCGAAGTAGCCTAGATACTAAGTCTAAGCTAGTTGATTTAGAAAAAATGATTCGTGACGTAGAACAATTTGAGATGAAAAATGAAAATAATTTCTGGCGACCAACTCAGTTCTATGCAATACCTCGAACAATTGAAATTGAAATGGCGAACGATACGAAACTTATTTCTAAAATTTCAAATAAAACAATTCCCTTGAAAAATAAGAAATTAGGACCGTTTATCTCAAGTGAATACTCTGTGAAATATCTCTTGGATAGCCCTATTTATGGAGAAATTGAAAGTAACAAAAAAGAAGATTTAAGAAAGTCAAATCAGAAAGTATCATTAGATGAGTCTTCTATTTTTATACAGAATGATTCCTTTCAAAGAAAATTGTTGAAGCGAATCGTTGAGTATTATGTATCAATGAACCAATGTATTAAAAATGATTTATCCTTTGGTGCTCTGGATGCGGTCACAATTGATGAAAAGAAAAAAATACAAGCTGAGTTTGACGAACTACGTCCATATATGAATAGTTACGATCAAAAATTTCAAACTTTTGTTTTTAATAGTGAGTCATTCAAAGTAGAGAGTGGGAATGAGACTAAAGTCACCTTTGATTTATACACGGATAACGAACTAACGGTGCAGCTAAAGAAAGAAAGCGGGATTACAGAACCGTTGATTGATAAGAGTCACAATGCTGAGGTAACGATGTTGTATGATCAAGATCAAAAGGACTGGGTTATACAGACCCTAGATTTTGAAACATACGTCCAAGATCCTTCGAAATGGACCAAGCAGCAGAAAATAAAGTTGGAACAGGTAAATGAGGGAACTTGGGATAGTGAGAATCCCAAGGAAATGATCTGATAGTGTAGCTAGAAAAGCGACACAAAAAATCTAATAATTGATAAAGTCGACACCATGAACAAGAATGTCAGTGACAAAAGCCATAAATATCAACACTCCTATCAGCTGTGGTTATTGCAAAAAATTGCGGGATTTTCTAATTCTGGTGAATATCTATTTAATAAATGTAAAAAGGAGATATAAAATGAGTGAAAAGAAGATCCAACGAAAATGGGCATTATTTTTAGCAATTTTAGTAACTATATTATCTATTAGTCAATTGATGAAAGACAAACTAGATATATCAGACCCTTATGATCAAGGGCAGCTCTTAGCACTAATCGCAATTCCTGGATTATTCTATTACCTTGCTTTTAAAAAGAAAAAAGGGAAATGATATGAGAATATAATTGTCCATCCTGATTGAATCAATTTTATAGCTACTAGTTAGCTAAGTGTAAGATTTTTGACAAGATGTCGGAAATCTTGCGCTTTTTTTAATTTTGAAGGGAGGTTGGGACAGAAGTGTTTAACTCCGAGAAATAAGAAGAGATTCACGAAAATTGCTTTTCAAATTTTTGTGAATTTCGGCTTATTTCTCGGAGTTTCTTCTGTTCCCACCGTTTATTCGTTTTTAAAGAACGAGACAAAAGTGTTTCTTACTTTTATCCCACGCTCTGTAAATACATATCTATCGTGATTTAGAAAAGGAACAGCGTTTATATGGGCAATAGATCATTAACAGCTAGTTCAATCTCAAAAAATTCAAGGTGTGTATGAAAAATAGCTTGAATAATTGTCCGAATCTACTTCCAACCTGATCCTACCGTAAAAATAATCAAAGAAAAAAATTTTGGTAGATAAAAAATAAAACGCGACTTAAAAACATATATTAAAGTATATAGCAATGCTTTTATCTATAAAGAGGTGAACAAATTGAAAAATAAAAAACGAACAGAAATCGTCATCTTAGTTGTAGTGATAGTGGTAGCCGTACTCGGAACGATAGGAGTGGAAAAAATGAACGAACCAACAGAAAAAGAAAAACAGATTGCTTTTTTGAAGGAACACGAAGAAGAAATGACAGAGTATGTAAAATCTCAGAATTCAAAAATTGTTACTGTTCAATATGATTGGAATAGTGTTGATGAAGTAATTGTTGGAAATGGACTTCCAAAAGGAGCAGGAAGAAAAATACAAATTTTTGGTTTCGTAAACAATCATTCAAATTTAGATTTTCGAATGGATGTATCCGTAGATAAAAATAGCATACCTATCATGTCAACATTACATTTTGGACAATCAATAAATTTATAAGGAGAACATCATGGCTGATTTAGAAAATCAGTATAATATATATGCAGATATAGCTCAAGGTTCATATAAAGGTAGAGATGATAACTTTTCTTATGAGGAATTAAGTCCTAGTAAAAGAAATAGATTAGATAAAGGTGAATCGGTTAAATTCAATTTTCCCCACGCAAAAAACGCTCATGGAAATGATGCAAGCACCATCTATCTCCAACCCGATCCTATCGTAAAAACAATCAAAGAAAAAAACTTTTTGGGCAGAGAAAAAGAATATCAAAAAGGACTTTTAACAGACGAAAAAGCAGGATATAACTCTTATTTTGTGACAGATACACCTACTTTAAATGAAAAGACGAAGCACGCGTATTTTGCAACCCGAGGAAGCGATGCACTTTCTTTACATACTTTAAATGACTGGGTAGAAAATAATGGTTCGTTTACGTTATTCAATTCGTATATTCCCCAAGCAAAACTTGCTACAAAAGCGCTGCACCAAAAAATAACAGAAATGACTACTAAAGCACCTAATGCCACCGTGGCTGTTACTGGACATTCTTTAGGAACGATGGTGTCCATTCAAGCAGTTGCGAACCTTCCAGAAAAGGATATTGCCAAAATCGACAAGGTTGTCTTATTCCAAGGTCCTGATGCACGCAAAAGCGTGAATAGAATGTCTGAACAGGCACAAAAAAATATCCAACAATTGGAAGAGCAAGGGAAAATCGACTACTATGTGAACGCCTTTGATATTGTTTCAATGTTGAACCGAAACAAAAAAGGAGTAGATGAAATCGGAAATGTGCATTATTTATTACCAAAATCATTTACTACAACATTTGATCTAGAGGATAAGAATGGTTCAAGTCACGATTTTGGACAATACCAGTTAAATCCTGATGGTGTGCCTAAAGAAGCAAATTTATACGAACATGCGTATATTTTTGCAGCGGGTATCAAGGTCTCTAAACTTATTGACAAATATTTGGCATTGATCGTAAGGAATACAAAGGTGAATATTACTTCTGGTAATTTATTAGCCACACTGATGGGTGGTGGTGTACTTTATTTAAAATTTCAAAAAGAGTATAAAGCGATTATTAGTGAAGCTAAGACTGCTAGCCAATGGCAAGAAAAAGTGACAAGTATACAAAAAAGTTTATCCACTGCATCAGGCAATAAGAAGATTGAACTACGTACGGATCTTGCACGTGCAGTGGCTCAAAAGGCAAAGAGTATTGGTGAAGAATATGAGAATCTAACAAAAAATATCTTACAAGAAACTGAAGAAGAAATCGATGCTCTAGCTAGGGAAATAAAGGAAGGCGCAATGTCTATCCGTCAATACCTATCCTATGCAGAAGTCCAAGAAATGATCGCACCTTATGAAAAAAGCCGCTTATGGGACAACGGACAAGTAACAAATAATCATAATCAAGTAAAAAAATATAAAGAGAAAATGATTGCTTTTAGTGAAAAACTAACAACAGTGGCTAAAAATATACAGGACTATGATGGACAAGCTGGAAATGTATCGTTCAAAAAATAAGGAAGGTTGTTTTTCTAATGGAAGATAAAGCGGCTAAAGCATTTCAAGAAGAATTAGAACGAGAACAAAAAGCACGAGAAAGAGTGGCTATTCGAGCAGTCATTACAGCTAAAAAAATACGTATTAGTACAATAAAACAGAGCTCGATGAGAAGAGTTGAAGAAATTTCAGAAGCAATGTTTCAACAAACTAATAGTGTCCTACCTAATGCATTAAAAGGGGCGTTACAGGGGAAAAGTGCAGAAGCAGCGGATAGATCTTTAAAAGAATATAAGAAACCAGCTTTAAAAACGCCAGTGAAAGAAGGTTGATTTATTGATGGAAGAAAAACAACACAGACAGCAAGAGTTAGAAGAACAATATGATGAAGAAGCACAAAGAATTAGGCAACAGCAAGAAAAGTTAAATGAACAATTCATCCATTTTAGAAGAGAGACAGGTCGATTAGTGGAGGAAGTCATGCATTTCACTAAAAATGATTCATGGAACAACCAACGATTTTATCAAGTCATGGAACAAAGCAATCGCGTGATTCGCCAAGCGAAAAATCATTATATGCAACAATTAGAGGAAAAAGCACGAAAATTGACCAAACACTACCAAAAAGAATTAGAAAAATTTCAAGAATAGAAAAAGCGCACTCTTACATAGAAGTAGTTGAAATAAAGAAGCACTGTATCATAAGGATAATAATCAAAAAGGTCTTGATAATCACGCATGGCTCAAGTTGCCAATAGCTAATAAACGTCCATTGAGCCAAAGATCATATCCAGCCTTGTTTCTCTGCAAAGTTAATGGCTTCGATTCGCGAACGGGTTGCTGTTTTAAAATCTTAGATAAAAAGATAGGAAAAAAACGAAAATTATTTTTTGTTATTTTAAATTAGGTATTTAGATTCCTAGATCATAATAATTTTTTTATGATATAATTTTGTTAGTGTGTTTAATTTTAAAAAAGTTAGAAAAATTCATTTAGGGAGCGCTAGATGGACAAAATATTCTTTTATTATATGTCTTATTTTCATTTAATCATTTTTACTTTTTGCTTTTTTGTTTTGGAAAAATTATATAGACAAAAAAACATATGTGTTATTTTTTATTTTTTGTTGTCTTTTATTGCTGTGAGCATAAGGACTTCATTTTTTACATTAGAGTTTCTAGTGATGTTCATACTATTTTTTGGTTTTTCTTATAAAGTTTTTCCTCAAAAAAATTCTGTACAGATTGTTTTATCAATCATGTGTTCAGCAATGATTAAACTGCTATTTACATTATTTTATGGAATGATCATACCTTGTTTTTTAAGACTAAGCGGATCTAGTAAAAATATCATGCTAATTTTAATCTGCTTTTTGTCACTATTTATTTGTTTGATTGTTTCTACTGTACTTAGAGAAAGAGTATATCCATATCTATTTAGGAAAAATATAGCATCACAGACTTCATTTTTGCTGATGGCAGTGATTTTAGGCTATCAAATAGTAGAAATAATTCAAAGATATACTGAAAATAGGAATCTGCTTTTTACGTTGCTGATTTTCTACTGTTTATTGTCTGTCTTGAGTATTACGACTGTCTACGCTCTATCTCAAAAGAAATTACTTGAGGAAGAATTAAATAAACACAAAGTGATCTTAGAATTACAAGAAAAATATACGAATGAGATAAAAAAGCAATATCAAGAAACTAGAAAATTCCGACATGATCATGCCAATCTACTAGCAGCGATCCATTATTATCTAGAAAACAATGAGGTTGCTGAATTAAAGAAATTTTTTTTTGACGATATCGTGAAATCAAATGAGGAGAGCAACAAAAATTTTTTTCTACTGGATGAGTTACAGAATATTGGCTCTTTAGGTGTTAGAGGTATTTTCTATACAAAATTAGTATCAGCCCAAGAAAAGGGCATAGATATACAAGTTGAAATCAACGATTTTTTGTCGGAAGAGAAAAAAGTGAGGACGAGTTCGCTTGTGCGACTATTTGGGATTTTTTTAGATAATGCCATTGAAGAGTTAGACTCCATTCAAAAAGGTAGTTT
Organism: Enterococcus sp. BSD2780061688st2 D3; assembly: GCF_005844145.1. Classification (NCBI taxonomy): domain Bacteria; kingdom Bacillati; phylum Bacillota; class Bacilli; order Lactobacillales; family Enterococcaceae; genus Enterococcus; species Enterococcus sp. BSD2780061688st2 D3. The sequence continues at coordinate 23,063 of NZ_SPHN01000010.1, forward strand.
AATAATAGTAGGATTTGAAGAGAACAACAATTCAGTTTTCATCATTCAAAATACAATTAGAGACAAAATTGTACCGCTTCAACTTCTCAAAAAGGAAGGATTTTCAACTCGTAGCAAAGAAAGAGGTCTGGGTTTAGTAAATGTTGAAGAAATCCTATTAGCTGAACCTAATATTCTTTTAGAAACAAAAATTACTGATGATTTTTTTATTCAAAGAATAACTATTGTTAGCGAGGTGGAGTGATTTGTTGTCAATATTTATTTGTGAGGATAATACGATACATAGAAGAACAATCGAAGGCTACATACAAAATTATCTATTGATTGAAGAGTTAGATATGACGATCGAATTGAGTACGGATGATCCATATGAAATTATTTCTTACCTAGAAAAAAACTCCGTCCATAATGGCATTTATTTTTTAGATATAGACTTACAATGTGAGCTTGACGGAATAAAATTAGGTGCAAAAATCCGAAATATGGACATTAGCGGAAAAATAGTCTTTATCACTACCCATAGTGAAATGATGTACTTTACGTTCAAATATAAAGTTGAGGCAATGGATTATATTATCAAAGGCAATATAAATGATCTCCAGAAAAGAATCATAGCTGCTTTGGAACAGGCAAAAAAGCATTATCAAGAGGATAAAAATGACCAAAAAGAACGAATAAAAATAATAATCAATAAACAGGTCCGCGTTTTTCCGTTGAATGAAGTCATGTTTATCGAAACATCACAAGTTCCTCATAAATTGCTTCTTCACTTATCCCAAAATACTATCGAATTTTATGGGAAAATACATGAGATTGAAAGTTTGTCTTCTTCACTGATTCGTATCCACAAATCAGTTGTCGTAAATATTGAAAATATTGCTACGATAGATAGAAGAAAATATATGGCTGTCATGAAGAATGGTGAAAGCTGTCCAATTGCTATTAGGAAGATTTCCATGTTAAAGAGAAGACTAAGTTAGAAAAAATGATTTTTTGATAAGCGCCACTTTATTTAAGTAAAATGATTGATAGGATAATCAAGATGATTATTGAGCCAAAGATAAGTGGCATATGTATTGTACTTTGCAAGAAAATAGCATAGTAAATAGTGAAAGTTACAGTTAGATTCGTCATCGAGTGAAAAATAATAGTATAAAACAAATTCTCATCTTTGCGATAAAATAAGTTTAATGCTAATGAAATAAGGAAGTAGAATGGTGCTGTAATTGGAGAATCAACTATTTGTATAAAATGGGCTAGCATGAAGGAAATAGTTAAAATCAGTATATAAAATTTAGGGAAACTATTTTTAACATCTGAATAAAGAAGTTTTCTAAAAACAATTTCTTCAATGATGGGAGCTATAATGATTGAACTAGGTAGAGATAGCAATACGTTCGTAAAAGAGGGAAGATGTCTTACAAAATCTGACATTTCGAATTGCGTCAATCCATAAGCTATTTGGATGAAAGTATGGCAAACAGACAGACAAATAAAAAAAATTATTCCTAAAAATAAGTTTTTTTTATTCGAAACTTTCGTTCTGTTTTCAAAAAGTCTACCATCTTTACCTACGCTAGCAAAAAAAAGAATGGGGATATACAGAAGCAACAAGGCATTTAATTCCTCTATGAAAAAATGGTCATTATGGAACAAATTGATAAGAACATTAGCTAGTGAGGTATTGTAGATAAATGCATAAAAAGGGATACCCACTAATTTAATCAATATCTTTCTCTGCATAGAGTATCCCTCCTTTGTAAAAAAACACCTAAATAGATCCTTCCATTTTTGGTAATAGTATAGTTTTGTGCTTGAGACCAACTTCGTTCCTTTGAAATTAAAGGCTCGATTACGTAATAATTTTCATCATCTTCAAAATACTGGTCAAGAGCAAGTTTGTATTCCTCAATAATTTTTGCGTGTATAAGCGACTATACCCACTAATATTATTGACCAAAATGGTTTATCTAGCGTCTTTTTATAAAAAAAAGACCATTTTTACACTTGATAGTACATATCAGATAAATGAGAAACGATGATGATATCTTGAACGTTTGATTTTTTTCCTCATTTTTACATAAAACTTATCTGTTTTAGGAACGTTATAGATTTTTTTTTCATCTTTTCTATGTTGTTCGAAAAATGCAACAGAAAGCAAGAATGTAAAAAGCGATACCTCGCTAAAATAATCCCTCCCATCCAAGCATTTCAATGCTATACTTAAGCCAATTGAAAGATGGAGGAAGCGGGATGGATCAAAAAACGTTTATTGTGGCAATGATTCTTGCGGTCATTGTTTTATTGATTGGTTTGGAAGTGCATGCGCGGTATAAATTAAAAGAAAGTGTCCACCAAAAATGGGGAAAGTTACCTTATCAGCCGCGGTTTGATAAAGAAGAGAGCTTGAAGGATGCATGGTTGACGGAGAAAAAGTTTCGTTCGTGGGCCAGTGAAGTAGATGATTTGACGTGGTATGACTTGGACATGTTCGAGGTGTTTGAGGGGATCAATCTGACGTATTCGAGTATTGGCTCAGAGGCGTTGTATCAACGGTTGCGAAGCTTTGACTTTACGGAGGATAAACGGTTGGAACGATTGATCGCTTTTTATCAAGAAGAGCCATTGGTTCGTGAAAAGATCCAATATCAATTTGCCCGGCTTGGTAAAAAGGATGGAAATTTTACCAAGCAATATCTGGCAGATGGGAAAAGTAAGAAAATCGGACATATCGGGTTATTTACTTTTCTAGGTTTTTTACCGCTCATTGGCGTACTTCTGCTTTTATTAGGGCAAGTTTTTGGAGTGTATTTAGCGATCGGTAGTTTGGTTTTTAATACGATCTATTATCAAGTAAAAAAACAGACATTAGAAACAGAGCTCAATAGCATGGGCTATCTGGTTTCAACGATTTCAACGGCTAATCAGCTGGCCAAGATCAAAACACCATTCCAAGAAGAATTGCGACAAAATGTGAAACCGTTAAGAGATATTCCTAAATTTGGTTTTTCTTTTCGTGTGAAAAGTGGTTCGGAAGCGGAAATCATATTTGATTACGTGAATATGATGTTTATGTTGCCGTTTATATCTTATCATTTTGTCATTAGTAAATTAGAAAAGAAAACAGCAGAGGCAATGAAAGTGTGGGAATTACTGGGAGAATTGGAAGTTGCGGCGGCGGTGTTGAATTATCGAACATATATGCCGATTAATTGCCAACCACAATTCGCTAAAGGTGGCGTAGAAGCGGAAGATTGCTACCATCCGCTATTGGCGGAAGCAGTGGTAAACCCAGTTGACTGGCATAAGAATACTTTAGTGACGGGTTCGAATGCTTCCGGGAAATCTACCTATGTAAAAAGCATTGCCATTAATTGTATTTTAGCTCAAAGTATCCAAACGGTGTTGGCGGAACGTTTTACGCTTGAACATGGCCATGTGTTGACATCAATGGCAATCGAGGACGATTTGTTTGAAGGTGACAGCTACTTTGTGTCAGAGATCAAGTCGATAAAACGATTGCTGGATCAAGTGGCATCTAAAGAGCGTTGTTACTGCTTTATTGATGAAATTTTAAAAGGGACAAACACGATTGAACGGATCGCCTCTTCTGCAGCAGTGGTGAACTGGTTGTCTGATTATCCATCCTTGGCATTTGTAGCGACACATGATATCGAACTGACGGAAATTTTAAAAAATGAGTGTGAGAATGTCCATTTCGAAGAACAAGTCACACCAGAAAAGGGGATTAGTTTTGATTTCCAATTAAAAGCAGGACCAGCGATAACCAGGAATGCGATCGCGTTATTGAAAGTGTTGGATTATCCTGATAAATTAGTCAAAAATGCGAAAGAAGAAGCTACTTTCTTTGATCATAATCGCACGTGGCGTGTATTTGAGTAAAAAATGAGATAAAAAGGAATAACGGGATGACTTCATCCGTTACATCTAAATAAGTAGCGGGAATAGAAATGGCTCCTCTGAAATAAGTTGAAATGAGGTCGAGACAAAAGTCGCTTAGGTTTGAGAAATTGGAGAGAAAAGAGGTTGGGATAGAAGTGTTTAACTCCGAGAAATAAGAAGAAATTTACGGAAATTGCTTTTCAAATTTTTGTGAATTTCGGCTTATTTAAGAAGGAGTTGCTTCTACTCCCACCGTTTATTCGTTTTTAAAGAATGAGATAAAAGCGTTTCTTACTTTTGTCCCATGTTTTTTTATTTCCGAAAAACCTGACTTTTGGACGCCGTTTATTCGAGAGTTTGTAGCAAACCTGATTTCTAGATTTGTCCCATATTCGTTTTGTTTCGTGAGCCACTTCTTTCCCACCTTTTCATGTCTAATTTTAAAAGAAGAGAATTTTTTCTCCGCTATTTTTAAAAGGGTGATTTGTTCTTGCAATAGTTGTTATCACTATTTGACTCTACTCTTTTTAATAACGTGGACTATCAATAGGAAGAGTGAACTAATCAGCAAGAGGTAGATAGCCCATTCTGGTGAGAAAAGACTAGAAATAGCAACGACGACAAATGTTGCAAGTGGTGCAAGACCAATCAGCAATGTATTGACCATTCCGATTGTGGTAGCTAGTTTTTCTTTTTCTGCTACACTGACGATCCAACCAGTTAATTTGGGGATCATGGTGCCTACAAGAAAATAAATGGGCACGAGCAGTAACAAGATAGCAAAAATTTTGTGAGTCAAAATGACGGGCAAAAGCAGACAAATACTAACTAAACAAAAAACAATCAACTGTTTGAGTGAAACGTTTTTCAAATATTTGGTACCCAATAACCCACCTAATGCTAACGATGCAGAAACAGTCACATTCAGCAAGACAAGCGTAAAACCATAAGAGCCAACGATCAACCGTTTATCTGCTACGATCAACATTTGTAGGATGGGTACAAGTGAAGAAAGCATCCCATTAAGAAAAACAACAGCAGAGATGACTCCCAGCAATGAAGTTTCGTCTTTCAAGGTGTGAATACTAGTGATGATGACTTTTCTAAAAGATTGTTGCGATTGCTCACTAGAGAAATGTTCATTGATAGACAACTTTTTATGTTGTTTGAAAAAAAGGAACATGATCGTTCCAGACAGAAAGAAGGTCAATGCATTCACTACGGCAAGTTGCGCATAGGTAACAATAAACAATAAAGATGCACCAGCAAATTGTGCCATAATACTAAGAATTTGTGACATGCTTTGAGTGAAGCCAGAAGCTTGGACAAACTCACTTTCTCCAGTTACTCGGACAATTAGGGGTTGTCGTAACCCGGAAGCGTAAGTACCATAAAAATCAGAAATCAAGTTTAGTAGAGCAATCGCACCGATGATGAACCAGCCTGTAACATCGAGAACAAATAGGCTCCCTACAAGTAGATAGATCCCTGAACGGAAAAGATCAGATAAAATCAGAAAACGGGCTCTTTTTCTGGTACTATCAGCAAGATAGCCCGTATAAGACGAGAACATTTGTGGAATCAACTCTGAAGCAGTGATCAAACCGATAGCCAACTGAGCATTTGGCAGTGTAGAAACGTACGTCATCATTGCTAAATAAAATAATTTATCACCAACCATTGAAAAAAAATTAGCAAGTGAGAGTTGACGAAATGCACGATTGTGAATAAAAACATCCATAATAGGAACCTCCTTTTTTGTCACTGTATCAGGAAGGTAGAGAAGATGTGTGGAACTTTCGTATACGAAATAGGCTTGTGGATGGGACGAATTATCAGTATCTTAATAATAAAGGGAGTGAAGACATGGAAATTGGTGAAATCTTGAAATTGTATCGAAAACAAAAAAAGAAGACGCAGACAGAATTTATTCAAGGGATCATTTCTGAGTCATATTATTCAAAAGTGGAAAACGGGCAACATCGGATCAGTGCAGAAGACTTATTTGAATTATTACAAAGAAACCATATCGCCTTACAAGATTTTACTGAGTATTTAGCTCTAGATAAGAAGCGAAGCACCGTAAAAGTATTCGAAAATAAATTGTGTGTCTTGTTTTATGAAGATCAACTAGATGAGATAAAGGATATGGCTGCTTCGGTTAACTTTGTTTCTGAACTGAGTGATCATGAAAAAAAACTAGTAAATGTCTTAGCGGAAGTACTAACCAGCATAATAGAAAAAGGGACAGTTTCTGAAGAAAGCAAACGGTTTTTAAAGTCTAAGATAATCGAAGATGAGAATTGGACGATCCAATCGATGAAATTGTTTACGAATACATTGCATTTATATGAATTTGAAGAGACAGTTTTTTTATTTCAAACGTTGATTAGAAAACGTTTAAATTTTCAATTTGATACATTGAATGATGAAACGAAAACATTTACGACACTACTTTTGAATTTTATCGGTATATGCCTTAACAAGGGGGAATGGGCATTGTTGAGGAAACCCTTGGAATTACTAGCACGAATGCCTAAAACACCAGATTTTGCATTTTATCAATTGATGCGTTTATTTTATATTGAATTGATCCACTTGCTCCATGAACCTACTGCATCTAGGGAGAAGCTAAACCAAGTGATTGAAGCTGTTTCTTTAGTGAGCGGCAATCATTTTTCACAGGATCTACGAGCGATAGTGACCGATCAGCTCCAATAATCAGTAGAGATTGCTTAATCAATAAAATAAATCTACCCATTTTATTTGTTTTGGTTAAACTAAGAGAAACGGGCAACATCAAAACTAGCCTCAAAGGGAGAATAAGCTTTGGGGAGAAAAGACTTGTCCCGTTTTAACTATTATTGTTTGGAGAGGAGGAGCTGATGTTCTTTTTACATTTTGATTACTTTATACTTTTTCTGTATATGATTGGTTTAGGAATGGTGTTGGGAATCATTGCTTTTCGCAAGAATTTTACATATTTATCGCGGTTACAAAAGTTAAGTGTTGTTTTAATTGCTATTGGTGTAACAGGGATATTCTTATTTACGCTCATCGTACAAATTATGTGGACTCTTAATATGTAACCAGAAGAATTAGAGTTGGAAACAGAAGGGATGACTTCTACTTTCGACGTTTATCCATACCTAAATTGGGAGAGCATGGGACAAAAGTAAAAAACACTTTTGTCCCATGCTTTAAAAACGAATAAACGGTGGGAGCAGAAGCAACTCCTTCGGAAATAAGAAGAAATTCACAAAAATTTGAAAAGCAATTTTCGTGAATTTCTTCTTATTTCTCGGAGTTAAACACTTCTGTCCCAACCTCTCTTTTTTTGGTCTTTTCCACGGATGAAAAAGGAGATTTCATGGTACAATAGAGAATCAGTTGAACAAAGGAGATCATTAGAAAAATGACAAATGCTCTTGAAATAAATGGATTAAAAAAAATATATGCAACAGGGGTCGAGGCGTTACGTGGGATCGACTTGACTGTTGAGGCGGGAGATTTTTATGCGTTGTTAGGCCCAAATGGTGCAGGAAAATCAACGACGATCGGTATCATCACGTCTCTAGTCAATAAAACTTCGGGTAAGGTAAAAGTATTTGGGTACGATCTGGATACCGATTTGGTTCGAGCGAAACAACAGATTGGCTTAGTTCCACAAGAATTCAATTTCAATCCTTTTGAGACGGTACAACAAATCGTAGTGAACCAAGCAGGTTATTATGGGGTTTCACGCCAAGAAGCGCTAAAACGCAGTGAAAAGTACTTAAAACAATCAAATTTGTGGGAAAAGCGAAATGTGCGGGCACGGATGCTTTCTGGCGGGATGAAACGCCGGTTGATGATTGCTAGGGCACTGATGCACGAACCTAGATTGCTGATTTTAGATGAACCTACTGCGGGTGTAGATATAGAATTGAGACGGGAAATGTGGGAGTTTTTACGTGAATTGAATGAAAGTGGCACAACGATCATTTTGACGACCCATTATTTAGAAGAAGCAGAAATGCTGTGTCGAAACATTGGGATCATCCAATCAGGTGAGTTGATTGAAAATACAAGTATGAAATCCTTACTCTCCAAGTTACAGTTTGAAACGTTTATCTTTGATTTGGCACCATATGAGCAAACACCTACGCTTACAGGCTATAATTACTCGTTTGAAGATGAACGGACAATTGCGGTGGAAGTCGAACGTGATCAAGGTGTCAATGGCATCTTCGATCAGTTTAGTCAACAAGGTGTCAAAGTTCTTTCGATGCGGAATAAATCGAATCGTTTGGAAGAATTATTCTTGAAAATCACGGAAGAAAATGGTCATGTGGAGGAAAAAAATGTTTAGTCTTTATTTTACAGCTTTAAAAAGTTTAGCTATCAAAGAAACCAATCGCTATTTACGTATTTGGGTCCAAACTTTAGTCCCACCTGTTATTACTACGTCTCTTTATTTTGTTATTTTTGGTAAAATGATCGGCGGGCGTATTGGGGATATGGGTGGATTTTCTTATATGCAGTTTATCGTTCCTGGACTGATTATGATGTCAGCGATCACTAGCTCTTATGCAAATGTTTCATCGTCTTTCTTCTCGCAGAAGTTCCAAAAAAATATTGAAGAGATCTTGGTTGCCCCAGTGCCTACACATGTGATTATCTGGGGCTTCGTCATTGGTGGATTAGGACGTAGTGTGCTGGTAGGATCGTTGGTAACGGTAGTGTCGCTCTTTTTTGTTCCACTACATGTCCATTCGTGGGTGATCATCATCGTGACCTTGTTGATGACGGCGATTTTATTTTCTCTTGCTGGGTTGATCAATGGGATCTTTGCTCAATCCTATGATGATGTATCGATTGTACCAACATTTGTTTTACAACCTTTGACATATCTAGGTGGAGTATTTTATTCGATTTCAATGTTACCGCCTGTTTGGCAAGCTATTTCAAAAGTCAATCCAATCGTGTACATGATATCTGGATTCCGTTATGGTTTTCTTGGGACAAAGGATGTACCGATTGGCGTTTCCCTTACGATTTTAGTCTTGTTTATCATCGTCCTATATTCAGCTTGCTGGTATTTGATCAATAAAGGACGCGGGTTGAGAAGTTAAAACATTGCCAGAAAGAAGCTGAGAGGTTAACTCCGAGAGACAAGAAGAAATTAATGGAAATTGCTTTTGTGAATTTCGGCTTGTTTTTCGAAGAAGCTGTTGCTACTTTCGCCATTTAAATGTATTTAGAGCGTGAGATAAAAGTAGTACTTACTTTTATCGCGCTCTTTTTTATCAAATTTTAAGATGGAGTTGCTCAAGGATCATTATTTGTATTAAAATAGAAAATTAAAAAGGAGTGGATGGGAATGAGCCTTGTATTTCGGGAAACAACAGTAGAAGATTTGCCAGCTGTGATGAAAATCATCAATGATGCGAAGGCGTTGTTAGCGGCTGCCGGCAGTCCACAGTGGCAAAATGGCTACCCTAATGAAGAAACGATCAAAAATGATATTGAAGAGGGGATTTCTTATATTCTTCTAGTCGATGGAGTGGTGGCTGGAACACTGGCATTGCAACGGACACCAGACAAAAATTACCAAGAAATCTTTGAAGGAACGTGGGAAAACGAAGCAGATCCATATACAACGATCCACCGTATTGCCCTGTCGGAAGAATTTCGTGGGCAAAAATTGGCGTATCGCTTGATTGAATTTGCAGAAGCCGAAACGAAAAAACAAGGAATCCATCAAATTAGAGTGGATACACACAAAAAGAATAAAGGGATGCAGCGTATCATGGACCATAGTGGTTTTGAGTTGCGAGGCATCGTTTATGTGAGTGACTATACAGATAATGAACGATTGGCTTATCAAAAGCTTGTTCGTTAAAGAAGTGAAGCGCTGATTTTGCTTCTTTTACATATAACTAGTATAATGACCATGTTTTTTTAAAGATGAAGATCAATAAAGAGCCAGTAATGAAATGGAGTGTATGATGTGAAAGAAAATTTTTGGGCAGCGTTACCTAAGCCCTTTTTTATATTAGCCCCGATGGAAGATGTCACAGATGTGGTTTTTAGGCATGTCGTGAAAGAAGCAGGCGCACCTGACGTATTTTTTACTGAGTTTACGAATTCAGATAGTTTTTGTCACCCTGATGGTAAAGAAAGTGTTCGAGGTCGATTGACTTTTACAGAGGATGAACAGCCTATGGTAGCCCATATCTGGGGGGATAAGCCAGAATTCTTCAAAGAAATGAGTATCCAACTGGCTGAAATGGGATTTAAAGGGATCGACTTGAATATGGGGTGTCCTGTACCAAATGTCGCTGAACGAGGCAAAGGCAGTGGGTTGATCCTTCGTCCAGAAGTAGCGGCGGAATTGATCCAAGCTGCAAAGGCAGGGGGACTACCGGTTAGTGTGAAAACACGGATTGGGTTCACGCAACAATCGGAATTAGATGATTGGATCAGCCATCTCTTGAAACAAGATATCGCGAATCTTTCTATCCACTTACGAACAAGAAAAGAAATGAGTAAAGTAGCTGCCCATTGGGAGTTGATTCCAAGGGTTGTAGAGCTGAGGGATGCACTTGCACCGCAAACATTGATCACTATCAATGGGGATATTCAAGACCGACAAATGGGCTTGGAATTGGCAGAAAAATATGGAGTAGACGGCATTATGATCGGCCGAGGGATCTTCAAAAACCCATTTGCTTTTGAAAAAGAAGCGAGAGAACATTCGTCAGAAGAACTGATTGCATTACTCCGCCTACAATTAGATCTGCAAGATCAATATGCGCAGATCATTCCACGTTCGATCACAGGATTACACCGTTTCTTCAAAATCTATGTCAAAGGTTTTCCTGGTGCAAACGATCTGCGTGTTCAACTAATGAATACCAAAACAACAGATGAAGTGAGAACAATACTGGACACATTTCAAGCGAACAAAAACAGATAAGGCTGAGATGAAATAATCAAGGCCAAAAATATAAGCCGAAATTCACGGAAATTGCTTTTTTGATTTTTGAGAATTTCGGCTTTTTTAAGAGGTTGTGCCAGTATAAAAAAGAAAATCGAAAAAAGGTTGTAACACTAATCAAGTAGGCTAGGATACTCGTTCGTGTGGATGAATGAAACAAGCCAAAAAACGCCTAAGAGATCAATCTAAATGAAAAATGAAGAAGCCACGAGAAATTCAGTTGGATTTCTTGCGGCTTCTTTATTTTAAGGGGAGTCATTTCAAGTGATGTTACGGTTCTTCAGTCATTTTTCTGAATGCACTTGGTGTTTTGCCATAAATTGCTTCAAATTTTTTGTAAAAATTGGTGCGGTTCTTTAGACCTACCAATTCAATGATCGAACCAATTGAAAGAGTAGAGCTTTCAATCAAAAACTTAGCCTGCTTCATTCGTTGTTCTGTTAGCAGGGTTGAAAAATTTTTATTTGTCTTTTGTTTGATGATATTGCTCAAGTAGTTTTTATTATAGCCAAGTTGTTTAGCTGCATTTTCCAATGAGAGGGTGGCATAATCTTTTTCAATCAGTTTCAAGGTATCGATGACGACTTGATGGTTGGTCTTGTCTTTTTTTTCTTCGTAGAAATCATAGGTACAGTTGCCGATCAATTCGGTAAACAGAATTGGGATGTACAAAGAAATGATTTCATTTGCGAAGACGGGTTCAGTAAAATATTTATTGATCATTTGATCTAGAATCATTTGGACATGTTCATTTTCGGAGCAACGGAAAATCAAATATTCTTTTCGTGAACGAGTGGCCATCGTCTGAGCTAAAAAATTAAAGAGTACACTATTTTTAACATTTAAATTAGACAGCCAATCAATGTCGACTTTGTCATTTGGAAAAATAATATCGATGAGAATATCTTGTTCCCCATGGACTTCTAAGGAATGGGAAGAACCGCGATCAAGCAATAAAATCTCGCCTTGATTGATCACCTCACGTTTATTGTTGATATACTGAACTGATTTTCCTGAATAAACATAATTTAGTTCTAAAAAGTGATGACTGTGTTTTGGATAAGGCGCAAAACGTGGATGTTTACTTATATAGATATAATTATTTTTCAAGAAGTAATCTTTCAATAAAACCATGTCTTCTTTTGCGGTTTGAAAAGATGTCGAAGGAATATCCATTACGAATTTTTTTTTATTTAATTGAGCTTCTTCCACTTGCGTATGATGATGTAAATAGTCTTCTACGATTTTATTCATATTAATACATCCCTGTAATTTTGATACATTTATTCTATACCCACGATATTGAAAACGCAACCATAAATTCCGATAATAAGAATGTAAATAAATTTAAGGAGCGAATGAACTATGAGTGGTCAAAGCGGTGGAGGAAGAAAAGAGACCATTGCGGTTTCTTTAACGAACTATTTGGATTCTGGTTGTATCGTAGCAGGTGCAAGCGGATTGACCTTATGGACGGAGCATTTTGGTTTAAGTAGTTTTTCTGTTGGATTGTTGGGAGCCTTGAGTGCGAACGCTTTTGGTGCGGCGATTGGTGCATTGATTGGTGGACGGTTATCTGATAAGTATGGACGTAAATTCATCTACACCTACAACTTATTGATTTATATAGTTGGCGCCCTGTTTATTATCTTTGCAATGAATTTTCCAATGCTGTTGGCAGGATTTTTGATTATGGGGTTGTCTGTTGGTGCAGGAGTTCCGGCATCGTGGTCATATATTGCTGAAATGGCACACCCTGAATCTCGAGCACATAATATTGGAATTTCTCAATTAGCATGGTCATTAGGGCCAGTAATTATTTTCACACTAGGAGTAATTTTAGCACCTTTGGGATTATTTGGTAGTCGTTTATTGTTTGTTTCACTGGTTGTTGTTGCCATAATTGCTTGGGTTTTACAACGACAATTGGAAGAATCAAAAGATTGGGAAGAAGAAAATGCACGCCAAGCAGCGACAGCGGAAAAGGCGCATCCATACAAAGAGCTTTTTTCAAATGTTGTGAACAGAAAATCAATCATGTTTTTAGTAGGTGTGTACCTATTTTGGAACTTAGTAGCAGGAGCGATGGGATTTTTCATGCCGTTTGTATATGAAACAGTTGGTGGTTTGACGAATTCACAAGCAAATATGCTACAGGCAGTACTTTGGATATTGACATCGCTTGCTTCTTATTTTGGCTTTGCGAAACTGGGAGACAAAGTAAATCAACGTAAGTTTTATTTTGTAGGCGCTTTAATGGCGGTTCTCTCATGGGTCATTTTGACATTCGTCGGGATGTCTTGGGCAGGATTAGGCGCATTTGTTGTCCTCTGGGGTATCTCTGCAGGGATCGGTGCACAAGCATTCTATGCTTTGTGGGCATCAGAGTTATTTCCTACTAAATTCCGCGGTGGCGCACAAGGAATCATGTTTTTCTTAGTTCGCGGAAGTTGCGGTGTTTGGTCAATCATTTTCCCAATGATCTTAGCAAGTTTAGGTTTCACCATTGCTGGAACAGCTATGATCGGCTTACTGATCGTATCGCTAGTGATTGGGACGGTTTGGACACCGAAAACACAAGGTAAAACATTAGAACAAATTACGGAAGAACGATATGGCGACAGCGTTGAAGCAACAACACATCTGCCCCATGGACAAGAGGTAACGAAATGACAGACACATATATAGCAGTAGATATTGGTGCATCAAGTGGACGTTTGATGCTCTCAGAAAAAAATCCATTCAACAAAATTTCATTAGAAGAGATTCATCGTTTCAAAAATGGGTTTGCTGATAGTAATGGTACAGATTACTGGGATGCAGATCACTTGATTGAAGAGATTTTGATTGGTTTAGAAAAAGTGAAGAAGCGTGGTGTTGAAAAATGCTATGTAGGTATTGATACTTGGGGCGTTGATTACTGCTTGCTTGATGAGCAAGGAGAGGCAATAAGTCAACCTGTTAGTTATCGTGACAACCGAACAGAACAGGCTATAGCAGAATTTGATGAACATTTTTCACTACAAATGCTGTATCAAAAGACAGGTATTCAACTACAACCATTCAATACAGTTTTCCAATTATTCAAAGAAAATCGTGAAAAATTGGCGCATGCCAAACAGTTAGTGTTGATGCCTGATTATTTAGGCTATGTCTTGACTGGACAGGCAGTGTTGGAAAAGACGAACGCTTCCACGATGCAACTGATGAATTTGCAAACACGACAACTTGATGAAGATGTATTGAACGCAATCGATGTCTCCAAAGAATTATTTCCGAATTTAGTGGAACCGGGAACAATCTTAGGAAAGATACAAAAAGAAAAATTCCCGACTTATGATCTTCCAGATGCTACATTCATTACAATTGCCTCTCACGATACAGCTTCAGCAGTGGTAGGCACACCGGGAAAGGGAGAAAATTGGGCATACATCAGCTCAGGTACATGGTCATTAATGGGCGTGGAAATCAACGAAGGTATCGCAACTTCGGAAGCATTTGAGGCAAACTTCACCAATGAGTGGGGAGTTCAAGGAACTATCCGTTTCTTGAAAAATATTATGGGGATGTGGCTGATTCAAGAAGCATCTAGAATGCTGGATTATCAGTATTCGTACCCTGAGTTAGCAGAGCTGGCAAGCCAGGAAGAAGCATTTGTTACATTGATCGATGTCAATGATCCGCGTTTTATGAATCCTAAAAATATGATTACGGAGATCCAAGGTTACTGTCGGGAAATGAATCAAAAGATACCCGAAACGCCTGGGGAACTGGCACGATGTATTTATGATAGTTTGGCACTGTGTTATGCGGTAGAACTTGAAAAATTGGAGAAAATCACGGGGCGCACGATCACACAGCTACACATTGTGGGTGGAGGCTCAAACAATGATTTCTTGAATCAATTAACCGCAGATGCTTGTGGAATCCCTGTTTTAGCAGGACCTGGAGAAGCAACAGCAATCGGTAATATCATCGTTCAAATGGTTGCGACAAAAGGTTTTGGAACGTTGGCGGAAGGTCGCGAAGGAATAAAAAAATCTTTCCCATTAAAACAATTCCAACCGCATATAGCAAATCAACTTGCCATTGAGAAATACCACGCATTAACAAAATCATTTGTATAAAAACGAAGAATCAGCGTTTTATTGAATAAATTTAAAAGATAAGGGAGCAGAAATAAAATGACAAAAACAGTAGAAGAACGTTATCAAGACGCAAAAGCTCGTTATGCAGAAATTGGGGTTGACACAGAAGCTGCACTGAAAAAATTGCAAGATTTAAAAATCTCAATGCATTGCTGGCAAGGAGATGATGTCAAAGGATTCTTGAATCCGGATGGTGAACTAACTGGTGGGATCATGTCGACAGGTAATTATCCTGGTGCTGCCCATACGCCAGATCAATTACGACAAGATGTTGAAAAAGCTTTTTCATTGATTCCAGGAAGCCATAAATTAAACTTACATGCCATTTATTTAGATACAGATGAACCAGTAGACTTAGATGAAATCGAACCAAAACATTTTGCAAAATGGGCTAGTTGGGCGAATGAACAAGGTGTTGGTTTAGACTTCAACCCAACCTTCTTCTCTCACCCAATGATGAAAGATGGAATGACTCTGGCACATCCAGATAAAGAAGTCCGCGACTTTTGGATCGAACATGGTAAACGCAGCCGTAAAGTAGCTGAATATCTAGGAAAAGAAACTGGCCAAACATGTATCAATAATTTCTGGATGCCAGATGGTATGAAAGATAATCCAATTGATCGTTACACTCCACGTAAACGTATGATGGAATCACTAGATGAAATCTTTACAGAGGATTTGAATGAAGAATATACCCAAGAAGCTGTTGAAAGCAAACTATTTGGACTAGGTGCAGAAGCTTATACTGTTGGTTCTCATGAATTCTACATGGGTTATGGGCTAACACGTAACAAATTGATCTGTTTAGATGCCGGTCATTTCCATCCAACTGAAGTGATCTCAAACAAATTGAGCTCATTGGCACTATTCTCTAAAGGAATCATGTTGCATGTCTCTCGTCCAGTTCGTTGGGACTCTGACCATGTTGTGATCATGGATGATGAATTGCAAGAAATCGGAAAAGAACTCGTTCGTAATGATCTTTTAGGAAAAACAAACATTGGCTTAGATTTCTTTGATGCAACTATCAACCGGATCGCTGCTTGGGTCGTGGGTACACGTAATACTCAAAAAGCTTTATTAAAAGCAATGTTAGAACCAACTGAAGACTTAAAAGCGATTGAATTAGATTGTGATTATACGAAACGAATAGTCTTGACAGAAGAATTAAAAGACTTTCCGTATGCAGATGTATGGAACTACTTCTGTGCATTAAACAATGTTCCTGTCGGTATGGATTGGTATGAAGAAGTCAAGAATTATGAAAAAGATGTCTTAGCACTACGTAACAAATAATGACAAGCATGAATTGGCGGGGAGTTTGTCCCCGCCTTGATAGATAAACATTTGGGGGAATTAATCGTGAAAAATATTTTAGAAGCACCTTTTGTCAAAGAAATGGTCGATGTTACTAGCAATCTCTACCGTCTGGGTTGGGATGAAAGAAATGGCGGCAATGTGTCCTATTTATTGGATGAAGCAGATGTTAGCGAGTACTTGGATACTAAAAAGGTAATACGAAATATTCCAATGGATTTTGATGGATCAGCCCTTAAAGGCGATTACTTTATCGTAACTGGTTCAGGTAAATATTTTAAAAATGTAGCACAAGATCCAGCGAATAATCTAGGGGTCTTACGAGTAGCTGACGACGGTCAAAGTGTGGATCTACTTTGGGGCTATACAGACGGTGGCGTACCTACAAGTGAATTACCAGCTCATTTGATGAGCCATATTGCTCGTCTAGAAGTTGATCCAGAAAATCGTATCGTCATGCATTGTCATGCAAGTCACTTATTAGCAATGACCTTCAGTCATGAGTTGACTTCTAAAGCAATTACACGAACACTTTGGGAAATGTGTACAGAGTGTATGGTTGTTTTCCCTGAAGGCGTTCAAGTATTGCCATGGTTGATTCCAGGTTCTAATGAAATTGGGGAAGCAACGGCAGAAAAGATGAAACAAGCACGTTTAGTATTGTGGTCATTCCATGGTGTTTACGGAGCTGGTCGTACGATGGATGAAACATTTGGTTTGATTGAAACTGCTGAAAAAGCAGCGCAAGTCTATACCTATGTGCAAGCACAAGGTGGTGTTCGTCAAACGATTAGTGATGAAAACTTTATTGCTTTAGCTAACCAATTTGGCATTACTCCAAATCCAGAATTTTTTGAAGCTGGAGTGAAGAATGCATGATAAAAAAAGCGGTTCGAATGAAACTTTATCCTGGATTGAAAGAAGAATATGCGAAGCGGCACAATGATTTATGGCCTGAAATGCGGGAAATGCTAAAAGAACATGGTGCGATAAGCTATTCTATTTTCTTGGATCCTGAAACTGATTTTCTTTTTGGTTATTTGGAAATTGAAGATGAGGAAAAATGGGCGCAGACAGCGGACACAGAAATTAATCGAAAATGGTGGGATTATATGGAAGATGTCATGGACACGAATCCAGATAACTCACCAGTAGCGGTCGATCTGGAACAAGTATTTGAATTATAAGAGGTTGGGACAGAAGTGTTTAACTCCGAGAATTTCGGCTTATTTCCGAAGGAGTTGCTTCTGCTCCCACCGTTTATTGGGAGTTAGAGTCTGTGGCAAAACTGATTTTTAGTTTTGTCCCACGCTCTTTACCTCTTTATGTGAAAAAAGGTACAATCGTTGAAAGTGAATGCGACACAAGGAGATAGTAAAAATTCAGGTTTAAAAAGTCAAACAGTGTTGAGTGGTAAACAAAATATTAGTTTAGGGTAAAAATTACAAACAGAAGTCGTGGCAGCCATTCTAGTATAGGAATTATTTGTGAAATGGCATACGAAAAGGAGAGAATATTATGACAGTCAATCGGATGATTCTGAACGAAACATCTTATTTTGGTAAAGGTGCGATCAAAGAAGTCGCAAATGAAGCGAAAAAACGGGGATTCAAAAAAGCTTTAGTGGTCACAGATAAAGACCTATTGAAATTTGAAGTGGCAACGAAGGTTACAGCAATTTTAGATGAGGCAGGATTAAGTTACGACATTTTTGATGGTATTGTACCAAATCCTTCGATTGAAGATGTTAAAGCTGGAGTCAAAGCCTGCCAAACAGCTGGAGCAGATTATATCGTAGCAATTGGGGGCGGCTCGCCTATCGATACAGCAAAAGCAATCGGAATCATTACAACCAATCCTGAGTTTTCAGATGTGATTAGTCTGGAAGGAGTGGCAGATACTAAAAATCCAGCATTACCGATTTTAGCAGTACCGACGACTTCAGGAACTGCTGCCGAAGTAACGATTAATTACGTGATCACAGATAAAGCTAATCAACGTAAATTTGTTTGTGTTGATCCACGTGATATTCCTGTAGCTGCGTTTGTAGATAGCGATATGATGATGGGTATGCCAAAAGGTTTGTGCGCTTCGACAGGTATGGATGCTTTAACCCATGCAATTGAAGGCTACATTACAAAAGGTGCTTGGGAAATGACGGATATGCTCCATATCAAAGCAATCGAAATCATCAGCCATGCTTTACGCGATTCTGTTGCAGGGAATCAAGAAGCACGAGAAAAAATGGCATTGGGGCAATACATTGCCGGTATGGGCTTTTCCAATGTTGGGCTAGGCTTGGTTCATGGAATGGCTCATCCATTATCCGCTTGGTACAATACGCCTCATGGAGTGGCTTGTGCAACGCTCTTGCCATTGATAATGGACTTCAATAAAGAATATACTGGTGAAAAATATCGCGATATTGCCGTTGCCATGGGCGTAGAAGGTGCGGCTGATATGTCATTGTCAGAAGTTCGTGATGCAGCAGTCCAAGCAGTGAAACAACTTGGTATTGATGTAGGGATCCCACAAAGTCTGACTGAGATTGGCATGAAAGAAGCCGATGTATCAAAGGTTTCTGAAGATGCTTTACGCGATGTATGTACACCAGGAAATCCACGAGATGCTACAGTGGACGAAATCAGTGCATTATATAAATCGATGCTATAAACAATGAGCGAACTCTCTCATAATAAAATGCAACGGTCGTACCCCCAAAAAAATGATGGAGTAAACTATTCAAGTATGGCGTAAAATTACTAATGAAGACAGAAAATTTCAACTGAATGTGGGACAAATCTAAAAATCAGGTTTGCTACAGACTCTCGAATAAACGGCGGGAGCAGAAGTAACTCCTTCGGAAATAAGCCGAAATTCACAAAAATTTGAAAAACAATTTTCGCTAATTTCTTCTTATTTCTCGGAGTTAAACACTTCTATCCCAGCCTCTCTCAAATAAACGGCGTCCAAAAGTCAGGTTTTCCTCACCAATTTATTAAACCTAAACGACTTTTGTCTCGACCTCTATCAATGATTGTATCAGCTGGAATTTTTTCCGTCAGGACAAACAATAAAAAACGTGTAAACAAGCTCAGCTACCGATGGCTGTCTCGAGTTTGTTTACACTTTTTTTGTTATTGAGTTGGTTTTTAGGTAATGTTCTTTCTCCTCAAAAGTTGCTTCAATTTCATCTATACGTTTTTATGAATATACCGATATCCTAAGAAAATACGTAGATCTTTTTATAATTCTTGGATTACTTAAAAGTGTTTATTCAATAAAACAGATTTTTGAGCGTATTAGTTTATCGCTTGATAAATTTAATGATATCCTAAAATTGATCGAGTGATAAAGAAAGAGATGTAGGTGATCCCATGAAAAAGATTCTCGTAATAGGCGCAGGAGTCGCCGGTCTAAGTGCCGCAGTTCGGTTACAAAAATTAGGTTATGCAGTAACACTGTACGAAAAAGAAAGTCAGCCTGGTGGGAAAATGAACCAAATCAAAAAAGATGGCTTTACTTTTGATTTAGGACCAACTATCGTGATGATGCCCGAAATCTATCGTGAAGTTTTTGAATTTTGTGGAAAAGACCCTGATGACTATATCCCAATGAAAAAAGTTGATCCGATGCTCAAATTATATTTCAACAAGGAGCGTCCTCTTGAATTTTCCAATGATTTAACTGAGTTAATGCGAACGTTAGAAGACATATCATCAGAAGATGCTCAAGGATATATGGCTTTTTTAGCCGATATCTACAAACGTTATACGATTGCCAAAGAAGCTTTTATAACCAAGTCTTTTCGCGGATTCTGGGATTTTTATAATCCTAAATCATTGTGGGCAGGGATTCGCTTGCGCACATTCAGTGATGCATATTCATCTATTTCAAAATTCGTGAAAGATGAACGATTAAGAAAATCACTGGCATTTCAAACATTATATATTGGTGTTTCTCCTTACCAAGGACCATCATTATATACGATCATTCCAATGATCGAGTTATTTTATGGTGTGTATTTTATTGAAGGTGGCATGTACACGTTAGCGACTTCTTTGGCTAAGTTATTTGTAGAATTAGGCGGGAAAATAGAATATGGAACGCCTGTCGATGAACTGATCATCGAAAACAAAGTAGCTAAAGGAGTTCGTATTGGAAAAAAACAAGTTACAGCTGATGCGATTGTTTGCGGTGCTGATTTCCCTTATGCGATGCAAGAACTGATTCCAGATGAACGCAAAAGAGGAAAATATACGAATAAAAAAATCGAGAGCATGGAGTATTCTTGTTCCTGCTTTTTGATGTACTTAGGGTTAGATAAACGCTATCCGGAAGAGCAACTGCATAGTATTTATTTTGCCGATGATTTTAAGCAAAATGTGGATGATCTATTTGAGATCGGTAAGTTGCCGGAGGACCCATCCTTTTATTTGTATCGTCCATCATTGATGGATCAAACACTTGCCCCTGAAGGACAGGAAGGGCTATATGTATTGGTCCCTGTTCCGGAGTTATCGATGTATGAGGATTGGTCAGATGAGATCGTTCAAGAGTATCGGCAAAAGGTCTTGACGTTAATCAAAGAGAAGACACTCTTCAAAGATATCGAAGCGCACATCGTCTCGGAAACGTATATGACACCAAAGGATTTTGAAAAACAGTTCAATGCATACAATGGTGCAACCTTTGGATTGAAGCCGACATTGAAACAAAGTAACTACTACCGTCCGCATAACAAGTTTTCTGCGGCAAAAAATTTATATTTCTGTGGAAGCAGTACCCATCCAGGCGCAGGTGTACCGATCGTGATGCAAAGTGCGAAGCTAGCGGTAGAGGAGGTGCTGAAAGATGACAGGCGACAATGAACGATTATTTGAGGTCTATCAAGCGGATTTTACTTACTGTGAAGCAGTCATCAAACAACATTCCAAATCATTCTATACTGCTTTTTCTCAACTGCCAAAAAGAAAGGCACAAAGTGTTTATGCTATCTATGCTTTTTGCCGCCAAGCAGATGATCTTATTGACTTGGAAGGAAATGTTGAAGGGTTGGATCAATTAGAACAGCAATTAACCGATTTTGAAGCAGGAAAAGTACCCAATACTCCTATCTGGCGTGCATTAGCTGTGGTGTTTGCAAATTTTCCGATGGATTTAGCACCCTTTTACGACATGCTCAATGGTCAATGAAAAGATATATCATTTACACAACCAAAGGATATGAAGGCACTTGAGGACTATTGTTACTATGTAGCTGGAAGCGTGGGGCTAATGTTGCTGCCATTGTTGACGGACCAAGCAACTAAAATAGCTGAACCAGCAAAAAAATTAGGTGAGGCGATGCAGCTGACCAATATTTTGCGTGATGTAGGGGAAGATTACCAAATGGGCAGAGTATATTTACCAAAAGAAGAGATGGAAAAATTTCAAGTAACAGAAGAAATGTTGAAAAATAAAACAGCTACACCAGCTTTTATTGCTTTATGGGAATCTCTGGCTGTGCAAGCAGAAGAACGGTATAGGCAATCCTTTGAAATGCTACCATTGATCCACAAAGATTGTCAGCTGGCACTAACAGCTGCAGCGTTTATTTATCGGGAGCAGCTGGAGGCTATTAGAAAGAATCATTATCAAGTGTTTACTAGAAAAAATAAAATCAGTCATTTCCGTAAACTTCAGTTGCTACGTGAAGTGACAAGTTATTTGGAAAAAATCAATCGGACTTCTTCTTTTATCTGAAAAAACGATAAAGGATCCACTCAGAACAATCCGTGGAAAAGGAAGGACAAAAAAGTTATTTGTTTGGATCTAGGCTTATTTTAAAAGGAATTGTCTTTACGCTGTATATTCGAAAAAAGAGGTCGAACAAAAGTCGTTTAGGTCTGAGAAATTGAAAAAAAACGAACAATACGCTTTTTGTATTGCTCGTTTTTTTTCAATTTCCGAAAAACCTGACTTTTGGACGCCGTTTATTTGAGAGAGGCTGGGATAGAAGTGTTTAACTCCGAGAAATAAGAATAAATTAGCGAAAATTGCTTTTCAAATTTTTTTGAATTTCGGCTTATTTCCGAAGGAGTTGCTTCTGCTCCCGCTGTTTATTCGAGAGTCTGTAGCAAAACTGATTTTTAGATTTGTCCCACATTCTTTAAATTTTAATTTGCGGATGTTCAAGAAGTGTTGAGCAATGACAGCTACGCCGCCGAAGAGAATTGCTTTTTCCCCGAGAAGTGTATTTCGAACAATGATTTCTTTTGTAAAGCGACTGCTTAGGGCGTTATTGATATAGTCGATCATTATCGGCAATTTACGGTAGAGGGGACTGTTGACCACGATGATATCAGGATCATAGATCATACTGATATTATTGATACCAATACTTAACAATTCCGCATTTTTTTTTATTAAATGAAGTGCATCAGGATCTGCTTGATTCGCATAAGTCGCAATGATGTCTGAATTCGCATATTCAAGGTTTTTTTTGTGCGCAAATTCTTCATAGATGGCTTTGTTTGAAGCATATTGTTCTAAACAACCATGATTGCCACAGGGACAAGGGATGCCGTTGGGATACAAAATCGTGTGGCCGATCTCTCCAGACTTGCCATGTTTACCGATTTTTAAAATCCCGTCTTCCACAATGCCGCAACCAATGCCACTATGGCTACTGATACTGATCAAATTTTGTAAGGGAGAAGAAAAAGTATATTCACCTAAAGCAGCTAGATTCGCTTCGTTATGGATAAAAACCGGGAATGAGTAGTGATCCATCAATTGCTGTTTCAAATCAATCGTGTCTAAATCATAATAAGGGGTAAAAATTGCTTGTTCATCCAAGATGACCCCGTGGATGCCAATCGTCACACCTACGATATCATACGGCGTGGATGGGTTATGTGTCATCAAGTCAGCAATCGCTGTTTGCAAAAGTGCAACTACGTTTGTCGAATCAACAGAGATTCTCTCTTTTTCGACCGTAGCAATCGGCGTGCCATCAATATAAGACAACATCCCCTCTAGATAGTCATAGCCGACATCAAAAGAAAGAGCAGTGGCAACTTTTCGATTGAATGTCAACATGATCGGCTTTCTGCCACCAGAGATTGAGGCATTCCCAATACGAGTTTGAATGATTAGTTGATCAGCCAACAATTTTTTGGTGATGTCTGAAACAGAAGCTTTGTTCAAACCAGTGGTAGCAGCTAACTCAGCTCTAAAGACTTCTTGTTTGTCGATGATGGCTTTAAGAATGTTCGCTTGGTTACTTTCACGAATGGTATATTTGCTTGAAATCATAAAAATTCCTTTCCTTATCCAGGAGATATAGGTAATATAACAGGATTGTCTATAAGTATATAGTGAAACAAAAAGTTTAACAAATGAATTTTTTTAAATGGTCTCCCTATAAAAACGATCGTTATAAAAAAGATACCGAAGATGACCTGTCACCTTAAAAGTAAGTGGTACTAAAAAGGGGACAAGCCACCGCCAGATGATATGAGCAGGTAGTCATTCCTCGTTATAGTTTCTTTTCAACTAATTTTAATTCTTCAAGTAGGGCTTTTCGTCGAGGATACTTTTCCTTTAATTCTTTGATCAAGAGTTGAGCGGAAACGATACTATTTGGTAAGCTAGCCATTTCTGTGATTAATCGAGCAATTTTGTGATAATGCGTTCGAGTACCGGTTGGCTGGGCCATCTTTCGCAGTTCATATTCATATTTCTGTAAAAGGGCATCTGGTGCATGCTTTTTCAAATAAATGAAATAATGGCTCGCATCTTCTAGTCCAGGTGCTTTAAGTACATAATCCAGCAGTAAATCATAGCGCTTTTCTTGTGAATAGAATAAGCCCACACCGACATGGTTTCGTAATTTTTCGAATAAGTCGGTACTACGTTTTTCCCATTCTTCGGGTGTACAAACTTTTTTCAATTGATGGATCAAATTCATATCTACTACACTATTTTCAATCAATAAGCGATAGATTTGATTTGCGTATTCCTGTATGTTGCCTAATTTTTGGTAAAGTCGTTTTAGGGAATAACGATGTAGTAAAACCAAATCTGGAGAATGATTATCCATTTCGATGCTTGCTTTCAATACAGTGACAGCTTCAGCATACGCCTTCTTTTTTTTGAGATAGTCCACATATTGCGAACGTGCAGTAGGAGAAGACCAGTTTTCTTTGACCGCATAGTGGATCTGATTGGCCGAATAATTCAGCATTTCCATCTGTTTCACTGAAAGAAACCGTTTTGGGGTTGCTGGATTCTTTTTTTTCTGGGTATTACTAGCGTAACCCGTATCTTCTGAATGACTGCCTATTTTCTCATTCAAGAGTTTATGTATGTATAAATTAGAATAGATTCGTTGTGGATCGCCTGCTTGAGCGGTAAGTCTTTGGATCAACTCTTCTTCTTCTCTTGCTGTAGCATAACGGAACAGTATTTTTAAAGAGGTATAACAATGGGTCAGCAAGTGATCAATTGCTTGAGCAGAATAACAAATTTCTGAAAAGTCGATTATTTTAATGACTGCATTGACTATTTCAAAACCATGTAAAATTTTCTTCTGTTTAATTGAACGTTTCACTTGTAACTCTGTAAAGAGGATCATCTCTGTTATGGATACGTCAATTCTTTCAGAATGGGTATCGCCATCAATGTTATTTTTATGAGTCGTGATAATTGTGTCGGAATGAGCAGGCGCTGCTGATCCATCTAGTGAAATATGCCGGTAAAAGCGTTGCGCCAACCGCAGATTCTCTTGTAAAACAATAGTCAAAAAACTTTGGATCTGCGTGTCATCTGCATGAGTGATCGATTGTGCTATCTCTCGCTCGCATTCTTTGGGAAAATGCGTTTCATATTCGAATAAGAGCGCAACTAAGTGGGGACATTGTTTTACAGATGGGCACAGGCAATCACAGGTTGTGTGTAAGATCTGATGTGTATCATCTAAAAGAATCATGGCATTTTTCTCTGTATCATCCGTGATTTTAGCGGTCATTTGTTGTTTTTCAATCGTAAACTCAAGGACACGCTTTTCTAAAAAATAAGAGTAACCTAAGTCTAATGTCTTTTCTAAAAAATAACTTTGCCAATCTTTCAAAGTAAATTCCTCCTTAAAACTTTTTTACTTAATAAGTTTAACGGATAATAGAAAGTAAAACAGTATTTTTTTCATA
This sequence comes from Enterococcus sp. BSD2780061688st2 D3, assembly GCF_005844145.1. Taxonomy (NCBI): domain Bacteria; kingdom Bacillati; phylum Bacillota; class Bacilli; order Lactobacillales; family Enterococcaceae; genus Enterococcus; species Enterococcus sp. BSD2780061688st2 D3. The sequence continues at coordinate 48,607 of NZ_SPHN01000010.1, forward strand.
ATACTATTGTTATTTAATAGAAAATGAATAAGAACTTTGTCGAGAATTTAACCTACAAAAATTTTTCAATGATTTCTTGATTTTCTGGGCGATGCTCATTTTCTAGTACAGCAATTTTATGGATCAACTCTGCTAAAGTCATTTGTTCCATTTCTCGTTCCACTTTTTCTTGTAATCGAGAATAGCTTTCTGTCAAAGCTTCTTGGATATTGGCGCCCACCACACAATTTGGGTTGGTTTTTGGGTCGACTTGGATCAAGTTTGTGTTGCCTTCAATGCTTTGATACACATCAAGTAGCGTGATTTTTTCTGGTTTTCTTGCTAAAGAAGGAGCTGCTTTGCCATTTTGAGTAATAATCAGTCCAGATTTTTTTAGTTTGCTCATGATTTTTCGGACATTTGCTGCGCTAGTTTCGATACTTTTGGCAATCATTTCACTTGATAATAGATTGCTGTCTTGGAAGATTTCAATGTAGGCTAAAATATGGATTGCATCACTGAATTGTAAAGAATATTTCATAGGAATACCTCCTGGTAGTTTTTCTCTTGACTTATCTTAGCATACTCTTTAAGATAATGGTGTAACTTATAAATGTACAGGTTAGAAATTTAAGAAATAGTTAGACAATCAAAGGAGTGGTCAATATGACTTATTTAGTAACAGGAGCAACTGGTGGTTTTGGGAAATACGCTGTAAATTATTTGAAAGAGCTTGTTCCAAATGAAGAAATCTATGTGCTTGCTCGGAGTGAAGAAAAAGGAGCAGGGTTAAAAAATGAAGGGTTGAATGTTCGAATTGGTGATTATTCTGATCTTTCGTCGATGAAGAAGGCATTGACAGGAATCGATCGTTTGCTTTTTGTTTCTGGTGCACCGGGGAATCGTCAAGAGGAACATGAGAATGTAGTGAAGGCTGCGAAAGAAAGTGGTGTCTCTTATATTGCGTATACTAGCTTTGCAGATGCAGATCATTCAACTAGTATCTTAGCTCCCGATCATCAATTTACAGAGAAAGTGATCAAAGATTCTGGTATTCCCCATACTTTTTTGCGGAATAACTGGTATTTAGAAAATGAATGGCCAATTATCGAACTTGCTTTAAAGACAGGTCGTTTTGTTTATGCTGCAGGTGACGGAAAAACAGGATGGGCGCTCAAACGCGAATACGCAGAAGTGGCGGCTAAAGCAGTAGCAGGTTCTGCATTTCCAGAAGTACTAGAATTATCAGGAAAACCAGTCACTTATGAAGAACTAGGTCAAACGTTGAAACAAGTGGTAGATCAACCGATTGAAATCATTCAAACTGACAATCAGGGATTTATGAAACACTTGGAAGAAGCAGGCTATCCTGAAACAGCGGCACAAATGTTTGCAGCTATCCAAGAGGATATCAAAAATGGCCAACTAAATGTTGTGTCTGATGATTTTGAAAAAGCATTAGAAAAACCGTTGATTTCTTTAGAAGAAGGCTTAAGAGAGTTAATGAAGTAACCCAATAAGAAAAGTGTTCCAGATGGCGTAGGAGGTCGAGACAAAAGTGTTTCTTACTTTTGTCTCGACCTTTTTTTTTGAAATTCCCGAAAAAAACTGGCTTTTGGACGCCGTTTATTTCCGAAGGAGTTGCTTCTGCTCCCGCTGTTTATTCGAGAGTCTGTCGAAAACCTGATTTAGAGAGCGTTGATTGGGATGCTTTTTTAGATGTTCGAGAAATTTTTCTGCTACTAGTGATGCGGTTGATGTTTGTTCACAGATCAAAGAAGAAAGTGAGGCTTTTCCTCTTTCTTCTTTTTTTTGAAGTAAACGTAACCATTTTTTCTTTATTTCATGTATACTGATTAATGTGTAGGATTTATGAGAATTTTTTTAGAATAGTTACTATTTTAACCATAAAATTCAACATTTAGACTATACAACATTCAGATAATAAAAAGAATCAATAAGGAGAGTGTCATGAAATTTAGAAGTTTTCTACTAAGTACGATTATTTTAGGGAGCCTAGTTGTCACCAATGCAACCGTTCTAGCAGAAGAAATCGGATCATCAACCTCTGAGACTACTGAAGTCAATCAAATGAATGAAGTACAAACAACCGAAACAAGTGCTAGTGTTCTAACACAAACAACGGAGGCTGTAAGTACAACAGATACAGTAACGGATACTTCCGCTACAAATGAAATGGCAACAAATGAAACAGCAGCAAGTGAAACACCAACAAACGAAAATCCAGAAACAGCAGAAGAAATCACAAATCAATTGACGGATGGACAAACGATCACACATACGCACCAAGCAGATTTATCTGAATTTACAAATGGTGTGATGGCGCGGTCAGCTCGAGTTGCCAACACTTCGCAGCAAGCATTTATCGATAGCATTGCTTCTTCCGCTCAAAGTCTAGCGAATGAAAATGATTTATATGCATCAGTTATGATCGCCCAAGCGATTGTAGAAAGTGGTTGGGGGAAAAGCACACTGTCCGCAGCTCCAAACTATAACTTATTTGGGATCAAAGGGAATTACCAAGGGCAATCTGTCACGATGCCAACTTCTGAATATGTAAATGGGCAGTGGATCACTGTCAATGCAGCATTTAGAAAATATCCTTCCTATAAGGAGTCATTGCAAGACAATGCCAAAGTATTAAAAACGACTTCTTTCCAATCTGGTGTATATTACTACTCTGGTGCTTGGAAAAGTAATACCAAATCATACAAAGATGCAACAGCTTGGTTGACTGGTCGTTATGCGACTGCGCCAAATTATGGGTCCACATTGAATAGTGTCATCGAAACCTATAATTTGACCCAATATGATACAGCGAAGGTGTCAACTTCCCCAATGTATCGCCTCTACAATAGACATACAGGTGAACATTTGTATACATTGAATGCTGGAGAAAAAGATTATTTGCCAAAAGTGGGCTGGAAATATGAAGGGATTGCTTGGCAAGCACCGAATAGTGGCCAACCGGTTTATCGGATGTATAACCCTTATAGCGGAGACCATCACTATACAATGGCACAATCAGAAATCAACTTTCTAAAACCATTGGGCTGGCGTTATGAAGGATTGAGCTTCTATTCTGGGGGGTCCAAACCGATTTATCGCCTGTTTAATCCAAATGAAAAAACTGGAACACATCACTATACTCTAAGCGCTTCTGAAAGAGATTTCCTTACGCCATTAGGTTGGAAATATGAAGGAATAGGTTTTTACGGGTATTAGTCCGCTTGTTTCACTAACTAAATAAAAAGAAGACCCTTTTCGATTGATTTCTTTATTATCAGGTCAGTAGACTGACAGGTAGATGAAGCATAAGTCGTAAAAGGGCTTTCTTTTTTTATTTGAAAAAAAATACTTACACAAAAGTTTTAAATGTGCTACGATGACCTTCGTGACAAAAATAAAGGAGTGGTATATTTGCCTACAAACAAAAAAGAAGGAATAATTTTTACAACAATGATGTGTTTCTTGATGGTATTAGGAATGAGTGTGTACAATCTATGGCTTCATGGAGACTTGCAATTTTCTAGTCTTTTAATCGGTCTAGTACCTGGATTCGTTGTTGCCTTCATTTTAGATGTGTTTATCATTGGAGTTATTGCAAAAAAAATAGCTTTCAAGCTACCTGTTAATCCAGAAAGCAAGTTTCAGATGATCGTGACGATTTCTTGTCTAATGGTCTTAGGAATGGTTACTTGCATGTCTTTATTTGGTATCATCCTTGAACAAGGTATTCCAGATCAATTACTTTCTTCATATTTAAATGCTTGGAAAATGAATGTGATTGCTGCATTGCCTTTGCAATTACTGATCGTTGGTCCAATTTCTAGAAGTGTATTAAGTAAAATCCAAAATTAACAAAAGGTATGTAATGATTCAATAGATGTAAAAAAAGCCGACTCTTCATTGGAGCGGCTCTCTAAGTTGGACTTCTAACTTGCGGGGGCGTTTCAATAGTGAGGGGCTTTTTTTATTTAATCGAAAAAGGTTTGCATCATTTCTCGTACTTGTTGGCACCATTCAAGTTCTTGTTGGCAAAGTAAGATTCGACGCTGGATTACGACATAACGACCAAATTCTTCTCGTTTATCAATCGAAAGATCGACCAATTTTGCTTGGTTTTTTTGCATGATTTTGTTCAATTGCTGTTCACGTGTAAAAAGCAATCCAGTTGCTGTTGTTTTATCTAAGGTTGAGAAGGCGTAGATTTTGGCTAGAAATTCGTCTTTTTGCGTAGGAGCAGGAGTTTCTTCTTTGATCCATTCTTCTACTAAAGAACGTCCTTCATCGGTTAGCGTATAAATCTTTTTTTGGGAATGTTCTTCAATTTCTAGAACAGTGATATACCCTTTCTGGTCTAATTTTGCCAAGGTAGTATAGATCTGGCTGTGGTGAGCTTCCCAAAAAATCGTAATAAGTTGTTTCAATTCATAACCTGATCGAGGTTTAGACAAAAGAACGCACAATAAGATATAGGCTAAAGTATTCATACGATACCTCCTGACTGATTTCTTTTTATTATAGCACATTCTTTCTTCTTAAGTTTACATGTGCATATTGACATGTAAAATAAATCATGTATGATGCTATATAGAAAGAAAGGAATGGGAAACTTGGAGAATCAATTAGAAATAAGTGAACAAATAAAAGGAAAAAATTCGGCACTTGTCGTAGCTGCTACATGCATGATTTCATTTATGGGGGTCGGTCTGGTCGATCCAATCTTGAAGACAATAGCTGCACAATTAGATGCAACACCTGCTCAAACGACGTTATTATTTACTAGTTATATGCTTGTTACTGGAGTAATTATGCTATTTACAGGCTTTTTATCAAGTCGTATCGGTTTGAAAAAAACATTGATGGCAGGATTATTTATCATTGTTATATTTGCTGGACTTGGTGGATTATCTAATAATATCAATACGTTGATTGGCTTGCGTGCCGGTTGGGGTGTCGGAAATGCATTATTTGTTTCAACCGCACTAGCAACGATTGTTAGTATCTTGGTGGGGAATACAGAAAAAGCGATCATGATGTATGAAGCTGCTTTGGGTTGCGGAATGGCAGTCGGTCCCTTAGTTGGTGGTATTTTAGGAAGTGGTTCATGGCGTTATCCATTTTATGGAGTAGCAACTTTGATGTTTTTAGGATTTATTGCACTAGCATTTCTTTTACCAGAAGCTGAAAAGCCAAAAACAAAAGTTGGCTTTTGGGAAGGCGTGAAAGCATTAAGCAACCATAAGTTACGCTCCGTTGGTTTGATTGCTTTATTATACAATTTTGGATTTTTTACGTTATTGGCTTATGCACCTTTCTTATTGGTAGGCTATAGCGAATTAGAAGTCGGTTTTGTTTTCTTTGGCTGGGGTGTGTTATTAGCGATTGCTTCTATTTTCGTTGCACCAGCACTAGAAAAAAAATTCACGACTTACCGCACGATTTTAGTTGCTTTTATTTTCTTCATCATTTGTTTGGCATTATTGGGAGCAGGCGCATCGTTCCAAGTACTTGTACCAATCAGTATTGTTCTTTCTGGTTTTTTCCAAGGGATCATCAATACATTGCTAACAACGATTGCAATGGAAATACCTGGGTTGCAACGAAACGTTGCTTCTTCAAGTTATAGCTTTGTCCGTTTCTTTGGTGGGGCACTGGCTCCGTTTATTGCCGGTGAGATTGGTGAAAAAATGGGAGAAAGTTATGCGTTTTATTTTGCGGCAATCATTGTGGTGATCAGCGTAGTGTGTATCATTTATCATCGCAACTATTTTGTCACAAGTGAAGGGGAAGAATAAGTTTGATAGGATCTTGCTTTTTGCGTAAATACGCAAAAAAGGCAAGGTCTTTTTTTACTTTACTGGAAAGTCGAGCAGTTATGAGATACAATCCAAGGGAGAAAGGGAGGGGAAAACATGTTAGAAGAGTATTTTAAAGAAGTTGGCCTAACGTATATTGAGCTTCCTATTGAATTGGTAGATGGCCGTCCTGTGTATCAAGGCTATCTAAAAGAACTACCTACACTTAACGCAACTGGCGAGTCGAGAAAAGTGATGCAGCAGAAATTGGCGAAATTATACCAAGCCTATCGTGAACAATTGCTTGCTGAAGTGGAAGAAGAAAAAGAAAAAACGATGAATTTGTCAATGGATGAACTTTTGCGCTATTACGATGGGGAAGCATTTGATGGTTTTGCTATTTTGGACCATGAAGGTGAAAGTTATTAATAATAGATTGTAAAAAATATGCTAAGAATATTGGGTAAAGAATATTTTTGAGAAGACTGTAAGAGAAGCTAGAACTAGAACAGAAGTGTTTTGTTTCAAGGGGAAATCTTTGGAAATTTCAAAAAAAACGAGTGTGGGACAAAAGTAAGAAACACTTTTGTCTCATTCTTTAAAAACGAATAAACGGTGGGAGCAGAAGCAACTCCTTCGGAAATAAGCCGAAATTCACAAAAATTTGAAAAGCAATTTTCGTGAATTTCTTCTTATTTCTCGGAGTTAAACACTTCTGTCCCAACCTCATTTTTTCTTCAATTTCTCAAATCTAACCGACTTTTGTCTCTATCTCTTTTCTTAATTGATAAAATGACTGATTTTCTTACTGTTTGTATCCATTATTTGAATCGATTGGTAAGGTTACTCTTATTTAATTGGTATTTATACGAAAGATGGAAGATACCTGCAATCAGTAAAGTGATCGTATAAGCAATCGATTGGTTAAAAGCAAAAGTGTAATTGAGTATAGCTAGGGCACTTAAAGCAATCATATAACTGAGGTATAAGCGCCGAACCATTCCTTTTGGACCAATTCGTTGCAGATAATTACTCCACTTTGCTTGCGCATTTCGCAAGCTTCTTTTTTTAAACTGGAAAAAAAGAGCTAAAAGGCCAACACCTAAAAAAGCAGAGAGATTCAAGGAAACGATATAAACAAAGAAAATTTTTAGAATTTCAAACATAGTGGGACCTTTCTAAATAAAATTTTCAACATACATACTAAAAAGAAGATTTAGCATAGTTTATTTTGAAGCACGTAAATGTTTCGTGTGAAACAATTTAACGGATTTGACCATCTCCATAAATGACATATTTGGTGGAAGTCAATTCATTCAACCCCATTGGGCCACGCGCATGTAGTTTCTGTGTGGAAATGCCGATTTCTGCACCAAAGCCGAAGACAGCGCCATCTGTGAAGCGAGTAGAGGCATTGACATAGACAGCGGCGGCGTCAACTTCATTTAAAAAGCGTTGGCTGGCTTGGTAACTGTCTGTGACGATGGCTTCAGAATGCTTCGTATTATGCTGATTGATATGTGTGATTGCATCATCTAAGGAATCAACCACTTTTATTGCTAAAATATAATCCAGATATTCGGTATCCCAATCACTTTCTTCTGCTAGCGTAGCGGTTTCTAGGTAGTCCATAGCCCGAGCATCTGCGCGCAGGGAAACGCCATGTTCAACGAGTTCTTTTTCAATGACTGGTAAAAAGAAAGGTGCAATTTCTGAATGGATCAGTAAGGTTTCTGCTGCATTGCATACCGAAGGACGAGAGGCCTTGGCGTTGACAATGATCTCAACCGCCATAGACAATTGGGCATCCTTATCGATATAGACATGGTTGTTTCCTGTGCCTGTTTCAATAATCGGTACTGTTGCTTGTTCTTTGACGCGACGGATCAAATTTGCACCACCACGAGGAATCAAAACATCCAAGTAGTCGGTTAATTTCATCAATTGTTCTGCTGTTTCATGTGACGTGTCATCAACAAATTGGATGGCATAAGGGGATTGTCCAGCGCTCACTAATGTTTGTTGCAGTAATTGAACCAACAACTGATTTGAGGAGAAGGCTTCTTTTCCACCACGTAGGATGACCGCATTTCCTGATTTAAAACCCAAGCTGGCTGCATCAGTAGTGACGTTTGGTCGGGATTCATAGATGATCCCGATGACACCAAGTGGCACTCGTTTTTTCCCAATCAAGAGACCATCAGCATTGGTCCACATTTGATCTACTTTTCCAATAGGATCATCTAATTGGGCGACTTTGTTCATTTCTTCTGCCATTGCATGGATTCGTTCCGGTGTTAGACGTAAGCGATCTAGCATCGTTTCGTTGATGCCATTTTCTTCAGCTTGTGCTAAATCTTTCTGGTTGGCTTCTAACAGTGCGCCTTGATTTTTTTTGATCGTCAACGCCATTTGTTTCAATAGAGAATTTTTTTGCTCAGTACTCATCAATGCGAGTGTATGGGCACTTTTCTTTGCATCTTTTCCAAGTTGGTTTAAATCAGTCATGACTGTTCCTCCTTAAATAGTGTGCCAATTTCTTTTCCAGCTAATAGGTCAAAAATGATCTTAGGATCTTTTCCATTTGCCAAGATCATCGTGCTTTGTGCTTCAAAAATACGTAGGGCGGCTTTTAATTTACTATGCATGCCGCCAGTTCCAAAGGTCGAACCTGCACCACCGGCTTGTTCCATTAGTGTATTATCGATTGCCGTAACAGTTTGGTACATTTTAGCATTGGGATTGACTGTCGGATTATCTGAATAAAAGCCATCGATATCGGATAAGACGATCAATAAGTCCGCATTGATCAGTTTTGTAACAATGGCAGACAATTGGTCGTTGTCGCCGAATTTTGTTAAGTGATCTAATTCATCGACGGCTACAGTATCATTCTCATTAACGATCGGGATCGTGCCCATCGCTAATAACTGCTCCAACGTATTTACAACATTCTTTCTGCTTTCCGGAAAATCGATCACATCTCTAGTAACTAAGATTTGGGCAGTTTGCTGATTGTAGACAGTAAAACGCTGATTGTAGATGTTCATTAATTCAGCTTGACCGATTGCCGCTATGGCTTGTTGTTCAGGAATGGTAGCAGGGCGAGTCGAGCGATTCATTTTATGCATCCCGACACCTACAGCACCAGAAGAGACTAAGACGACCTCTTTTCCACGATTGTGCAGATCAGATAGAACAAATGCAAGTTGATCGATGGCAGCTAGATTGATTGTCCCATTAGGATAGATCAACGTACTTGTTCCGACTTTAATAACAATTCGATTGGCTTTGATAACTTCTTTTCGCATGTGACACCTCTATAATTATTTACACTGATAGATTTCGTTCTATTCTACTTGTTTTGTACCATAAAGTCATGTTAAAAATCTAATTTTTTCAGTAGAAATGGTGATTTTCTTCAGCATAACAGAATTTCATGAAGAATTTTTAAAGAAGAGCTTTTGTTCCAATGAATATGTTAAAATAAAAATAGTTTATTCTGGGAGGAAATTCGGTGAAAAAAAGAGGATTTGAAGTTATATCAACTTATGCAGAGCAACAAATAAACTTGCCAAAAAGAGCCACACATCATGCTGCAGGCTATGATTTTGAAGCGGCAGAAGAAATTGTGATCCCAAGTGTATGGAAAGCGGGACTAAAGCAAGGAATGGCAGCAATGACTGAGGTATTGAAAAATAACATGGTGGCAGACGAAGAGAAAAAAATCAAACCCGTACTCGTGCCAACGGGTATCAAGGCATACATGGGGGAAGAGGAGTTCTTACAGTTAGCGAACCGTTCAAGTAATCCGTTAAAACGCTTTTTGATCTTGACCAATGGTGTGGGTGTGATCGACAGTGACTATTACAACAATGAAGCAAATGAAGGACATATCATGTTCCAGTTCACCAACTTCGGCTTCAAAGATGTAGTCATCAAAAAAGGTGAGCGGATTGGTCAAGGAATCTTCCTACCGTTCTTAAAAGCAGATCAAGATCAGACGGAAAATGCCCGTCAAGGCGGTTTTGGTTCATCCAACCAACATTGATTTAAGGTAGAGTTAAATTTAAAAAGATAATTTAAGGAGGCGAGACGATGGCAAAAAAAGCAAAAGTGCAATTTGTCTGTCAGAACTGTGGGTATGTTTCGCCTAAATTTTTAGGGCGATGCCCGAATTGTGGAAAATGGAATACGATGGTGGAAGAAATTGAGCAGGATACTAGCGATCGCAGAACTAGGACGAGCTTAACTGGTGAAAAAGCGAAGCCAACTAAAATTGCGGAAGTCATCCCCAAAAAAGAATCACGGGTAAAAACGAAACTTGCTGAATTGAATCGAGTATTAGGCGGCGGCGTTGTTCCAGGATCAATGATCTTGATCGGTGGAGATCCAGGTATCGGGAAATCGACGTTGTTATTACAAGTTTCACAACAACTTGCAGACATTGGTGGTAAAGTATTGTATGTATCTGGTGAAGAAAGTGCTGAGCAAATCAAGCTACGTGCGGAACGTCTAGGATCAATCAACACGGAATTTTATTTATACGCAGAAACAGATATGAATGAGATCAGCCGAGCAATTGAACAAATCTCTCCTGATTATGTCATTATTGATTCCATCCAAACAATGACACAACCGGATATCACGAGTGTAGCAGGTAGCGTGAGTCAAGTGCGGGAAACGACTGCAGAATTATTAAAAATTGCCAAAACGAACGGTATCGCTATTTTTATCGTTGGACATGTCACAAAAGAAGGGTCGATTGCAGGTCCAAGAATGCTCGAACACATGGTAGATACGGTTCTTTATTTCGAAGGAGAACAACACCATAGTTTCCGTATTTTAAGAGCGGTGAAGAATCGATTTGGTTCGACAAATGAAATTGGCATTTTTGAGATGCACGAGCATGGACTGGAAGAAGTGGCGAATCCTTCGCAGATTTTCTTAGAAGAGCGCTTAGAAGGCGCAACCGGTTCAGCCATCGTGGTGGCGATGGAAGGCACTCGTCCTATTTTAGTAGAGATCCAAGCGCTTGTGACACCCACGATGTTCGGAAACGCAAAACGAACAACGACTGGCTTAGATTTTAACCGAGTCTCACTGATCATGGCTGTCCTAGAAAAAAGAGCAGGCTTATTGTTGCAGAATCAAGATGCTTACTTAAAAGCGGCTGGTGGGGTAAAATTAAATGAGCCGGCCATTGATTTAGCTATTGCGATCAGTATTGCTTCGAGTTACAAAGAAAAAGGGACACAGCCAACAGAATGCTTTATTGGCGAAATCGGTTTGACTGGTGAGATCAGACGGGTAAGTCATATTGAGCAGAGGGTCAAAGAAGTACAGAAATTAGGATTTACAAAAGTGTATCTGCCAAAAAATAATCTTGGCGGATGGCAACCGCCTCAGGGAATCGAAGTAGTGGGCGTAGCCACATTAGCTGAAACATTAAAACGTGTGTTTCGCTAAAATCAAAAATCAAATGAATGAAATGGAGGAACGAATATGCAAAAACGTGTCATCACCTTGTTGATGGTCATTGTCGGCGCAAGCTTAGGGATTTCCTTTTTACCTACGGCTTGGCAGACAGTTGGTCAACAATCAAATGGATGGCTGAATAATACATTTACCAATAGCCTGTTAGGCGCACTTATTTTCTTTCTATTATCTTTGCTATTGGCAAAACATATTTCAGCTGTAATCAAACAGATCGAAGAAAAATTAAGTGAAGTGAGCTTGACCTATCTCTTATTTGGAGCGATCGGGGCAATCATCGGGTTAACATTAGGTGTGATTATTTCAACGCCACTGTACAATACGAATATACCAGTTGTTAATAGTGTCTTGCCGATCTTATTGATGGTCATTTTAGGCTATCTAGGCTTGAGAATGGGGACGACTCGGATCGATGAGTGGAAAAAAATCTTTGGGCCCCGAAATAAAAAAACGGAACAAGAAACAGCTAGCGAGGTAGAAAGTCAGCTATTAGAACGCAAACAAGGTGAAAACTTCCATAAATACAAAATCTTGGATACCAGCGTGATCATTGATGGACGAATCTATGACATCACGAAAACGGGCTTTTTAGAAGGCACATTGATGATCCCGAATTTTGTCTTGTATGAATTACAATATATTGCCGATTCAGGAGATAGCTTGAAGCGAGTACGTGGACGTCGCGGGTTAGATATTTTGAATGCTTTGCAAAAAGAAGAAGGAATATCTGTTGAAATGTATGATGGGGACTTCGAAGATATCACAGAAGTGGATAGTAAATTAATCAAATTAGCTAAATTACTAGACGGTGTGATCGTAACCAATGACTATAACTTGAACAAAGTCTCTGAATTTCAAAATGTCCCAGTTTTGAACATCAATGCGTTAGCAAATGCAGTTAAACCTGTTGTGATCCCAGGGGAAAACATGAATGTATTGGTAGTTAAGGCAGGAACTGAACGTCAGCAAGGAGTAGCTTATCTTGATGATGGTACGATGGTCGTTGTTGAAGACGGGCAGCATTATATGAATGAACACATTGAGGTCGTTGTAACGAGTGCGTTGCAAACTGCGGCTGGTCGAATGATTTTTGCTAAGCCAGCTCATGCTGGACGCGGGATCGACAACAAAAAAGAAACAGAAAAAAGTAAATAAGCAAAAATAATCGATAAAAATAGCCAACTGGTAAGGAATTTCAACCAGTTGGCTTTACTATTTACCTTATAAAAGGTAAAATTTGGCTGAGTGGCTTTTATTTTTTGTCGAAAAGCCTATAAAGAATTATGGAACAATTAAATGAAATAGCCTCTTGCTAAATCGTTTTGTTCATTTGTTCGTAAATGAATCAGCCCATAGCTCTTAAAGACTAGTTTGAAAGAAGAGGAAGAAAATGACGAAAGTACGCGTACGCTATGCACCAAGTCCAACCGGGCACTTGCATATTGGGAATGCTCGAACAGCATTATTCAATTATTTGTTTGCCCGCCACAATGATGGAGATTTTATTATTCGTATCGAGGATACAGACCAAAAACGAAACATTGAAGACGGTGAAAAAAGCCAGTTGGAAAATCTAGCTTGGTTAGGGATGGATTGGGATGAATCTCCTGAAAATCCTGGAGAATATGGTCCGTATCGTCAATCAGAAAGAAAAGAAATCTATCAGCCTCTAATTGATCAATTACTTGCAAGCAATCGTGCTTACAAGTGCTATTGTACAGAAGAAGAATTAGAAGCAGAACGTGAAGCACAACGCGCACGAGGAGAAATGCCACATTACGCTGGTACTTGTGCCAACCTTACACCTGAAGAACAAGCAAAAAAAGAAGCTCAAGGTTTAGAACCTGTAATTCGTTTCCGTGTTCCTCGTAACACAGAATACAAATTCACGGACATGGTCAAAGGCGATATCTCATTTGAATCAGATAATATCGGTGGCGACTACGTGATCCAAAAACGTGATGGCATGCCTACTTACAACTTCGCTGTAGCGGTAGATGACCATTTGATGAAGATCACACATGTTTTGCGTGGAGACGATCATATTGCGAACACACCAAAACAATTGATGGTCTATGAAGCGTTTGGCTGGACACCACCAACTTTTGGCCACATGACCTTGATCATCAATACAGAAACAGGGAAAAAACTAAGTAAGCGTGATGAATCGATCCTTCAATTCATCGAACAATATCGTGAACTAGGCTACTTACCAGATGCAATGTTCAACTTTATTGCTTTATTGGGGTGGTCACCAGTTGGAGAAGATGAACTATTCAACCAAGCAGATTTGATCAAAATGTTTGATCCAAACCGTTTGAGTAAGTCTCCAGCAGCGTTCGATGCTAAGAAACTACAATGGGTCAATAACCATTACATCAAAGAAATGGATTTAGATAAGCTAACAGATATGTGTCTTCCTTATTTGATTGCTGACGGACGTGTTCAAGAAAATCCTGATGAAAAAACAATCGAATGGGTGAAAAAGATCGTTAGTCTGTATCAACCTCAAATGAGTTATGCAGCTGAAATCGTGGATATGTCTGCATTGTTCTTCAATGAACATCCTGTATTGAATGATGCAGCGAAAGAAGTATTGGCTGGCGAAACAGTTCCAACCGTTCTGACAGCTTTCAAAGCGCAATTAGAACAAATGGAAGTGGTGGATGCACCAACAGTCAAAGCTGCAATCAAAGCAGTTCAAAAAGAAACAGGTGTGAAAGGGAAAAATCTATTCATGCCAATTCGTGTCGCTGTTTCTGGACAAATGCATGGTCCAGAATTACCAGAAACGATCGAATTGCTTGGACGTGAAAAATCCTTAGCACATTTAAATCAAGTTATAGATTAAACACGTTGAACAGAAAGAAGTAGGTAATCGTTGATTTCAAGAGAGGCGACGGCTGGTGAAAGTCGCTAATCAATTTTTACTGAAATGCCTCTGGGAGTGGTCTTGACGAACATTGAATCAGAAGAGTTTTTCGCTTCTTTCAGTAAGGTAGTCAGGGACGTAAACGCGAACGTTATCCGTCAAAGGTAATCGTGTTTGATTATAAAGAAAAGTGGAACCACGCAAGTAGCGTCTTTTAATAAGGAAACTTATTTAAAGGCGCTTATTTGTTTTTCCAAAAGAAAATACATACACACAAAGTGAAGGAAGGAGTGACAACAGATGGGGTGGTTTACCCGTGCCGTAGAGGCAGCCAAGAAAAATGATCCAGCTGCACGTTCGACTTTAGAAGTAGTATTGACTTATCCAGGCTTCCACGCATTGTTTTGGCACCGAGTCTCTCACTACTTATATGAGCATCGACTTTATTTACTGGCAAAAATCAACGCACAATTCTGGCGTTTCATAACAGGGATCGAAATACATCCTGGTGCAAAAATTGGACGAGGTGTGTTTATTGACCACGGGATGGGCATCGTGATCGGCGAAACAGCAGAAGTGGCTGATGACGTGGTCCTTTTCCATGGGGTTACTTTAGGTGGTACTGGAAAAGAGACAGGAAAGAGACATCCAACCATCAAACAAGGTGCGATGCTTTCTGCGAATGCGCAGATATTGGGGCCGGTCACTATCGGTAAGAATGCCAAAATCGGCGCAGGAGCAGTCGTTTTGAAAGATATTCCAGATGATGCAACAGCTGTTGGTATCCCTGCAAAAGTGGTACGGATCAAAGGTGAAAAAGTGAGGAGATCAGAATGATAAAGATTTATAATACATTAACTAGAAAAAAAGAACTATTTACACCAATCAACGAAGGGAAAGTGGGGATGTATGTCTGCGGACCGACAGTATATAACTACATCCATATCGGCAATGCACGTAGTACGATTGCTTTTGACACGATCCGTCGTTATTTTGAGTATCGAGGCTATCAAGTCGACTATATCTCCAATTTTACAGATGTCGATGATAAGATCATCCGTGTGGCAAATGAGTTAGGCGTGACAGCGCCAGAAGTAGCCGATCGTTTTATCCAGGCGTTTGAAGAAGACACGCAAGCATTGAATGTGGAGCCAGCGACACTCCATCCCCGTGTGATGGACCACATGCCTGATATTATCTCATTCATCCAAACGCTTGTTGAAAAAGGATATGGGTACGAAGCAAATGGGGATGTCTATTACCGTACAAGAAAATTCACATCTTACGGAAAACTAAGTGACCAATCCATTGATGAATTAGAGATCGGTGCAAGTCAACGTACTGGAGAAGAGCAAAGTCAAAAAGAAGACCCTCTTGATTTTGCCCTTTGGAAAAAAGCGAAAAATGGAGAGATCTCTTGGGATTCCCCATGGGGCAAAGGACGTCCAGGCTGGCATATCGAGTGCTCTGTCATGGCAACAAAACATCTTGGTGATACAATTGATATCCATGGTGGTGGACAAGATTTAGAATTCCCTCATCATGAAAATGAAATTGCACAAAGTGAAGCAAAAACAGGCAAGAAATTTGCCAATTATTGGATGCACAATGGCTTCGTGACGATCGGTGAAGAAGACCAAAAAATGAGTAAGTCACTAGGCAACTTCATTACAGTACATGAACTGATCCAGACAGTTGATCCGCAAGTAATCCGTTTCTTCATGGCAACTACCCAATATCGTCGACCGATTCGTTACAGTGAGATGACAATGAAAGAAGCAGCGACGAACTTACAACGGTTA
This sequence comes from Enterococcus sp. BSD2780061688st2 D3, assembly GCF_005844145.1. Classification (NCBI taxonomy): domain Bacteria; kingdom Bacillati; phylum Bacillota; class Bacilli; order Lactobacillales; family Enterococcaceae; genus Enterococcus; species Enterococcus sp. BSD2780061688st2 D3. The sequence goes on from NZ_SPHN01000010.1 coordinate 64,578, forward strand.
AGAAATACGTTCGATAATGTTCAATTCCGTTTGCCAACGGCTATAGGACATTTAGAAGCAGATGCGCATCTTTTAGTGGAATTAGACCAGATCGAGCAGCGTTTCATTGAAGAAATGGATGATGACTTCAATTCAGCTAACGGGATCACTGTAGTATATGAATTAGCGAAATGGTTGAATACGTACTTAGAAAAGAGTGAAGTTTCTGCTGCAGTATTAGAAAAAGGAAAAGCTTTATTTACACAATGGCTATCGATCTTTGGTATTTTATTTACCTCCGTTGAATTATTGGATGAAGAAATCGAACAGTTGATTGAAGAACGGACACAAGCAAGAAAAAATCGTGATTTTGCCCGTAGTGATGAAATCAGAGACTTATTAAAAGAAAAGGGGATCTTGCTTGATGATACACCGCAAGGGACTCGTTGGAGAAGAGAAGCATGAAAGATTATACACAATTAAATGGACTAGCCTTAGCTTATGTAGGCGATGCTATCTATGAAATCTATGTCAGAGATTACTTGGTCGAGCAAGGAGAAACCAAGCCCAATAAACTCCACCGCGCAGCTACAAGCTATGTTTCAGCGAATGCGCAAGCTTATTTGATCAAAAAAATGTTAGAAGAACAGTTAATGACGGCAGAAGAGGAAATCTACTACCGTAGAGGAAGAAATGCCAAAAGTCACACAAGTGCGAAAAATGCAGATATTGCTACTTATCGGATTGCAACAGGTTTTGAAGCATTGATGGGGTATTTGCATTTAACAAAACAAACAGAACGAATGGAAGAATTGATTCGTTGGTGTATCCAGAAAGTCGGTGAAAAAAATGAGTAGAGAAAAAAACGAGCGCAACTACACAAAACGCAATAAAAAAAATCAACAAAAGTCACCTAAATTTGTACAGAATAAAGCAAGCAGACCCGAGTCAGTGATGAAATCAGCAGAAGAGGAATCACTAGAAGATAATTTTATTTTTGGGCATCATGCGTCGGTTGAAGCTTTACAACAAGGACGTGGCAACAAGTTGTTCCTTCAAGAAGACGCCCATGGAGAAAAAATCGATGAGCTAAAAACAATTGCTAAAGAGCAGTCAGTTCCAGTTAAATGGGTACCAAAGCAAAAATTGGATACTTTGAGTGATCATGGTGTACATCAAGGGATCGTTCTAGCCATCACGCCTTATGAGTATCTTTCACTGGATCAATTACTGATACAGGCAAAGGAGAAGACAGAAACGCCGTTCTTCTTGATTTTAGATAGTATTGAAGATCCACATAATTTTGGATCTATATTACGAACAGCAGATGCTAGTGGAGTAGATGGAGTAATCATTCCAAAGCATCGTGCAGTAGGAATCACCCCTATCGTAACAAAAACCTCTACAGGAGCTGTCGAACACGTGCCAGTTGCCAGAGTGACAAATCTTGTTCAAACGGTCCAACAGCTCAAAGAAGAAGGATTCTGGGTATTTGGTACCGATATGGATGGAACAAACTTCCAAAAATGGAATGCGCAAGGTTCAATTGCATTAGTCATTGGTAATGAAGGACGCGGCATGAGTCCAGGTCTAAAAAAAGAGATGGACGAGCTATTGACGATCCCGATGGTTGGACACGTACAAAGTTTGAACGCCAGTGTCGCAGCAGGTCTTTTGATGTACCAAGCTTTCTCTCAACGACAGGGGGAATAAGCGATGAAAAAACAGCTGTTGATCGTAGATGGATATAACATGATCGGCTCTTGGCCTGAGTTAGTGGCACTAAAAAAACAAGATAAAATGGCGGATGCCAGAGAAGCGCTCCTTCACCGATTATCTAATTACGCAAAATATGAAGGAATCGAAGTAATTATTGTTTTTGATGCACAACTAGTTCCAGGTATCCAACAAAATTACAAAAAATATCAGCTAGAGGTAGTATTCACAAAAGAAGATGAAACTGCGGATAGCTATATCGAACGAATCGCAGGCAAACTAAATGATCGATTGACCCAAGTGACAGTGGCTACCAGCGACTTGGCAGAACAATGGATGATTTTTTCGCAAGGTGCTCTACGAACATCTGCATATGAGTTGTATAAAACGATCAAGAAGACGGAAAAAAATATAGCTCAAGATAATATAAATATGCGTTTTGTGGATTTTCGTCGGAACTCTCCTTGGAATGACGAACAATTAGCAAAACTGTCCCAAAAGTTAGACGATTTAATGCGAAAAGATAAATAACATTGTTATATAGCCAATTACCACGTGAATTGATGATAAGATTCCTCCATAATCGAATGTATGGAGGAATTATTTTATGTCTGAGGAGTTATTGCATGCCGCACGTAACGGTGATGAGGAAGCATTTGCTACCCTGTATCAAAAATATTTTCCACTTTTATTGCGTTTAAAGAATATGTATTATTTACGGAATTACGTTTATGAAGATTGGGAACAAGAAGCAAGGATAGCTTTGTACCAAGCTTTGAAAACTTATGAAAATAACAAGGGTGTTAGTTTTGGGAGCTATTATAAAAGTATTATCAGTAATCAGATCTATTCATTATTGAGAAAGCAAAATGCGTTGAAACGCAGAGATCAAAAAGATGAGATTTCGATTGATCAAAAAATCGAGACGGAAGGTCCAGATTTTTTAGCTGAGATCACGATGCAAGAACCGTTAGCAGTCCAGCATTTGTTGCTGCATGAAGCGATTGAAGACTGCCACATCAAATTTTCAAAAAAGGAAGCAAAAATATTCTATTACTATATGCAGGGAGCAGATTTTACGGAAATGGCAGAAGCGCTTTCTATGGATATCAAACAAGTAAAAAGTGCATACAGTCGAGTGAAATTTAAAATAAAACAACATTTAAAAAAATATAATGAGGAATAATTCATCAAATTATTAATGTTATTTTTATTTGTTTTTATTGCTTTTCTTTTTTTTGTATGGTAAACTTGAAAATTTTTAAAACGTGTGGTATACTGGTAAATGAGGTGAACTGTATGCCAACAACTTTAGCTACAATCAAAAAAGATTTAGAAGGTCGTATCGGCAGCCCGATCATGCTGGTTGCTCAGACAGGAAGAAAGCGTCAAACAGAACGCCGAGGCGTTTTAACAGAAACCTATCCTTCAGTATTCGTTGTTGATTTGGATCCTGAAGAAAATTCTTTTGAACGAGTATCGTATAGTTACTCTGATGTACTTACTCGAACAGTCGAAATCGAATTTTTAACTGAAGCAGTTTAAAAAGCAAGCGAGCCTAATGTCGTATCAGGTTCGTTTGCTTTTTTGTTGATAAATCGGTATGCTGATGAAAAAGCAAAGTCGGAGGTAGGTCACATGAAGTATCACGTTAAACCATTTTCTGAGTTGAATACGGAAGAGTTTTATGCCATCGTCAAAGAGCGGATCGCTGTTTTTGTTGTTGAGCAAAACTGTCCATACCAAGAAGTCGATGAGATTGATGAACACGCATGGCACACCTATTTTAAAGATGATGGTGGCAAGATTTCAGCGTATACAAGGGTCTATGAAGCACAAGATGCTATTCATTTTGGGCGGGTATTAGTGAATAAGGAGCATCGTAAAGAAGGCTTGGGGCGAAAAATCCTTCAACAAACGATCGCATTTATTCAAGAGAAGTATCCAAATCAGCCAATCGTTATTGGTGCACAAGTATATCTTCGTTCTTTTTATGAATCATTTGGATTCGAAGCAATCTCTGATGTTTACTTAGAAGATGACATTCCCCATATTGATATGAAGCTTGGATGATCGAGCATTTCGCAACCTAAAAAATGGGAACAGAAGTGGGCATTTCTGCTCCCATCATTTATTCATGTTTAGAGACGGAGGTAAAAGTAAGGAATACTTTTGCCTCCGTCTCTTTTTATACATTATACTTCTGTCTTTTCGTTGCTAGTATCTACAGCTGCTTGTGCTGTAGGACGCCCGTTGTTTTCTGCTGTTTGTTGAGCAAGTAAGTCGCGGATATCGCTAAGATAATCTTCCGCTGTTGGTGTTGCAGGAACTTCCTCTTCTTCTTTGGTAGAACGTAGATTTTTCGCATGATTTGCTGCTTTTACAACTAAGAATAAGATGAAGCCGGTAATGATAAATGTAATGATTGCACTGATGACGTCACCAAAAGCGAAGGTAACTCCTTTAGTAGGTGACCAGTCTAAAATAGACAACGCCCCCTCTAAATCAGATGTGCCAGTGATCATTGCGACTACCCAACCAACAAGGGGAGTAATCAATCCTTGCACGATCTGATTGACGATACTGGTAAATGCACTACCAATAACAACCCCGACAGCTAAATCTAATACGTCTCCACGCATGATAAACTCTTTGAATTCTTTAATCATAATTTTCCTCCTCTCTTTTAATCTTAGTATAACGAAGAATAAAAAAATATAAAAACAACACGCATTTGTTGTAGAAGTCTTTAGTTAAAACACTTCTATGCTATACTATAAAGTGACTCTTAGATGCTGAAAAAGAGATTGACAGCAGAGCGTGCATATCAAATAATGCGCTAAATAAATCATGCAGGGGAACGGACTGCAAAAAAGGGGACTTTATTATGACATATCAACTAGCAGAGGGTGTCAACCTCCATGTGCTGCAAACAAAACAATATAAAACGGTTCGTATCTTTGTCCGATTCACAACACGTTTAGCAAAAGAAACCTTGACCAAACGCTCACTTTTGAGTAGCTTATTGGAAACAAACAGTCTGAATTATCCAGATCAAACACAACTCAGTGCCAAACTAGCAGATCTTTACGGGGCTAGCTTTGGATTATCTGTGAGAAAAAAAGGCAATCTTCACTGGCTGAATGCTGGAATCAGTTTCGTCAACGGCAAGTATGTGAATGATTCCGAAATTTTCAATGAAGCAGTGGACTTTCTAAAAGAAGTACTGTTTTATCCAAATATCAAGGAACAAAAATTCGATCAATTGACATTTGATCTGGAAAAAAACAATTTAAAACTTTATCTAGAAAGTCTGAACGAAGACAAACAAACCATGGCCTCACTGGCTCTGCAAGAATTGTACTTTGAACAGTCTGATGCTCAAAAAATCCCGAGTTTTGGGACAATTGAAGATCTAGAAGAATTGACTGCGGAAAGTTTGGCAACTTATTACCAAGAAATGATAGCAAACGATCAAGTCGATATCTTTGTCGTCGGGGATGTTTCGGAAGAGGAAGTTAAAGTAGCGTTAGAAAAATTACCTTTCACAGGTAGAACTTACGCACATCCAGAGATTTATTACACTCAGCCAAAAGTAAACATTATCAAGGAACGACAAATCCAAGAGCCTGTCGTACAGGCAAAGCTAAATCTTGCTTATCAAACGGACATTTATTACGACCAACCAGAGCGTTTTTCGTTGATGGTGTTCAATGGCTTATTTGGTGGATTTCCCCACTCTAAACTATTCATGAATGTTCGAGAAAAAGAAAGTTTAGCTTACTATGCTTCAAGCAGTGTCGACACTTTTCGTGGATTTATGAGTGTACAAACAGGGATCGATGGAAAAAACCGCAATCAAGTGTTACGTTTGATCCATGAACAACTAGAAAGTTTACGCAATGGTGAGGTAACGGAGCTTGAATTAGCCCAAACGAAAGCCATGCTAAGGAATCAATACTTGTTGTCCCTCGATGCACCACAGGCTACGATCGAAACAGCTTATTTAGATAACTGGTTACCAGAAACACAATTGACAGATGATGAATGGTTGAGCCGAATGGAAAACGTGACAATCCATGATATCCAAAACGTTGCGCAAAAAATCGAATTGCAAGCTATATTCTTTTTGGATGGAGGAATGACAAATGAATAAAACTGAATACCCTCAAATCAATGAAACACTCTATCATGAGGTACTGCCTAATGGTTTGACTGTTTATTTATTACCGAAAAAAGAGTACCACAAGACCTATGGACTATTTAGTACGAATTATGGCTCGATCGACAATGAATTTGTTCCATATGGCAAGTCAGAAAAAATAAAAGTTCCTGATGGGATCGCTCATTTCTTAGAACATAAATTATTTGAAAAAGAAGATGGCGATGTCTTTCAACTATTTGGACAACAAGGAGCTTCTGCGAATGCTTTTACAAGCTTTACAAAAACGAGCTATTTGTTTTCAACGACTGATCAGGTGGAAAAAAATCTCACTACTTTATTAGATTTCGTTCAAGCACCGTATTTTACGGAAGAAACAGTCAATAAAGAAAAAGGAATCATTGGCCAAGAAATCCAAATGTATGAAGATGATCCAAATTGGCGTTTGTTTTTTGGGATTTTGAATAATCTTTATCCCAATCACCCATTGCACATTGATATTGCAGGTACGGTAGAAAGTATCGATAAAATTTCAGCTGATGATCTGTATACTTGTTACCATACATTTTATCAACCAAGTAATATGGTCTTATTTGTTGTGGGAAATTTAGAACCAGAACAGTTGATGTCAGTTATCCGAACGAATCAATCAGCAAAAGATTTCCCACCAGCACAACCGATCCAACGGTATTTTCCTGAGAATACACACGAGATCATTGCAAAAAGTGAGCTAGAAGCAGCTGTGAATCGAAATAAATTTGTTTTAGGAATAAAAGGGTTAGATGTTTTGCCACAAGAAGGAAGCAAATTGCTTCGGTATAAAACAGCTATCAACTTGTTGTTCCAACTTTTATTAGGAAATACTTCACAAAATTATTTGAAAATGTACAATGAAGGACTGATCGACGACAGCTTTGGTTTTGAATTCACGTTGGATCGCGAATTCCATTTTGCCGATTTTAGTGGAGATACAGATCAACCAGAAGAAGCGGCGAAACAAGTCAAACAACTTATTCTAAACTTCGATAATGATCCAGAAATTACTGCAGAAAACTTAACACTGCTTAAGAAGAAAATGCTGGGACAATATTTCCAATCATTGAATTCAATCGAGTATATTGCCAATCAATTCACGCAAAGTCTCTTTGGAGAGCAAACGCTATTTGATCTACCTCAAATCATTGACTCTATTCAATTGGAAGATGTCCTACAGGTTGGTCGAACATTCATCAATAATGAAGCATTTAGTGAGTTTTACATGCAGCCAAAGAAAAAATAGGGAAAGTTAAAAAATTTCAATCTAACTCTTAAATTTCACTATAGAGTTAGGTGAAAGCTACCCTAGAATTGTCTGATTTGTGGTATTCTTTAGATAGATAGCCCAATCAGATGATTTCTATTGGGCAATAAGTCCTTGCTATTCTTTTGTTAGAATGGCAGACAACCAGTTTTTAAGGGACAACTGATTTGTAGAACTGGTTAGAATAAAAAGACTGGAGAAGATGAACGAGTGGCTTTTGAAACCATCGGGGAAAAATTAAGGCAAGCCCGCTTAAATAAAAAAATATCTTTAGATGAATTACAACAAATTACTAAAATCCAAAAACGCTACCTAGAAGCAATCGACAATGATGATTTTGATCAATTGCCTGGGAAGTTTTATGTTCGTGCATTTATTCGACAGTATGCCGAGGCAGTAGGAGAAGACGGAGATCATTTAGTTGATGTATTTGATGGAAAAAGCAAACTATCAGCTGGAACGATCATTGAGCGTCCTGAACCTGAAACAGTAAATGGCTCTAGAAAAGCAATGCATCAAGAAGAATCACATCCTAGTAAATTTTGGACAAGTCTGCCGGTCATTTTATTGGGATTGGTCGCGTTAGCAATCATTGTAGTTGTTGGTTATATGACATGGCAAGATCGCCAAGCAGATCCTATCATTGGAGGAAGTGCTTCCTCTGTGACTGTGGATGGTTCAGTAGAACAAACCACATCGTCTACGAAAGAAAGTACTCAAGCTTCTTCAACAGTTGAATCAACGACTGAGTCAACAGTTGAAGAGAAAAAAATGGCTATTACAGCTGGACAAGATACAGGAAGTGCTATTGCAGTATCCATTACCGATGCTACTAAGCCTGTGACGCTTGAATTCACCGCAGCAAATCGAGTGTGGATTGGCGTGATGGTGGACAATGCGTATGTTTATCAAGGCACACTAGCAGCGAATGAAACGCAAAGCACGCAGTTGCCAGAAACGGCCACGAACGCGACGATCACATTAGGGGCAGCAAGTAATGCCACGATCAAAGCGAATGGTGAAGTCGTACCTGTCAATCCGGGAGAGAATAACCGGAGTCCAAAAAATGTCACCCTCGCTTTGCAATATAAGGAATAGGTTTCAGAACTGTTCTTGATAGGTGGTGGCATGAAGACAGTAAAGTGAATAAAGACTTTAGAAATGAGAGCGATTCACGATAGGTGTTTCTCAAATTTTTGAGAATTCGGTTCGTTTTTTCGAAGTAATTGTTTCTACCGCTTACTCAAATTTAGAGGATGAGATAAAAGTGATTTTTACTTTTGTTTCATCCTTTTTTTGTCGGATAATCTGAACGGCTTTTTCACAACCTTATCTATGGTGTTCAAAGAGCTGACCTTCAACAATAAGTCAAAGCGCTCTTTTCACAACCTTTATCCGCGGTGTTCAAAGAGCTGACCTTCAACAATAAGTCAAAGCGCTCTTTTCACAACCTTTATCCACGGTGTTCAAAGGCTTGCATCTTCAACAATAAGCCTAAACAGATGAAAAACATGAAAAGCTGTTTTTCTCTGTTCATTCTTATTGCTTGATGCAGACCAGCCTTTTCACAACCTTTTCCACGGTGTTCAAAAGCCAACTCCTTGAAATAAGTCTTAATTTTTCAAAACATGGAGAGCTGTTTCGAAAAATTCATACTTATTGTCGGCGGAGCTGAACGGCTTTTTCACAACCTTATTCACGGTGTTCAAAGAGCTGACCTTCAACAATAAGTCAAAAAATCTCAAAATATGGAAAGCTATTTCGAGATTTTCCTCCTTATTGCTCAGGTCAAAGCGCTCTTTTCACAACCTTCTATAAAAACTAAACAATATCGGTGGAAAGTTTAGATAGAGTCACGTAGAATAGGGAGGAAAGGAGTCGATACTGTGAATTTACCAAATAAATTAACTGTAATTAGAATTTGTATGATCCCGATTTTTATTTTAGTTGTCGGATTGCCATTGGATTGGGGTCAATTAACTGTAGGAGATACCACACTTGAGGTGACCCAATTGGTAGGAGCGATTATTTTTGCGATTGCTAGTATCACGGATTGGTTGGATGGGAAAATTGCTCGTGCACGTGGTTTAGTGACGAACTTTGGGAAATTTGCTGATCCTTTAGCTGATAAAATGTTAGTAATGACGGCATTTATCATGTTAGTTGGTCAAGGAAAAGCACCAGGGTGGGTCATCGCGATCATCGTGTGTCGTGAACTGGCTGTAACAGGGTTGCGCCTACTATTAGTCGAACATGGTGAAGTCATGGCAGCTGCGTGGCCTGGGAAAGTGAAAACAGCTACACAAATGGTTGCGATTATTTTGTTATTCATCAATAACATTCCATTTAATCTAATCGGGCTTCCAGTTGATCAAATCATGTTATATGCTTGTTTAGTCTTTACCATCTATTCAGGAGTCGACTATTTTGCCAAAAATAGTGGCGTATTCAAAGGATCGATGTAATTGAAACCAGCAGTTAGTTTCCCTGAGAAAACAAACTGTTTAAGCAACATAAAAACCGAAAATCCTCGGAAAAGCTTACCTTGAGGATTTTCGGTTTTTATGTTGGAGAGAGTTCAAGTATAAAAATGATACGCATGATTGAAAGAAAAGACAGAAAATATTTTTTAGTAAAGAAGAATGAGTCAAAAATTTTTTACTGTTTTTGTGAAGGGGAAATGAGCAAATAATCAAAGAACCTTTTGACAAATAGCGTATACTATTTAAGTAGGGATTACTACAAGCGAGTAGACATGCAAACAGTTAAAGTTAAGGAAGCGATCAAGATGAAATCAGAAATTATTGCCGTAGGAACAGAGCTTTTATTAGGGCAAGTTGTCAATACCAACGCGACATTTTTATCAGAACAATTAGCAGATCTTGGGATCGACGTCTATTATCAAACAGTTGTGGGAGATAATCCTACACGTTTAGAAGAGTTGATTCAGTTAGCAGAAACGAGAAGTGAATTGATCATTTTGTGTGGTGGATTAGGACCGACAGAAGATGATCTAACAAAAGAAGTGACAGCAAAGCATCTTGGTAGAGAACTAATTCAAAATACAGAAGGATATAAAAAATTATTGACCTTTTTTGAAACAACGAAACGAAAGATGACAGAAAACAATTTGCAACAATCACAAATCATCGATGGGGGAATCCCGCTACCCAATCGTACTGGTCTAGCATTGGGTACATTTTTCCAAACAGAAGATCATGTGTATATCTTACTACCGGGTCCGCCAAGTGAATTGAAACCAATGTTCATCGAACAAGCGCGTCCACTATTGGAAGAAAAATTTCCATCAGAAGAAAAATTGATTTCAAAAGTGCTAAGGTTTTATGGTATTGGTGAGTCACGTCTAGTAACAGAATTAAAAGATTTGATCGAAACACAGATCAATCCAACGATCGCACCCTATGCAAAACCCAATGAGGTCACTTTGCGATTAACTGTGAAAACAAAGGATGCACATGCAGGAAATCAAGCACTACTAGCTTTAGAAGAAAGAATCCAAGAACGGGTTGGCGAGTATTTTTATGGCTACGGGGATGACAATTCTCTGCCAAAAGTTGTCGTGGATCTCTTAAAAGAAAGAAACCAAACGATTACTGCGGCGGAAAGTTTGACCGCAGGAGCTTTTCAAGCTGCATTAGGAGATATCCCAGGTGTATCTGCAGTCTTTCCTGGTGGTTTTACAACGTATTCGTTAGAAACAAAAGCAAATTTTTTAACGATTGATCGCCACTTTTTAGAAAAATATGGGACAGTTAGTCAAGAATGTGCGGAGCAAATGGCTCTTCAAGCAAGAAAACTAGCAGGAACAGATTACGGGATTTCTTTCACTGGAGTAGCTGGGCCAGATGAACTCGAAGGACAGCCTGTTGGGACAGTTTGGATTGCGTTAGCGTATGGAGACGAAGCAGTCATTTCACAGAAATATCGATTCACGAGAGACCGCGCAGCAATCCGACACAGCGCCGTAATGCAAGGATTTGATCTGTTAAGAAGACAAGTATTAAGAAAAAAATAAATGCGAATATTTGTTCGGTTTTTGCTTGCTTTTTGATAATAAAAACGATATGATTAGCTTAATGAATGTTGCACTGATTTGTGAAAATAAGGAGGATTATCGTATTGGCAGATGATCGTAAAGCAGCGTTAGAAGCTGCGTTGAAAAAAATTGAAAAGAACTATGGTAAGGGTTCGATCATGAAGTTAGGCGAAAAGATCGACCAACAGATTTCTACCATCCCAAGTGGTTCACTTGCACTAGATGTTGCATTGGGAGTTGGTGGCTATCCTCGAGGCCGAATCGTTGAAGTCTATGGACCAGAAAGTTCAGGTAAGACCACAGTTGCCTTACATGCAATTGCTGAAGTACAAAGAAATGGTGGCACAGCAGCGTTTATTGATGCTGAACATGCCTTAGATCCACAATATGCCCAAAAATTAGGCGTAAATATCGATGAATTACTTCTTTCTCAACCTGATACTGGTGAACAGGGATTAGAAATCGCTGATGCTTTAGTATCAAGTGGTGCGGTTGACATCGTTGTTGTCGATTCTGTAGCAGCTCTAGTTCCTCGTGCAGAAATTGATGGCGAAATGGGTGATTCTCACGTAGGGTTACAAGCTCGTCTAATGTCTCAAGCATTACGTAAATTGTCAGGATCGATCAATAAAACAAAAACGATCGCGATCTTTATCAACCAGATCCGTGAAAAAGTCGGCGTGATGTTTGGTAATCCTGAAATCACACCAGGGGGACGTGCGTTGAAATTCTACGCAACGATCCGTTTAGAAGTCCGTCGTGCGGAACAATTAAAACAAGGAACAGATATTGTTGGTAACCGTACAAAGATCAAAGTTGTTAAAAATAAAGTTGCGCCACCGTTCAAAATCGCTGAAGTGGATGTCATGTACGGTCAAGGTATTTCTCAAGAAGGAGAACTACTGGATATGGCTGTTGAAAAAGACATCGTTGATAAGAGCGGAGCTTGGTACTCTTATAAAGAAGACCGTATCGGGCAAGGACGCGAAAATGCAAAGATCTATATGGCAAATCATCCAGAAATGATGGCAGAAGTTTCTGCATTGGTACGTGCGGCTTATGGTATCGGCGAAGAAGTCGAAGTACCAGAAGAAGCACAGGCAGAACTACCATTAGAAGAATAATTGAATCAAGAAACAACAGGTAAACGAGTAGATGACTTGTTTGCCTGTTTTTTTATCTTTAAACCACTAATTTTCGCGTAGCGATGAGTGCAAGCCGAATATTTTTTTAACGTTCCTTATTCTGGATATTTTTGATGACAAGATTTATAAAAACACTATAATTATATGTAAAACGTCCCTTTAACGAAAAAACTGTAAACCGTTTCCTTACGTATTTAAAGTTGACACTGTGGGGTACAAACATTAGAATAAACTTGTGTACATTTTTGTACACATATGCGAGAAGCATATTGACAAGTTTAGAATACTTTATCATAGAAGTTGTACAGATGATAAAAATGAAAAAGATAGTATGGAGGTGGATTTTATGGTATTCAACATTCTCCTCGCTATCATCGGTTTAATTGTCGGTCTTGGTTTAGGGTTTATGGTTGCGAAGTCACGTCACGAGAAAGAAATTGCTGGTGCACAATCATCAGCAGCTGGAATTATCGATAGTGCAAAGAAAGAAGCAGAAACTCTAAAAAAAGAAGCATTGTTAGAAGCTAAGGAAGAAAATCAGAAATATCGTTCTGAAGTTGAAAGTGAGCTGAGAGAAAGCAAATTAGAATTAAAATCTCAAGAAAATCGATTGATTCAACGCGAACAAACATTGAATCGAAAAGATGACTCGTTGGAAAAACGTGAGAACTCACTTGAAAGTAAAGAAGAAGCACTTAGTTCAAAACAGCAATTAATTGAAGAGCGAGAAAAAGACGTTGAAAAATTGGTTGAAGATCAACAAAAAGAATTAGAAAAAATTGCTGGTTTATCGAAAGAAGATGCAAAAGAAGTCATCATGAAGTCAACCGAAGAAGAGTTGAATCATGAATTAACTCTAATGGTAAAAGAATCTGAACAGCGAGCAAAAGAAGAAGCTGATCGTAAAGCGAAAAATCTTTTGTCATTAGCAATCCAACGCTGTGCAGCAGACCAAGTATCTGAAACGACAGTATCTGTTGTCACCTTACCAAACGATGAGATGAAGGGCCGAATCATTGGTCGTGAAGGTCGAAACATTCGAACACTGGAAACATTGACAGGAATCGATTTGATCATCGACGATACCCCAGAAGCAGTTGTACTTTCTGGCTTTGATCCGATCCGTCGCGAAATCGCACGAATGACCTTGGAAAAACTGATTCAAGATGGCCGAATCCATCCAGCACGCATTGAAGAAATGGTCGAAAAATCGCGTAAAGAAATGGATGAACGAATCCGTGAATACGGAGAAGAAGCCGCATTTGAAGTTGGAGCGCATACGTTGCATCCTGATCTGATCAAGATCATGGGACGTCTACATTTCCGAACAAGTTATGGACAGAATGTATTGAAACATTCTGTTGAAGTAGCAAAACTATCTGGTATCTTAGCTGCTGAACTCGGCGAAGATATCCAATTAGCGAAACGTGCGGGCTTGCTTCATGATATTGGTAAAGCCTTGGATCACGAAATTGAAGGATCACACGTTGAGATCGGTGCTGAATTAGCAGCGAAATACAAAGAAAATCCAGTAGTGATCAATGCGATTGCATCACATCATGGCGACGTTGAAGCAACATCAGTCATCTCTGTATTAGTAGCTGCAGCGGATGCCTTGTCAGCCGCTCGTCCAGGAGCACGTAGTGAATCACTAGAAAACTATATCCGTCGTTTGAGAAGCCTAGAAAACATCTCCAATAGTTTTGCAGGAGTTGAATCAAGCTTTGCTGTCCAAGCAGGACGTGAAGTTCGGGTAATGGTCAAACCGGATGAAATTTCTGATCTAGATGCTGTTCGTTTGGTTCGTGATATCAGAAAACGAATTGAAGATGAACTAGATTATCCGGGACATATCAAAGTAATCGTCATCCGTGAAACACGGGCAACAGATTATGCAAAATAAAAAAGCGATGCAAGTTGATGCTTGCATCGTTTTTTTATTTATCTAACATTTCAAGGTCTTTTTCGATCGTTGTATTGATGCCTTTGATGATGGCAGGGATAAATCCGGCTTCTTCCAAAGCAACTACACCAGCAACCGTTGTTCCACCTGGTGAGGATACTTGGTCAACTAGTTCCCAAGGATTCTCATCGCTAGCGAGAAATTTTTGGCAAGAACCCATAATTGCTTTAGCTGCGATTTCTGTTGCCATTTTTTTCGGTAAGCCATTTAGTACTCCCGCACGTCCCATAGCATCGATCAGCATATAGATAAAGGCAGGAGAACTTCCAGCTAGTCCGATAAATGTACTGAAATCATCTTCCGCTAATTGATAGACACTACCAATTGCTTCGAAAATATCAGTTGCCTGTTTCAACTCGCTATCTGTTACAGTTCGGCTTTTACAAATTGCTGAAACCCCAGCACCAACGCTAACGTTGACATTTGGCATGACCCGGATGATTTTAGCATCAGGGTTATTTAATGATTCTGTTAAATCGCTGATCGCTTTTCCTGAGGCAATCGAAATGAATAAACGTTTTTTACTATAACTTCGCAAATCTTTCAGTACTTGGTCGATGATCTTAGGTTTGACAGCTAAAAGAATCGTTTCGACTTGTTCTGCGACTTCTTGATTGCTTTTACAAGCAGTCACGCCAATTTTATCAGCAAAGCGTTTGGCATTTTCGTAATGACCACTAGAAACGAAGATGTCTTCTTTTGCAACAGTCCCTTTTTCGAGCAATCCATTGATGATTGCTTGAGCCATGTTTCCTGTTCCGATAAACCCGATTTTCATGATATCCTCTCCTTTATTTTTAGCATATCTTTCTTTTGGATGAAGGGCAAGTAAAGAATCATGAAAATTATGTTTAGAAATAGAAGAGAGATTCCTATACAAAAGTGGAAAAAATAGGATAAATAGGCTAACATTAATTCATAGAACGAAAGTAATCGAGTTAGGAAGGGTAAAATGTGAAAAATAAACGACACTTGATGCTTCAATGGATCAAAGATCACAGTCTGGTTTTGAAATTGATTTTTTTTGGATCAGTTCTGGTATTTGTAGCAAATCAAGTAGCTAATATTGCGCATGGCATGAGTTGGCAAGATATTTGGCAAACGATGGGACAACAAAATCATTTCACCCTTGCGTTAATGATCCTTATAGGGTTGATCGGGGTTCTTCCAATGCTGCTGTATGATTGGGTGACGATTCGTGTACTTGAAAAGCAAGGAAAGCCCAAAATGAAGCGACAGGATTTTTTCTTGGCTGCTTTTATTACGAATACGATCAATAATCTAGCTGGTTTTGGCGGGATTGTTGGTGCTAGTCTTAGAGCTAGTTTTTATGGGAAAGATACAAATCGGAAGAGGGTACTTGCAACGGTTTCTAAAGTAGCCTTATTCATGCTGACAGGGTTATCTATCTGGTCCTTTATTACTTTTTTTGATGTGTTTGTTCTTCAAGAATCAACTATTTTTAGAGGATACTGGATCTGGTTATTGGGCGGAAGTTTTGTGGCACCAGCTATTTTTTTCTTTGCCTATTTAAAAAGAAAAACGCTGTTTGCGGAATTTTATCCTAAAGGCTTGTTGGGTTTGTTGATTGCCTCTTTTGGACAATGGACAGGCGCGCTGTTCGTGTTCTTGCTGATTGGTAGACTGATGAAGGTCGACATCTCCCTTTTTTCTATCTATCCAATGTTTATCATCGCGACGTTGATCGGTATGTTGACAATGGTCCCTGGTGGTATGGGAACCTTCGATGTGCTGATGATCCTAGGGATGAGTCAGTTATCTGTGCGACAGGATATTGCTGTAGTATGGTTACTTTATTATCGCTTATTTTATTATGTGATCCCTTTTGCAACAGGGCTCTTATTGTTCCTTACACAAACCGGGGTCAAAGTAAACCGTTTCTTAGATAATATCCCGCGACTGGTGTTTCAAAAACTGGCGCATTTTGTCTTAGTAAGTGCTGTTTATTTTGCGGGTATCATGATGGTTTTATTGTCCACGATCACGAATCTTTCAACGATTAGTCGGCTATTCCAATTTTTATTGCCATTTTCATTTAACTTTTTAGATCAGATGCTGAATCTGTTAGTTGGATTCTTATTATTAGGATTGGCACGGGCATTAGCGATGAAAGTGAAGAAGGCATTTTTACCAACGATCGTGTTACTTGTTTTTGGTATTATCAATACGGTGACACGAACATTGTCGTGGCAATTGATTGTAGTATATCTCTTGATCTTGTTAGTTGTCTGGTTATCCAGAAAAGAATTTTATCGCCAAAAATTTGTCTATTCTTGGGGAGCTATCGTTTTTGATGCTTGTCTATTTGGTTTTTTGTTTATCGTTTATGCGATTGCCGGCTATCACAGTGGCAGTTTCTGGGTAGGGCGGTTGACGGCAAATCACTTTATCCTGTTTCCGTCTGATGATGTTTGGTTTTCTGGATTGATTGGTCTAGGTATCTCTTTGTTGGCACTAGTCGCTTTATACCAGTATTTAGCAACTACGCCGAAGAAATTAGGAGAAAGCTTGCAAATCGAGCGATTGGAAAAGCTTTTGACGCGTTATGGCGGGACAGCAGCAAGTCACTATTTGCGATTTCCTGGCTACACTTATTTTTATTACCAAAAACATCATGAAGACCAAGTCGTCTTTGGGTTTCAAATCAAAGGAAACAAATGTTTTATATTAGGTGATCCAATCGGGAATCCTGAGAGGGTACGTGAAGCAACAGCAGAATTTATGAAAAAAGCCGATTGTTTAGGGTATCAATTAGCGTTTTATAAAGTATCCGAAAAATATGTCGTGACTCTCCATGAAGTTGGTTTTCATTTTACAAAAGTTGGTGAAGCAGGGATTGCTGATCTAACAGCTGAGGAAGTTCCTTGGATCAACCAACAATTGGAATACCAAAAACTGAATAACGAGGGATATCATTTTACATGGTATGACCAGTTGCCAGAAGAGTTGCTTTTAGCAGTAAGTGAAGTTTCTAAAGAGTGGTTACAGGGAGCACGAGAAAAACATTATTCAGTGGGACGATTTGATACTGCCTATCTTTTATCCAGCGGGGTAGGAATCGTACGCAAAGAGCAGAAGATCGTCGGTTTCATCACAGCACAACCAATAACAAACGAGCAAGCGGGTTATGATTTGTTGCGGACGTTACCAGATGAGCCTGTTGAACTGGCGGATTATTTATTGGCGAATCTCTTTGTGGTCTATCAAGAAAAAGGATATTTGGAAGCAAATCTAGGATTGGCACCTCTTGCAAAGGTGGGCGAAACAGATTTTTCTTTTGTACAAGAAAAAGTCATGCACATTGTCTATAATTACGGGAATTTCTTTTATTCCTTTCAATCTGCGTATGAAGAAAAATTGCGTTACGTAACCAGATGGGAAGGACGTTATTTTGCCTACATGAAAGGAAGTAGTTTTGTGTTTGCCACTATGCAATTGTTTATCCTTATCGGTAAAGGAAAAGAAAAAACACCAAATTTTGCCGAAGAAGTACTCACAGAATTATAGAGCAAGAAAAAGAACTGGGATAAGAAGACAAAAAGCTATTCCAGTTTTTTTCTTTATTATTGAATAAAAGCGATCATGCAAGTCCGTGAACGCATTGGGGGAAGCTATACTTTTATTTTTCCCTGTGATAGAATACTTGCGACTTAGACTTTTTGAACGGGTGAGAGGGATGGAACTGATTGAGAAAGCACCAGCTAAGATAAACTTAGGTTTGGATGTGTTGTATAAGCGCCCTGATGGTTACCATGAACTGGAGATGGTCATGTCGAGTGTTGATTTGGCAGATCATTTGTTCTTTGAAGAAATACCAGAAGATAAGATCATCGTGGAAACAAACAAAGCGTTTTTACCAGTAGACCAGCGTAATAATGTATATCAAGCTGCTTTGTTGTTGAAAAATAAGTATCATGTAAATAAAGGCGTCAAGATTTTTGTTAAAAAGAATATCCCAGTTGCAGCAGGACTTGGTGGTGGGAGTACTGATTGTGCAGCAGCTTTAAGAGGCATCAACAAACTTTGGGATTTAGGCTGCTCTTTGGAAGAGTTGGCGAGTATCGGGCTTGAAGTTGGGACAGATGTTCCATATTGTGTTTATGGGAGCACTTCTTTTGTTAGTGGTAAAGGAGAAAAAATAAACGTTTTATCCCCTATGCCACCATGTTGGGTCGTGTTAGTTAAACCAAGAATGAGCGTTTCAACGCGAACGGTCTTCAAAGAGGTGGATGCGCAACAACTCAATCATCAAGATATTGAGGGATTAGTAGAAGCTATCCAACAGCAAGATTATCAAAAGATGATTGCTAAGATGGGCAACAGCTTGGAAGACGTCACAGGCAGACGACATCCAATCATTCATCAAATCAAAGAACGAATGTTGAAATATGGTGCTGATGCAGCTTTGATGAGCGGTAGTGGTCCAACTGTTTTTGCGTTGTGTCAACATTATTCACGGGCTCAAAGAGTTTATAATGGCTTAAAAGGTTTTTGTGATGAAGTGTATTTAGTTCGTACATTATGATCAAGAGTGATGTGTACGAAAAGGCGTTTAGAATAAGCAATTGAATAAGAGAGGCTGTTTATTCGGTGGGATGTAGATGGAATGTGAGGTTCATATTTGCTTCGCATTAATAATTTCTTTTCTTCAATGCAGACTCTTTTTATGGGCAGTTTGGTTATTGAATGGGTATGAATCATTTTGTTTTGGGAAGTTGGAACAGATGGGTGTTCCACTTCCACTTTTTTTGTGTTCAAGGAAAAAACGACGTAAAACGTTTCTCTGAACCATTTGATATGAATGTAGCATCATTTATTTTCCGTTTTGAAAACAAATTTGACTGCTAAATCAGAAATTGGAGTATTTCTATTGACTCAGTTTTTTTATTCTGATAAATTAAGTTCCGTCGACAAATCGTAATTTTCCGATTTGCTTTTTATGAAAGGGGAATATAATGAAAAAATATCTTTTAGGTGTTGCCTTGGCAACTGGATTATTGTTACTAGCTGCTTGTGGAAATACAGCTCAAGATACTTCGAAAAAAGATGAATTGACAGTTGTCACTACTTTTTACCCAATGTACGATTTTACTAAAGAAGTAGTGGGTGATGAAGGAAACGTGAAATTGTTGATACCAGCAGGGACTGAACCACACGATTTTGAACCGAGTGCAAAGGAGCAGGCAGAGATTTCTGATGCAGATGTTTTTGTCTATAACAGTTCAGATATGGAATTTTTTGTTGATTCATTAAAAGATTCTGTTGATACAGATAAAACATTGATGATCGAGGCAGCAAAAGGAATCGATCGCTTAGACACGAAGGAAGAAGAACATGAGCATGAAGGGGAAACCTCAGATAGTCATTCTCATGAATATGATCCGCATGTTTGGCTAGATCCCGTTTTAGCAATCAAAGAAGTACAAACGATTGCTTCTGACCTAGGGAAAAAGTACCCAGATAAAAAAGAAACATTTGATAAGAATGCAGCTGCATATATCAAGAAATTAGAAACATTGGATCAAAAATACAATGATGAACTAAAAGGTGCTGCGAATCGCACATTCGTCACACAACATGCTGCGTTTGCTTACTTAGCAAACCAATATGGTCTGACACAAGCAGCGATCTCAGGCGTTTCGCCAGATCAAGAACCTACACCAAGCCGTTTAGCTGAACTGAAAGATTTTGTGAAGAAAGAAAATATCAAAGTGATCTACTTTGAAGAAAATGCTTCTTCTAAAGTTGCAGAAACGTTATCTAGTGAAACAGGTGTGAAATTAGAGGTATTGAATCCGCTAGAAAGCTTGACGAATGAGCAAATCAAAGCGGGAGAAAACTATATTTCTGTGATGGAAAAGAATCTAGATGCATTGAAAGAAAGTATAAAATAAGAACGGAGGTATTTCGCGTGCATTATATCGAAATATCCGATTTAACTTTTTACTATGATGATGAGCCAGTGTTAGAAGATGTTTCTTACTACGTCGATGCCGGTGAATTTGTCATTTTAACAGGAGAAAATGGTGCAGCAAAATCAACGCTGATCAAAGCGTCTTTGGGGTTGTTGAAGCCATCAAAAGGAACGATAAAGATCGCCGAAAAGAATCAAGAAGGAAAAAAATTAAGTGTTGGCTATATTCCCCAGCAGGTTGCTTCTTTTAATGCTGGATTTCCTAGTACGGTAATTGAATTAGTGAGGTCTGGCCGCTATCCAAGAGGTCGCTGGTTCAAACGTCTTTCTGAAAAAGACCATCAACATGTCAAAAGAGCGTTGGAATCAGTAGGGATGTGGGACATGCGTCATCGGCGTATCGGCGAATTATCTGGTGGCCAAAAACAGCGGATCAGTTTGGCTCGGATCTTTGCGACAGATCCTGATTTGTTCATTTTAGATGAGCCGACAACAGGGATGGATGAAGAGTCTCGGAATGAATTTTATCGTTTGCTTCGCCATAGTGCGCATGATCATGGAAAATCTGTTCTGATGATTACGCACGATCATGAAGATATCAAACAGTATGCTGATCGTCAGATCCGTTTGGTAAGAAAGGAGGATTCTCCATGGCGTTGCTTTCATATGAATTCATGAGAAGAGCCTTTTTAGCGGCTATCTTTATTGCTGGGATCGCACCTATGTTGGGGGTATTCCTAGTGATAAGAAGACAATCGCTAATGGCTGATACGCTTTCCCATGTATCATTAGCTGGGGTGGCATTAGGATTCTTTTTGAACATCAATCCAACGATGACTACGATGCTTGTTGTTGTTTTAGCAGCTGTCATTTTGGAATACTTGCGTACGATCTACCGCACTTATTCAGAGATATCGATCGCGATACTCATGGCAGGGGGCTTGGCTCTTGCATTGGTACTGATGAATCTCAGTGGTGGAAACTCAGCGACGAGTATCCAGTCCTACTTATTTGGTTCGATCGTAACCATCACATGGGAACAGGTCATTTTCTTAGGGATACTGTTCGTGGCTATCGGAATATTATTTTTCTTATTCAAACGCCCAATGTACGTTTTGACATTTGACGAAGACACTGCCCATGTCGACGGATTGCCTGTCCACTGGATGTCCATGATGTTCAATGTGATTACAGGTGTTGCAATCGCCGTGATGATCCCGATTGCGGGGGCGCTGTTGATCTCTGCAATCATGGTATTGCCAGCAGCAATCGGAATGCGATTAGGTAAAAGTTTTAATGTAGTCATCGCAATCAGTATCCTTGTTGGGTTTATCGGGATGCTTTCAGGTCTAACCAGTTCGTTTTATTTAGACACCCCCCCAGGAGCGACAATCACTTTAGTCTTTATCGTTTTATTCCTGCTGGTGAATTTGATCAAACGATTGCTTGTAGCATTTAAACGTAAAAGTAGATAAATATTAAAAAGAAAAGGCAATGAAAACGAAAAATTTTCATCGTCTTTTCTTTTTTTTAGATAAATACCGAACTATTTTCTTATTTTTTTATAAAATGCTCGAATTTTTGAGTAAAAACTTATATAATGTAAAACGATAAAATTTTTTGAAAAAGGAGCTGGAATATGTGAAAGTACGTCGCAGTGAACGACTTGTTGATATGACTCAGTATTTATTAGAACATCCACACGAATTAATTTCGTTAACAAGTTTTGCCGAACGTTACGAATCTGCTAAATCATCGATCAGTGAAGATCTAGCAATCATTAAGAAGACATTCAGAGAAAGAGGCTATGGTATATTAGAAACCATCCCAGGAGCAGCTGGAGGTGTGTTGTTCATACCAGAAATCTCTTATGAAGAAGCCAAAAAATATGTTGAGTCACTAGCTGAACGTTTGTCAGAACAAGATCGTTTATTGCCTGGCGGTTATGTTTATTTATCTGATTTATTAGGTGAACCCGAATTATTGCGCCAAGTGGGTAAAATCATTGCTTCAAAATATTTAGGTGAAAAAATCGATGCAGTGATGACCGTAGCAACGAAAGGCGTGCCGATTGCACAAGCCGTTTCTTATTATTTGAACGCACCGTTTGTCATCGTTCGTCGTGATTCAAAAATCACTGAAGGATCGACTGTCAGTGTCAATTATGTTTCTGGTTCATCTGAAAGAATCGAAAAAATGGAACTTTCAAAAAGAAGTCTTAAGAGAGGTTCACGTGTGCTAGTCGTTGACGATTTCATGAAAGGCGGAGGAACAGTGAATGGGATGAAGAGCTTGATCGAAGAATTCGAATCAGAGCTTGTCGGGATCACAGTCTTTGCTGAATCAAAATTCAATGGACATCGAGCAATCGATGATTACACCTCACTTCTCTATGTCAAAGATGTTGACACTAAGACGAAGAATATTACAGTCGTGCCAGGAAATTATTTTTCAGAATAAGAAAAAATATACGATCGTTTTAGTCCACAAGTGACTACAATAAAGAGGCCGGGTCACAAGAAAGAAGAAGGAATTCACAGAAATTGTTTTCAAAATTTTTGCGTATTTCGGCTTATTTTTTCGAAGAGGTTACTTCTGATCCCACCGTTTATTCTGATCAAGAAGGTGAGATAAAAGTGATTTTACTTTTATCTCACCTTCTTTTTTCTGATGGTTGTCAGGAAGGATTTCAGCTAGGCTATTGTCAAATGGTCTAGGTTATAATTATAGATGGTTTGGTTGAAAAAATAGGAATAGTGGGCTAAACTTAAAACCATAATATATACAATTAGGAGTGACGCAATTGGACGCACGTTATGCAATTATTTTGGCTGCGGGAAAAGGTACACGTATGAAGTCAAAATTATATAAAGTTTTACATCCAGTTTCAGGAAAGCCAATGGTTGAGCATATCATCAATCGGGTAAGTGAAACGAACCCTGATCAAATCATCACCATCGTAGGTCACGGTGCAGACCAAGTGAAAGAACAATTAGGTGAAAGAAGCGAGTACGCTTTACAAGCAGAACAATTAGGAACTGGTCATGCTGTGTTACAAGCCGCTTCTTATTTAGAAGGAAAAGAAGGAACAACTTTGGTCATCAGTGGAGATACACCGTTATTGACCACTGAAACATTGAATAATCTTTTTGAATACCACCAAGGAAAAAACGCAAGTGCAACGATTTTGACAGCACAAGCAGATGATCCTACTGGTTATGGACGGATCATCCGAGATCATATCGGGATTGTTGAAAAAATCGTGGAACAAAAAGATACTACTCCAGAAGAGGCATTAGTCCAAGAAATCAATACGGGAACCTACTGCTTCGATAATCGTGCACTGTTTGACGCACTAAGTAAAGTAGGTACGGACAATGCACAAGGCGAATATTATCTAACAGATATTATCGAGATCCTCAAAGAGGAAGGCAATACGGTAGCTGCTTACCAAACAGACGATTTTGATGAATCAATGGGGGTCAATGACCGAATTGCATTAGCTAAAGCCAATGAATTGATGCGCCAACGAATCAACAAAATGCATATGGTCAATGGAGTTAGTTTTGTTGACCCTGCAACGACATACATTGATGCTGGTGTAGTGATCGGTGCAGATACTATAATAGAAGCGGGCGTACAACTTCAAGGCAACACGGTGATCGGGAATGATTGCTTCATTGGTGCGCATTCACGCATCGTTGACAGCACGATCGAAGACCACGTAGTCGTTGAAAACTCTGTGATTGAAAGCAGTCTTGTAAAACGTCATGCTGATGTCGGTCCATTTGCGCACCTTCGTCCGAAAGCGGAAATTGGTGAAGGCGCACATATCGGGAATTTTGTCGAAGTGAAAAATGCGCAAATTGGTAAAAATACCAAAGTCGGCCATCTGACTTATGTGGGTGATGCGACATTAGGTGAAGAAATCAATGTTGGTTGTGGCGTAGTATTTGTAAATTATGATGGCAAAAACAAGCACCATACAACGATTGGCGACCATAGTTTCATTGGTTCAAACGCAAATATCATCGCGCCAGTCGAAGTGGCAAAAAATTCGTCTATTGCTGCCGGATCAACAATTACTGATGATATCCCAGAATATGCGATGGCAATTGCGCGTGCAAGACAAGTCAATAAAGAAGGATATGCTAAAAAACTCCCTTATTTAAATTAATACTTTTGCAAAAACCCTTGATTTATTCTGAAAATATGACTAGTATTTAGTAGGTAGAATTCTAGAGTTGTGAAAAAGAAAGTGGAGGTCCCCATGTCAAAACATTACTTTGACCCAAGATTAAAAATTTTTGCGTTAAATTCAAATCGCCCATTAGCAGAAAAAATCGCTGCGGCCGTCGGTGTCGAATTGGGTAAATCATCTGTTACTCAATTTAGTGATGGAGAAATCCAAGTGAATATCGAAGAAAGTATTCGTGGTTCACATGTGTATGTCATCCAATCAACAAGTAGTCCAGTAAATGATAACTTGATGGAATTATTGATTATGATCGATGCATTGAAACGTGCGAGTGCCAAAACGATCAACGTTGTGATGCCTTATTATGGTTATGCTCGCCAAGACCGTAAAGCACGTGCGAGAGAACCGATCACTGCAAAATTGGTTGCAAATATGATCCAAAAAGCTGGAGCAACAAGAATGTTGACCCTTGATTTACATGCTGTCCAAATCCAAGGATTCTTTGATATTCCTGTCGATCACTTAATGGGTGCACCATTGATCGCAAATTATTTCTTAGAAAAAGGCATTAAAGGGGACGATGTAGTCGTTGTTTCACCAGACCATGGTGGTGTAACTCGTGCGCGTAAATTAGCCGAGTTTCTAAAAGCACCGATTGCAATCATTGACAAACGCCGTCCAAAAGCAAATGTGGCAGAAGTAATGAACATCATCGGACAAGTAGAAGGAAAAACATGTGTCTTGATCGATGATATGATCGATACTGCGGGAACTATCACTTTAGCCGCAAATGCATTAAAAGAAGCTGGAGCAGTCAGTGTATATGCTTCATGTACACATCCAGTGTTATCTGGTCCAGCGTTACAACGGATTGAAGATTCAGCAATCGAACGTTTAGTTGTAACAGATTCCATCTACCTTCCAGAAGATCGTAAAATCGATAAGATCGATGAAGTGAGTGTTGGTGGTTTGATGGGTGATGCGATCAAACGTATCCATGAAAACAAACCAGTTAGTCCTTTATTTGAAACAAAAAAATAAGGGATATCTGAAAATTAAATAGAATCACAAAGGGGAGCCTGTCTGGGCTGAGATTGAATGTTATTTCTAAACCCTTCGTACCTGTTTCGGTCATGCGAACGTAGGAATTGTGACGAGTAGTAGATACTCATCTTGAAGTATCTGCTGGAGTAATGATTTTGAAATTACTTCCTCCTTTGTGGTTTTTATACTAAAAAGGAGGAAGTTTTTTTATGGAAAAGAAGTACAGCGTTTGGATTGAAGGAACGATCGTGGCTGCTTTAGCACTGGTTCTATCATTGATCCCATTGCAAATAGGTAGTAGTTTTTCAATTTCACTAGGTCAGATACCACTCACGTTGTTTGCACTAAGACGAGGTTGGAAAGCCGGTTTACTCTCGGGATTTATTTGGGGGATTCTCCATTTTCCGACCGGACAAGTTTACTATCTTAGTGTTATCCAAGTTCTGATCGAATATCCGATCGCATTTACTTTCGCAGGATTTGCTGGCATCTTTTCCAAGAGAATGCAAAAAAATGTTATAGAAGGAAATACTCGGGGAATGACCACCACTATTGTATTAGGAACAATTGTTGGTGTGGGGGCAAGATATTTTTGGCACTTCATCGCAGGTGTTGTTTTTTGGGGAAGTTATGCATTATGGGGAATGAATCCATGGATTTTTTCTTTCGTCATGAATGGGGCAAGTGGTCTTGCGACAGGAGTAGTCACTATCGTCGTTTTAATTGGGATTGAACGAACGATGCCGGCATTATTCCTAGGCCACAGCCAAAGACAAAGAAATAGTTTCTGAAAAATATGAAGTACGATCAGGAACAGTAATAAATAAAAAAGCCCATTTCTGAAAATAGAGATATCTATTCTCAGAAGTGGGTGTTTTTGTTTGAATAGGGTTCTTAAAAGATGTCCCGTTTGTTTTTGGAGTGGACAAAAGAAATGTTTCCCCTGATCTAATGCTTTTACTGAAAAAATGGAAACGTCTGTCTTGCCCGTTTTAAATCAATGTATTCGCAGTAAAATCAACTGCTTCACCTTCAAGTTTCCAATGCCGATCAGCGGCTTGGTAAACTAAAGTCCCGATTGCTTCTTCTTCACGGTAGCGTGTTCCTTTTAATTTCCAAATATAATCTTCGATCACATAAATAGGAATACGATATTCATCGTTGACCAATCCACCTTGTTCAAATGAAAAGATGATGCCTTCCTGCATTAAATTACGCATATCTTTTAATAGATCGACACTGATGTTCTCAACAGGGATATCACGACGGAAAAAGGATTTTTTCTCGTTGATTTTTTCAAATAAGATCGTGCTTAATTTATTTGCGAAAATCCGATAAAATTCGTCTAAATAGCGATAATAAATACGTCCTAATTGATCATTTAAATCGAAATAAACAAAATTATTTTGTAACTTATAAAAAAATGGAGAATGAAGATGTGTTTTCATGTGTCCAAAGTAAAGCAACTCAGAAATTTCTAAGGGTGTTAGTTCTTTTAACATCGTTAGATCACCGAAGTCGATCCATTTTAAATCGCCAGAACGATTTCTATTACGTACAGAGGCAAAAAATTGCTGGATATTTTCTGTACCACGGATAACTTTCAGACCGGTATGTGACTCGTACTCACCAGCGGTCGTTGAAGGGTCCAACAATAACAAATTTTGTGGAAAATGCACGATGCCGTTTGAAAAATCACTGATCGTCAGTCCTTTTGTTAAAACTGCATTGCTTGTCGTATCGATATGTACATAAACTGACTCAGTCATCATGCTCCTCCTCTTAGCCTTTATCTCTTTTATTTTACAACATTTATCATAAAAAAGCTTGTTTCTTTTATTTTAAAATTCCATTACAAAACCGCTTGTTATCTGAAAGCCATACCATTTTTTGGATTACTTAATAAATCCTTTGAAAAGCCATATATACTGATATTTTTGCAACAACTAATTCATTTTAGTATTTCTCAAAAAAATAGTATACTAAAAATAAAAAACAAATTCTCTAACTAGTTTATGTGTGCCGCTTGTTATAATTACCGGAAAAGGAGAAGAAAATGAATATTCAACGGGTGTATAGTTCAGAGAGGAAATGGCTCTCTCGATCACTGCAACGTTCGCTACAAGTAGTGCCATTTTACCCTACCCATCAAGAAAGTCGGCAAATGTTTTGGCAGAGTACAAAAAAACGACAGGCTTGGAGATATACTGTTGAAAACCAAACAGTTTATTTTGTAGTGGAGTTCACGGATACACGAATGATCATTTGCAATCTTCTAGCAGAAAAAATCCCTACTGATTGGTGTTCTTTCTTCATGCAACTGGAAAGCTGTGGACGGTACTTCTTCAAAAAGAGTTGTGAATTACGATTTGAAGAACCACTATCTTCTGAATGGCACGAGCGACTACTCTTGCACCAATATGAAATGACTGCTCACCAAACGGGTCAACACGTTTGGCAAAAAAAGCTGAATTATTGCAGTGGGTTAGTATTGGGCGGCGGCGGGGCACATGGAGCCTACCAAATTGGTGTATGGAAAGCATTGAAGGAAAAGAATCTTGCATTTGAAATCATTACCGGTACTTCGGTCGGGGCACTGAATGGTGTATTGATTTTACAAAATGATCTGGACCAAGCCATTTCATTATGGAAAAAACTGACCACGAGCCAAGTGATGGAATTTCCAAAAAGAACAGAAGAAAACGATCTTAGAAAAAGATTTATTCAAGAAACGAGACAGATGGCTAGGTCGGCAATTGTAGAGGGCGGTACCTCGATCGCACCGTTAGAAAATTTATTACGGCGAATGCTTGAACCACAGAAAATATTAGCCACATCGAAGCTTCGATTATTTACAGTAGCGACAAGATTACCTGATTTTACGGAAGTTGTCACACCAATCCAGCAATTATCTGCGGAAGAAATAGCAGATTGGATACTTGCTTCCGCTGCCTTTTATCCTGCCATGGCTTATCGGAAAATCAGTGGATCAAAATATATCGATGGCGGGTATCGAAATAATTTACCGGTAGATGTTGCCATCCAGCATGGGGCGACGGAGTGCTTTGTGGTTGATATCAATGGTCCCGGTATAACTAAAAAAATCACACCACCACCTGGTTTCGTCCAATGGGAATGTGGCTCATTATGGTCCTTAGGTGGCTTTTTGATCTTTGATAGTCAGAGGAATCAGATGAATATCCAGTTAGGTTACTTAGAAACAAAGAAAGTTTTAGGTGATTTCCAAGGAAAATGGTATACATTCTTTACCGCCAAAGAGGCAGAAGGTAGTTGGCGTAAATTTTTGAACTATTTGATGAAAGACGTGCAAATCGATCTATCCTTTTGGTCGGACCCAAAATTTTGGCGCGATTTGCGTAAGTTATATAAAGACAGGGTGGTCATTGAGACATGCGGACTGGCAATGCTCGAACTACTAGCAAAAAAAAGAGTTGTTTTACCGAATAAAGTGTATCATTTTAATGAAATGGTGGGGCGGATCTGTAAAGAAAACATACTGACAAAGGACAGCCTCCGATCCATCGGACAATTGAATGCGGAAGAGTGGCAAAAATTTCAGGTATATCAAAAAAAACAAAAGGTTGAACAAGCAAAGCAAGCCACACTTTTTCGACTGATAAGAAATAAAGAAAACGCTAAGCTGCAATCTTCACTTGACGCACAACCAATTGACACATTATTGATCTTGTATTTATATTATCTTAAGGAGGAACAACAATGGCACAAGAATTTTCCTATGAAATCATAGAAGAGATCGCTGTTTTATCAGAAAACAACAAAGGATGGCGCAAAGAATTGAATCTGGTTAGTTGGAACGGACGTCCACCAAAATTTGATCTACGCGATTGGGCACCAGACCATGAAAAGATGGGTAAGGGACTAACACTGACAAACGAAGAATTTGAAGCGCTCCAAAAAGCTATCGAAAATATGTAATGGAAGGGACCCTGTCGAATGAAAAGTATGACTGGTTTTGGCAAAGCCGTCCGTGAAACGAAGAAATACCAAATCGAAATAGAAATCAAAAGTGTAAATCAACGTTTTTTAGACATTCAGATACGTAGCCCAAAAGTATTGAATTTTATTGAAAATGATATTCGACAATTGATCAAACAATATCTAAGTCGCGGCCGAGTAGAGGTTTTTATCAACCTTTCCTATGTAGGGAAAAACCAAAAGCAGCTTTTTATTGACTGGGACTTGATTGATGAACTTGTTTCAAAACTTAAAGGCGGATTTGAGCAACGGTACGGCGATCAGGCCCATCTGGAAATCGGTCGGCTGATCGAAAGATTGGCAATGAACGAAGATTTTGTAATGGTGGAAGAAAAAACAGAAGATGACCTGAATGAACTTTCTGAGTTGGTTATTGCTACGGCAACAGAGGCGCTTGCTGAGATCGAAAAAAGTCGTCAATCGGAAGGACTGGCACTTACTAGTGTATTGCAACAAAATAGTGAAGAGTTCAAACAGACACTTGCAAATCTGACTCGCTTTTTCTCATTGTATGAACAGGAATACCAAGAAAAATATCAAAAGAAATTGGAAGAGTTTCTCGGAACAGTTGTTGATGAGCAAAGATTATTGACAGAACTAGCCATCTTATTGGAACGAGGCGATATCCATGAAGAACTCGATCGCTTAGTGATCCACATCCAAAAGCTCGATAGTTTAGTTGCGGCAACATATCCGGTTGGAAGAGAGTTAGACTTCTTGATCCAAGAAATGAATCGTGAAGTCAATACCATCGGTTCGAAATCAAATGCGATCGAAATCAAGACGCAAGTGGTTCAATTAAAGACAACACTAGAAAAAATACGTGAGCAGATCCAAAACATCGAATAGTAAAGGGGAATACAAAAATGAAATATTACGACATTACATTCCACGAATTAAGTGGGAAAACGATTATCAAGAGAAACATCCCATCCGAAAAGGAAGGTTTTGCTGCTTGGGAAGATGCCTGCAGTAAAGTAACCGAAAATGAATTACAACTTTTAGTGAATGACGGTACTTATGTGACGATGAATCGGAAATTTATCGTTCGGATCGATGCGGAAGAAGTCTCAGATCCAACGGAAAAAGCACTGTCCAGAAAAGATGAGATCATGGGCGTAGTGAATACACTATCGAACATGGGATTCTAGAAATACGAGATCATTTAATAATTGAGAGATGGAGACAAAAGTGTTTCTTATTTTTGTCTCACTCTCGTTTTTTTTATTCTTCTTTCTATGGAAAAATAGAGAAAAGAAGGCACGAATGATAATTGAAAGATAGAAAATAAGGTTAAAAGCACCTGAAAGATCCAGTGAATCATGAAGTAGTCCATTAGCGGTTTCTCATGCAAACGGTGCTTTTTTTTGCTATAATGAAAGATACCCTTGAAAGTTGTAGAAAAAAAGTGCAAAATAAACGTTAGTATAAAAAGACTAGTTGAAAGGACGTCGTCATGGCAGAGCGTGGATTATTAATCGTATTGTCTGGACCATCTGGTGTAGGAAAAGGCACAGTGCGAAAAGCAATTTTTGAGAGTGAGGATAATGATTTCCAATATTCGATTTCAATGACTACACGTAAGATGCGTGCAGGAGAAGTTGAAGGAGTCGATTATTACTTTAGAACCAGAGAAGAATTTGAAGCAATGATCGAAGCAGGCGAAATGTTAGAGTATGCGGAATATGTGGGAAATTATTATGGAACACCACTGTCTTATGTGAATCAAACATTGGATGAGGGAAAAGATGTATTCTTAGAAATCGAAGTCCAAGGTGCCCAACAGGTCAAAGATAAAGTACCTGATGGTGTCTTTATTTTCTTAACACCGCCCGATTTAGCAGAATTGAAATCGCGAATCGTAGGTCGTGGAACAGATGCGGATGAAGTAATCGAAGAACGAATGAAAGTCGCAAGAGCAGAAATCGAAATGATGGCTCTTTATGACTACGCTGTGGTAAATGATGAAGTGCCCCTCGCAGTAGAACGAATCAAAGATATTATTGCAAGCGAACACTTTCGCGTCGAACGTGTTATCGGTAAATATAGAAAAATGTTAAAGGAGATGTAGTCTTATGATGTTAAAACCTTCAATCGACTCATTATTAGATCGTGTCAATTCAAAATATTCTCTAGTTATTTTGGCAAGCAAACGTGCACACGAATTAGATGCTCAAGCACAACCAACAATGGATTCTTTTGAATCTGTAAAAAGTGTGGGTCAAGCACTAGAAGAAATCGAAGCAGGAAATGTGATCAATGATCCACATCCTGAATTAAAACGTGAACGTTTAAGAATGGAAGACGAAGAACGCAAAGCACAAAAAGATCGTGAACAACAAGAATTAGAATCACGTATCCGTGAAGAACAAAATCTATAAAAGCTAGTTTTTTTTAGAAATAAATAATAACTAGCGAAAGCAGTTCGAACAACCAATTGCATAAGCCGAAATTTCCGAAATTTGATTCTCAAATTTTTGTGGAATTTCGGCTTATTTTTCTCATACCCTGAGTCAAAATCTAGCAAAAAAGGTGGAAATCTAGCATTTATTCGCTTTTCGTTTATACTACTGCCGTTAATTTTTTTTTAGGATTTGCTAGAAAGTAAGACAAACACAGAAATCTCTAGTAAAATAAGCAAGAGCCATTTTGTCTATTTTAGACAAAATCAAAAAAGGAGGAAGGAACCTATGACAGTAACTGCTGAAGTTATCGTTGATGTACCAACGATGCAAACCGATCAACCATTCACTTATCAGGTTCCTTCTGAACTTGAAGAAGCTATCCAAATCGGTATGCGCGTGGAAGTGCCCTTTGGTAATGGGAACCGTCATGTCCAAGGTTTTGTGATGACGGTAAAAAAAATGGATAGGACCAACACGCAAGAATTAAAAAAAATCATCCAGATCCTAGACTTAGCGCCGGTTGTGAATGAAGAATTACTCCTACTCGCGGATTACATGAAGACAATTACGTATGCATTCAAGATCACTTGTTTGCAAACGATGCTTCCAAGTGTCATGAAAGCGGAGTATGAAAAGCAAATTTATCCGCTGGTCGCACAAAAAGACGTCTTGGATCTTTTTAATGGGCGAGAAGAGATTTCTTGGAAAGAAGCAACTGAACAAGGTATCTTGTCGCAATTGATCCGCTGGCGTCAAGAAAAACTAGTGGATATCAACTATGAAGTCCACACAAAAAACAAAGTGAAAACGATCCGAATGGTCCACTCTGATTTAACGAATGAACAAATCGACAGCGAATGGGGAAAATTGAGACAAAATGCGAAGAAACAAAAAGAATTGTTGCTTTGCTTGGCGGAACAAACACAACCAGAAACGGTTTCTTATTTCAAAGAAAGAGGGATCAGCACAGCTGTTTTGAACCAAGGAAACGAAAAGGGCTGGTTGCACTTTGAAGAAGTGGAGAGCTACCGCGATCCTTACAAACATCGTACCTTTGATCAGACAACTGCTTTAAAACTGAATGAGGAACAACAATATGCGGTGGATCGGATCATTGACGCAGGCAAAAGCACGAGTAGCCCGACTTTTCTGTTAGAAGGCATTACTGGGAGTGGTAAAACAGAAGTGTACTTGCAGGCAATCGCTGAAGTCTTGTCTCAAAAGAAAACCGCAATCATGCTTGTGCCTGAGATCGCATTGACCCCACAGATGGTCGAACGCTTCAAGGGACGGTTTGGTGAATCTGTTGCTGTTTTGCATAGCGGGCTTTCTCAAGGAGAGAAGTATGATGAATGGCGTAAGATTGAACGAAATGAAGCACAAGTCGTAGTAGGTGCCCGTTCGGCTATATTTGCTCCGTTAGAAAATATTGGATTGATCATTATCGATGAAGAACATGAATCCAGTTATAAGCAAGATGAGACTCCACGTTACCATGCGAGAGATCTAGCAATCTGGAGAGGAAATTACCATCATTGCCCAGTTGTGCTAGGAAGTGCAACGCCTTCTCTAGAGTCACGTGCTCGTGCACAAAAAGGGGTATATGAATTGTTGCGGTTGAATCAACGCGCAAAATCATCTGCGCAATTACCATCGATCGAAATCGTCGATATGCGAAAAGAGATGCAAAAAAATCATGTATCGACATTCTCTAGTCAATTACAAGAAAAAATACAAGATCGATTGGCTAAAAAAGAACAAACGGTGTTATTACTGAACCGTCGCGGTTACTCCTCCTTTGTGATGTGCCGTGATTGTGGGTTTGTCTTACCTTGTCCCAACTGTGATATCTCATTGACTTTGCATATGGACACTCATTCGATGCGTTGCCATTATTGTGGCCATGAAGAACCGATTCCGCACCGTTGTCCAAATTGTGGTGGCAATAAGATCCGTTACTATGGAACAGGAACGCAGAAAGTAGAAGAAGAGCTACAAGAACTTTATCCTCACGCCCGTATTTTGCGAATGGATGTAGATACAACAAGGAAAAAAGGAGCACACGAACGAATTCTGCAAAAATTTGGACAGAAGGAAGCAGACATTTTGTTGGGAACGCAGATGATTGCGAAAGGATTAGACTTTCCAGATGTGACGTTAGTAGGTGTACTCAATGCCGACACTTCGCTCAATCTTCCAGATTTCCGTTCAAGTGAACACACTTTTCAGTTGTTGACACAGGTTTCTGGTCGAGCAGGTCGGGCAGAAAAAGCGGGTGAAGTGATTATCCAAACGTTCAATCCGCAACATTATGCCATCGAGTTAGCAAAAGAACAAAATTATGAACGATTTTATCAGCAAGAAATGAATGTGCGGCACCGCAGCGGGTATCCACCTTATTACTTTACGGTGAAGATCACGACGAGCCACCAAGAAGAGCAAGTGGCAGCAAAAAAAATATTTGAGATCTTCAACCAGTTGAAACAGACATTAGGCCCGAAAAGTTTATTACTAGGCCCAGTACCAAGCACGGTTTCCCGTGTGAAAAACCGCTATTACTATCAATTGATCATTAAGTACAAACACGAACCTAATTTGGAAAATGTGTTAAATCAAATTTTGAATCAAAGCCAAAAAGAACAACGTCAAGGATTATTTGTTGCAATCGATAATGAACCACTACATTTTATTTAAGAGAGGTACAGACATGCGCTATCCTATATTGATCCACCCCAACGATAAATTGAAACGAGTAGCTCAGCCAATCGATGTCATCACAGATGAAACGGTTGCACTATTAGATAATCTTTATGAAACGATGGTCGCCAATGATGGTATCGGTATTGCCGCACCCCAAGTAGGAAAAAACAAACGCATTGCGGTTGTTGAAGTCGATGAAGGAGATAAGTTTGAGCTGATCAACCCAGAAATCATCGAAGCAAAAGGTGAAAGTATCGATGTGGAAGGCTGTTTAAGCATTCCACATGTATACGGAACAGTCAAACGTGCTGATGAAGTGACTGTACGCTATTATGATCGTGAAGGCGAAGAAATCGAAGTGACTGCTTTTGGTTACTTAGCACGCGCTTTTCAGCATGAGATCGATCATTTAGATGGTGTACTGTTTGTAGAGAAAATGATCGAACAAATACCAGAAGCAGAATTAGAAGACTATATGGAGGAGCATCTGAATGACTAAACTAGTATTTATGGGTACCCCTGCTTTTTCAGTACCGATCCTTGAAGGATTATTAGCAGAGGGATATGAAGTGGTAGCGGTAGTGACCCAACCAGACAGACCAGTGGGGCGAAAAAAAATAATCACGCCTTCCCCGGTCAAAGAAGCAGCTGTGAAACATGGACTACCTGTTCTTCAACCAGAAAAAATCTCCGGCTCAGCGGAAATGGAAGAAATCATTGCTTTGCGACCAGATGCCATCATTACTGCTGCATTTGGCCAATTCTTACCAGAAAAATTATTGCAAGCACCTATATTTGGCGCTATCAATGTCCATGCCTCATTATTGCCTAAATATCGAGGAGGAGCACCTGTACATTACTCGATTATAAATGGGGAGAAAGAAACAGGTGTCACGATCATGGAAATGATCAAAAAAATGGATGCTGGCGGCATCTATGCCCAAGAAAGTTTGCCAATCACAAAACAAGATGATGTCGGCACGATGTTTGAAAAACTTAGTGTTTTAGGGAAAACATTATTGTTAAAAACGTTGCCTGATATTTTAAACGGCACAATAAAGCCGCAGCCTCAAGATGAAGCGAATGTAACTTTTTCACCAAACATTACGCGCGAACAAGAAGCCATTGACTGGAATAAAACAGCGGAAGAAGTGGATAATCAAGTACGAGGCATGCGTCCTTGGCCAGTTGCATTCACGACCTATGAAGGTACACGTTGGAAGCTTTTATCTGTGGAAGTGCTTGATGAGACAACAACTGAAGCACCTGGAACGATCATCCAAAAAGACAAAAAAAATCTTTGGATCGCTTGTGGTGGAGGAACAGTTTTGGCTATCAAGGAGTTACAGCCAGCAGGTAAAGGAAAACAAGCAATTGCTGAATTCTTGAATGGTAGCGGACAGCATGTAGAGATTGGACAGCAGGTGAAATAATGGCAAAGATACCTAAAAAAATGAAAAAATCAGTACGTTACATGGCGCTGATAACACTTGAAAGAGTCAATAAAGGCGGCGCTTATTCCAACTTGTTGCTGAATGAAATGATCAAACAGAGCGACTTGAACTCGAAAGATATCGGCCTTTTTACAGAGCTGGTCTATGGGACTATCAGCCGCCAACGTTTATTAGAATTTTATGTTGCACCTTTTATTGCCAAAGCAAAGAAAGTGGATGACTGGGTCAAGACGTTGCTTTATTTATCTGTCTATCAATTGGAATTTTTAGATAAAGTACCTGCCCACGCCATTTTTAATGAGGCAGTAGAAATCGCTAAGACGAAAGGCAATCCTGGTACGGGAAAATTCGTCAATGGAGTCTTACGAAGCTACCAACGACAAGGAAAACCAGATGTTGAAGCAATTAAAGACCCCGTTGAGCGTTTAGCGACAATGATCAGTTTGCCACTATGGCTGACGAAACGATTGATTGAACAAGTGGGTTATGAGGAAACAGAAAAATTGGGGTATTCTTTGTACCAGCCTAGTCATGCGAGTGGCCGTGTGGATACGAGAAGATATGCAAGGGATCAAGCTATCTTGACGTTACAAGCAGAAGATATCTCTGCTACAGCAAGTATAGTCAGCCCTTACGGAGTAGTCGCTGAAAAAGGGCATCTAGCATCTAGCTCGCTGTTTCACGATGGCGTCATGACGATCCAAGATGAGAGCTCTATGTTGGTTGCTCCAGCAATGCAAATCGAGCCCGAACATCATGTTTTAGATGCCTGTGCAGCACCTGGCGGGAAAACAACGCATATTGCTACCTTTTTAGATCCGACTTGTGGCGGAGAAGTGACTGCTCTTGATGTCCACGAACATAAAGTAAAATTGATTGAGGAAAATGCTGAACGCTTAGGAGTATCATCTGCGGTGTATGCACAGACAATGGATGCGAGAGAAGTTAAAGAGCAGTTTTCTTCACAAGAATTTGATCGTATCTTAGTAGATGCTCCTTGTTCAGGCCTTGGTTTACTTAGAAGGAAACCCGATATCCGCTACAAAAAAAATGCCAAAGATCTAGCCAATCTTCCGAAAATCCAATTAGAGATTTTGGAAAGTTGTGCAACTGTGTTAAAATCTTCTGGAATATTGACATATAGTACATGCACCATCTTGAAAGAAGAAAACCAAGAAGTAATTGCCGCTTTTCTAGAACGGCATCCAGATTTTGAAAAGATTGATGTTTTAATTGATCCTGTGCTACAATCATCAGTCGAAGATAAAATGTTGACCTTATATCCACATCAATTCTATACAGATGGGTTTTTCATTTGTTGTTTGCGTAAAAAGTAATGAGGTGAAAGAATGCAGATTGAATATCAATCAGATGTAGGAAGACGACGTAATACGAATCAAGACTATGCTAGTGTGTTCACGAATCAAGAAGGAATCAAACTAGCGATATTAGCTGACGGAATGGGCGGCCATCGTGCGGGAGATATTGCCAGTCAGATGGCTGTGCTGAACTTAGGAAATGCTTGGGAAGAACAAGACTTAACGGACGACGAAAAAATCGCTCAGTGGTTCATCCAAGCAATCCAAGAAGAAAATGCACTTATTTATCAAAGAGGACAAGAACAACCTGAGTACAATGGAATGGGAACCACTATAGTGGCTGCAGCTTTATCTGAAGAACGATTTACGATTGCACATGTTGGCGATAGCCGTGCGTATCTCATTCGTGATGGCAAGATCATTCAGCTGACAGAAGACCACTCTTTGGTGAATGAACTCGTAAAATCTGGGGAAATCAGTGAAGAAATGGCTGTCAATCACCCTCGAAAAAATATTTTGACTCGCTCGGTTGGTATGCCGGGAACGGTAGAAGTTGATGTTTCGACATATATTTGGCAATTGAAAGATCGTCTTTTATTGTGTTCAGATGGTTTGACCAATATGTTGTCGGAAGAAATGATCGAGACGATCGTTAATCAAGAAGGAACATTGTCTGATAAAGTGACGGAACTTATCAATCAAGCAAATGAAGCAGGCGGAGCAGATAATATCACCGTTCTTCTAATCGAATTTAAGGAGGACGCAGCATGATCGAACTAGGTAAAAAGCTGAACGGTCGATATCAAATCACTGGAAATATCGGTAGCGGAGGCATGGCAAATGTCTTTTTAGCTCATGATTTGATCTTGGACCGTGATGTAGCAGTAAAAGTATTACGATTCGATTTTCAAAATGACCAAACAGCTATTCGTCGCTTTCAGCGTGAAGCACTAGCTGCGACTGAGTTGGTCCATCCGAATATCGTCAGCGTCTATGATGTAGGCGAAGAGGACGATATGCAGTATTTGGTGATGGAATATGTGAAAGGAATGGATCTAAAAAGATATATCCAGACACATTATCCTGTTCCATATGAAACAGTAGTCAACATCATGCAGCAGATTTTATCAGCGATTTCTTTAGCACACAGTCATCAAATCATCCATCGAGATCTAAAGCCACAAAATGTATTGATCGATAATGAAGGTGTAGTGAAGATCACCGACTTTGGGATTGCGATTGCTTTATCTGAAACATCAATCACGCAAACGAATACGATGCTTGGATCGGTTCATTATTTATCTCCTGAACAGGCGAGAGGAAGCATGGCCACTAAGCAGTCAGATATTTACGCGTTAGGGATCATTCTTTATGAATTACTGACAGGTAGCGTTCCATTTGATGGTGAGTCCGCGGTAACGATCGCGTTGAAACATTTTCAAGATGAATTGCCATCGATCAAAGCTTTAGATCCTGCAATACCGCAAGCTTTAGAAAATGTGGTGTTGAAGGCGACGGCTAAAGAACCAGCAGATCGCTATAAGACAGCAGAAGAAATGTCAGATGATCTTGCGACAGCATTATCACCGGCACGTGCAAATGAACCAAAATGGCAACCACAAGTCATGGATAACGAAACGAAAATACTCACACCATTGACAGAAGATACACCAATGCCAGAATCATTCAAATCCATGCCGCTACCAAAAGAAAAAACAGAGGAGCAACCTTCCGTTCCAGAAGATGAAGCTCTTCCAGATGTAAAAACAAAAAAACGAAAAAAATGGTGGATCATTCTACTTGTGATTTTAGCTTTACTAGGGATCGGTACAAGTATTTTCTTTGCTTCAGGCGGACGAGGGGAAGTTGTCATTCCTGACGTCTCTGGATTATCGGAAGCTTCCGCAAGAGAAACATTGACGAAAGCCAAATTAGTAGCAGCTACCAAGACAGAAGAGATCGCTGATGACAAGATCGAAGAAGGCGATATAGTCAAAACAGATCCTGCAGCAGGAACAACGGTCAAACAAAACCGAGAAGTAACTCTTTACGTAAGTAGCGGGAAGAAAAAAATCAAATTAGATGATTATACCGGTATGAGCTACGATGAGGCAAAAGAAAAGCTGACAAAACTTGGTTTTTCTTCTAGTTCGATTGAAAAAGAAGAAGAATTCAGCGATGAAGTCGATAGTGGAGAGATTATTTCTCAAACGCCAGATAAAGGCTCAGAAGTAGATCCAGAATCAGATACGATTTCGTTTAAGGTAAGTAAAGGGCCAGAAACAGTGTCGCTACGCAGCTATGTAGGTGAGCCTTATGAATCTGCCTTCAATTCACTTCTTGCAACAGGTTTTATTGCTAGCAATATAGGTACTAGTTATGAGCCTAGTGATACTGTGCCAAGTGGTGCAATTATCAGTCAAACACCAGAATCGGGTGAAGTCGTACCAGGACAAACGTATATTAGTTTTAGGGTCAGTCAAGGACCTGATACAAAGACGTTGGATGATATTTCAGGCTATACGAAAAGCGATGCACAAAGCTATTTAGCAGGGATTGGTGCAGAGTATATCGGACATGAAACGTATGAATATTCTCCTACAGTGGAAAAGGACAAAGTGATCCGGACTGTTCCTGGTGTAGGGGCGAAAGTCGCTAAGGGAACAATTGTCAATGTGGTATATTCAAAAGGACCTGATCCTGCATCTTCAAGTTCTAAAGAAGAATCATCTGACAGTAGTTCAAGCAGTTCAAGTAGCTCAAGTTCAAGTAGTTCAAGTTCATCAACGGAAAATAGTACAAGCAGTAGTGAAACTAGCGATAGTTAGAGCCATCTGCAAAAGAGCGTGGGACAAAAGTAAGAAACACTTTTGTCTCATTCTTTAAAAACGTATAAACGGTGGGAGCAGAAGCAACTCCTTCGGAAATAAGCCGGAATTCACAAAAATTTGAAAAGCAATTTTCGTGAATTCCTTCCTATTTCTCGGAGTTAAACACTTCTGTCCCAACCTCAATCTAGTTTTAGAGGCTGAGACATCTCCATATCTCAGCCTCTTTCTAATTTACAGAAGTTTATCAGAGGAACCCCACATGATTTTTCTTTCCTGTGGTAAAATAAGGAAAAATGGAGGTGGCATAACATCAAAGGACAAATCAGAAAAGCAATCAGCGGATTCTACTATGTATATGCTGACGGTGAAACCTATCAAACAAGGGGAAGAGGGAATTTTCGTAATCGAAAGATCACCCCATTAGTTGGTGACCAAGTGATATTTGAAAGTGAAAACAAAACAGATGGGTATTTACTAGAAGTAATGCCTCGTAAAAATCAATTGGTGCGCCCCCCAGTAACCAATGTTGACCTAGGCATCGTTGTCACTAGTTTAGTTGAACCTAATTTTTCTTATAATTTATTGGATCGTTTTTTAGTGTTGTTAGAATATGAGTCAATTGAGCCCGTCATTTATCTGACTAAAACAGACCTGTCGCCCAATGATCCTAAAATTCCTGAAATCAAGCGAGTCTACGAAAAAATCGGGTATCCGGTGATTGTGCCAAAACACCCAAATGACACAGCTGAATTGGTGCGTTATTTCCCAGAACGGCTATCTGTTTTTATGGGACAATCTGGTGCCGGAAAATCAACATTGCTAAATCAGATTTCGCCAGAATTGAATTTGGAAACTGGTGAGATCTCTGACTCATTAGGTCGAGGAAAGCATACGACAAGGCATGTAGAACTTTTGCCTTTATATGATGGTCTCGTAGCGGATACACCAGGATTCAGTTCAATCGATTTTTTGACCATTGAAGCGACGGAACTACCGAAACAATTTCCTGAGTTTGTAGAAGCAGCGCACCATTGTCGTTTTAGAGAGTGTATGCATGCCAAAGAACCAGGGTGTGAAGTCAAGAAACGTGTAGAATCAGGCGAGATTGCGCAAACACGTTATGATGATTATTTGCAGTTCTTGCAAGAAGTAGAAAATCGTAAACCAATGTATTCAAAAAAAGAAGGTAAACGAAAATAGGAGGAAATCTTGATGAAAATAGCACCATCTATCTTAAGCGCGGACTTTGCTAATTTACAAAGGGATATCGAATTAGTTGAAAAAGGAGGAGCAGATTATATCCATGTGGATGTCATGGACGGACAATTTGTCCCTAATATCACATTTGGACCGAATATCGTCCAAGCGATTCGTCCAATCACAAAATTGCCATTAGATGTCCATTTGATGATCGTTGATCCGGAAAATTATATCCCGGCATTTGCTAAAGCAGGTGCAGATATCATCACAGTGCATGTCGAAGCCACACATCATATCCATCGTGCCTTGCAAATGACGAAGGACCTAGGTGTCAAAGCAGGAGTGGTCATCAATCCAGGAACACCTGTATCAATGATCAAACACGTTTTATCCATTGCAGACCAAGTTTTGGTTATGACGGTGAACCCAGGTTTTGGCGGACAAAGCTTTATTGAGGAAACGGTAGAGAAGATTTCGGAATTAGCCGAGTTACGCCAACAAAACGATTGGCATTATACCATTGAAGTTGATGGCGGGATCGTACCAGAAACGGCTAAGATCTGCCGAGATGCAGGTGCGGAGATTTTTGTTGCAGGTTCATATGTGTATAATTCTGAAAATCCAGTAGGACAGATCGAGCAATTAAAAGAGGCGTTGAAATAAGATGGACATCTTGTTGGTAGCAGGAGGATCACCTAAAGAGTGGCCAGCATTGAAAGAAAAATATGACCAGTATATTGGGATTGATCGAGGGGCTCTTTATCTTATCCAACATGATTTTCCTTTGGATCTTGCAATCGGTGATTTTGATTCGTTGGATCCTCAAGAAAAAGAGCATGTAAAGAAGGCGGCCGTAGAACTGATCCAAGCTCCTGCGGAAAAGGATGATACAGATACGCAATTAGGTTTGTCGAAAACGCTGATGCTTTACCCTGAGGCAACGATCACGCTGATTGGGGCAACTGGCGGTCGGATCGATCATTTGTTAGCCAATCTGTGGTTGCCTTTAGAGCCGCGTTTCAAGTCTCATGCACAACAATTGGTCATAAGCGACCGGCAAAATCATCTGACTTTTTATTTGCCAGGTGAGCACAGCATTACACAACTTCCTGAAATGAAATATCTTGCATACTGTTGTTTGACACCTGTTAAGCAGTTAGCAATCAGAAAGAGCAAGTATGAGTTGGAACCGACCGATGTTTTACAGCCGACTTCCTATGCCAGTAATGAATTCATTTCAGATACGGCTGAATTCTCCTTTTTAGAGGGAGTTGTAGCAGTTATTCAAAGTAGAGATTGAGGCTAGTTCAAGTCGCTGTGA
Organism: Enterococcus sp. BSD2780061688st2 D3; assembly: GCF_005844145.1. Taxonomy (NCBI): domain Bacteria; kingdom Bacillati; phylum Bacillota; class Bacilli; order Lactobacillales; family Enterococcaceae; genus Enterococcus; species Enterococcus sp. BSD2780061688st2 D3. Next base: position 107,324 of record NZ_SPHN01000010.1, read on the forward strand.
TTGGAAAAATGACAGGGTAAATTAATTGCTAAAAAAAAGCTTAAGAGAGGTGTCTTACCTTTTGTTTCGCCTCGATTAGTGATAAAATTGAGCGTAAGAGTCTAATTAATTCGAGGTGTCTTTGTGAAGAAGTTCAATCCTAATAAAAATATTATAATTACCTTAGTTATTGTTATCATTGTTGTAACGATAATAAGTGTGACCGCTGCCCAACGAGCGAATGAAGGAAAGCCTAATTTCTTCCAGTCCATCGTGAATGACAGTGTATCATTCGTTGATCGTGCAATCTCAGCGCCTGTAAGATGGGTGGAAAATGGGGTTGATTCTGTCCATAACCTGTTTACTACTTATTCTGAAAATGAGCGTCTTAAAGAAAAGATCGACAGTTATGACGAAGTAGCATTAAAAAACAAAAATTACCAAAAGGAAATCGAAGCACTGAAAAAAGAACTTGAATTGAACCAGACATTGGCTAGCTACGAAAAAGTAACAGCAAATGTCATTACACGTTCACCGGATACTTGGCAAGATATGCTGATCGTTGATAAAGGATCAAAAGATGGTATTGAAGTCGATATGGCGGTCATGTCTCAAAAAGGACTGATCGGTCGTGTGATCGAAGTGAACAATGCTTCTTCTAAAATTGAGTTGCTGACTTCATCCAATGAAAGCTCTAATCATTTTCCAGTACGTGTCTCTTCTTCTAGTGGCGAGGCGTTTGGGTTGTTGAAGAATTATGATGAAAAGACACAAGCTTTAGTAGTCACTCAGCTGACAGGCGATACAAATATCAAAGAAGGTGACGTAGTACAGACTTCTGGACTAGGCGGAAACTCACCAGCAGATCTGCCAATTGGTACAGTGGTCAAAACGAAACCGGACAGTTTTGGATTGGATCGAGAAGTATACGTTAAACCTTATGCCGGTATGTATGATATATCAGTGGTGACGATCGTACAAAGGCTAGTGGAGGAATAACCGATGCTAAAAAAAGAGACAATGAAATACTACCTGCCTATCGTATTGTTCCTATTGATGTTGATTGATGGGCATTTGACACGAATGTTCGTTGAGTGGTCAAAAGGGGATTATATGGCTAGTGCGCATTTTCTGATTTTAGCTTTATTGTTTTGCAGCCAAAAATTCCCGAAACGCTATCTACTGATCACGACGATCATCATAGGAGCCATATTTGATGCGTATTATATAGGGGTGATCGGGATCTATGCAGTTGCTCTCCCTCTAATGGTATTTATCATGTATGGAATGAGTTCGGCGATCCACTTCAATATCTTTACAGAATTTTTTAGTACGATCATCTTTGTTACCAGCTATGAATTGTTTACTTTAGCTGTCCAATTGATCTTCAAATTAGTTTCTGTAAATAACACCTATTTTATCACGAGATACTTAGGACCGACTTTATTGTTGAATATGATCATTTTTGCTATCTTTGTTTTTCCTTTTAAGAAATTATTCAGTGATGAATAATTTCTTTTTTTATACTTGTTTTTTGAAATATTCTGATATTTTTTAAGATAACACTTGTAACTTACAGTTTTGTCATGTTAATAGTTTATTTTGAAATGTTTTTGTAACATAACTATTATCTCCTTGACATACTGCTATGGTACAATTTTGTTATCGTTAAGAAAGACTTAAATATATTTAGATATTTATTAAATTAAGCCAGTCGGAGGAATGAAGAGTGAAAAAAAGTTTAATATCAGCAGTAATGCTAAGTTCAATCGCTTTAACTGCCGTAGGATCACCGATCGCTGCCGCGGCGGACGATTTTGATTCACAGATACAACAACAAGATCAAAAAATTGCGGATTTACAAAATCAACAAGCAAGTGCACAATCACAAATCGAAGCATTAGAAGGACAAGTTTCTTCTATTAACGCAAAAGCACAAGATCTATTAACTAAACAAGACACATTACGTAAAGAATCTTCTCAATTAGAAAAAGAAATTGCAGATTTACAAGAACGTATTGAAAAACGTGAAGCAACAATCCAAAAACAAGCACGTGAAACACAAGTTAAAAACACAAGTTCAAACTACATCGACGCTGTATTGAATGCTGATTCATTAGCTGATGCTGTTGGTCGTATCCAAGCGATGACATCTATCGTCAAAGCGAACCAAGACTTAGTAGACCAACAAAAACAAGATAAACAAGCTGTAGAAGATAAAAAAGCTGAAAATGAAGCAAAACAAAAAGAATTATCAGCAAACCAAGCTACTTTAGAATCACAAAAAGGTGATCTATTAGCTAAACAAGCTGATTTAAATGTATTGAAAACTTCATTAGCTGCTGAACAAGCAACTGCAGAAGATAAAAAAGCTGACTTGAACCGTAAGAAAGCAGAAGCTGAAGCAGAGCAAGCACGTATCCGTGAACAAGCTCGTTTAGCAGAACAAGCGCGTCAACAAGCTGCACAAGAAAAAGCTGAAAAAGAAGCACGTGAACAAGCCGCTGCACAAGCTGCACAATCACAAGCTGCGTCTTCTGCTTCAACAACTGAAAATTCATCAACTGTTCAATCTTCAACAACTGAAAACTCATCATCATCTGCACAATCTTCAAGCTCAAGCTCAAGTGCAGTAGTGACTCCTGGGTCTTCATCAACAACTGAAGAATCAACAGTTCCAGAATCTTCAACTTCAACAACTGAAAATTCATCAACTGAGTCTTCTACTACTGATTCATCAGTAACAGAAAGTACAACAGTTCCTGAATCTTCAACACAAGAAACAACACCAGCTACGCCAACTACACCATCAACACCGGCAACATCTAACAATGGTTCAACTGGCAATGGCGGTACACCAAACAACACAGGTACTGTTGTTACACCTCCTACAACACCTTCAACACCTTCTGGTAGTGTAAATGGTTCTGCTATCGTAGCAGAAGCTTACAAATACATCGGTGTTCCTTATGTTTGGGGCGGTAAAGATCCAAGCGGTTTTGACTGTTCTGGTTTCACAAGCTATGTTTACAAACAAGTAACTGGCCGTGACATCGGTGGTTGGACAGTTCCTCAAGAAAATGCTGGAGCTAAAATCTCAGTTTCTCAAGCAAAAGCTGGAGATTTGCTATTCTGGGGTTCACCTGGTGGAACTTACCACGTAGCAATTGCTTTAGGTGGCGGACAATATATCCACGCACCTCAACCAGGTGAAAGTGTTAAAGTTGGCTCAGTTCAATGGTTTGCACCTGATTTTGCAGTAAGTATGTAAGAATTGATAAAGAGTTAGTCTATGAAAATAGATTAACTCTTTTTTTGTTGTGGATTTTATACACCAAAAAGCGCATGAAATAAAGGTGCTGATTTATCTCATGCGCTAAGTTTAAAACAACGATAGCAATAGAAGAAATCTCTTTGAAAAGATAAGTCATACTCTTAAAGATTACAGATGTTTTTTAATAGTTGTTTCTTATCTCTAGGGAGTCACTAGTGCTAGGTTTGTTTGAAAGGGTCTTTCCTTTGCTGACTGATTTTCCTTAGAAACTGTCAAACGTTAATCTGCAGGTTGATACGTTAGGTCAGTACGCCACTACTCCAAAATGATGAAATTGACTCAAGTATAAAATTGAGATAGAATGTGGACCAATAGAAACTGTCAAAGAAAGCATACATGAAAAACTGTTTGAAATAAAAATAATTTTTTAGCCAACTGGTATGACTAGAATTATTAACATGAATTGGAGGTGTAATGTGTGGAAACTAGAGATATTTCGTATACATTAAATGGCGTTACAATCAAGGTGAGAAGTTGTGGTTTTCTGATAAATGATGAGATGATATTGGTGCATAAAAAGAAATACGACGATTTTTATGCGTTGGTTGGTGGCAATGTAAAACTAGGGGAGAGTACTGAGAAAGCGATTCATAGAGAATTTGGCGAAGAATTAAATATTTCAATAGAAATAAAACAATTGATTTGGGTAGTTGAGAACTTTTACACATACGATAGTAAGAAAGTCCACGAATTTATGTTTGTATATCTTATTGATACCAATAATGAATTACCTACTGAAACTTTTGAGATGAATTCAAACATATTCTCGTGGTTTTCAAAATCAGAATTAAGCAAAGTTACTTTAAAACCTAATTTTCTAAACCATACTGATGACTTGATTCCAAATTCTACAATGCATATCATCAACGTTGATTCAAATAATGAGTGATAGCATAAAAATGAGGGAACTTTCGGAATGATGGGGACCTTTGTTTCTTGATTCTTTGTTAGATAGTGCTATTTTGAATTAAATCATGAAGAGATCGAGACAAAAATCATTTAGGTTTGAGAAATTGGAGAGAAAAATGAGCAATACGCTTTTTGTATTGCTCGTTTTTTTTGAGATTTCCGAAAAAACTGACTTTTGGATACCGTTTACTCGGGAATCTGTAGCAAAACTGATTTTTAGATTTGTCCCGCATTCTTTTTTATAAAAAAGATATTTAGCATGCTTGTGGGACAAAAGTAAAAAACACTTTTGTCCCATGCTTTAAAAACGAATAAACGGTGGGAGCAGAAGCAACTCCTTCGGAAATAAGCCGAAATTCACAAAAATTTGAAAAGCAATTTTCGTTAATTTCTTCTTATTTCTCGGAGTTAAACACTTCTGTCCCAACCTCCATGCTAAATATCATAGACTCAATACGTTTATCTCATATTCTACGTTTAAAATAGTGATAAGATTAGCAGGGAACTCTTCGGAAAAATAAGTGGCATTCTTAAAGAGTCCGTTCGGATTTTTTTGAAAGTTCTTTCTTGTTCTTAGAGATTTGCTAGTGCTAATCTGGTTTCAAGTGATAAAGTCCTTATTTTGTAAACTCTTCTGATAGGTCCATAAATTCTTGGATATCTTCTAGGACCATATCGATTCCTGCTTGCCAGAAATCTGGTTTTGTTAGATCGACATCTAAATGTTTTTGTGCTAGTTCTTCTGTTGTCATAGAAGCAGTATCACGTAGCAAGTTGATGTACTCTTGTTCAAAACTTGTTCCCTTTTTATTTGCATAGGCATAGATACCTAAACTAAACAAGTAACCAAAAGTATAAGGGAAGTTGTAGAAAGGTACGTCATCAATGAAGAAATGTAATTTAGCTGCCCAGAAATAAGGATGATAAGTAGCTAATGCATCTTGATAACCTTCTTTTTGTGCTTCCACCATCATTTTTGTGATTTCATCTTCTGAAACTAATCCAGCTTGACGGGCAGTATAGAAGTGATTTTCAAAAATGAAGCGAGAATGGATATTCATGAACATAGCTAGGGCATTTTGCAATTTCGTATCAAGCAGATTGATTTTTTCTTCTTTTGTTTTCGCTGCTTTTAAAGTTGCGTCAGCTACGATCAATTCAGCAAATGTACTAGCTGTTTCAGCAACGTTCATTGCATAATCGCGATTCAACGTTGGTAGATCCCACATCACGCTGCTGTGGAAAGCATGGCCTAATTCATGTGCCAGTGTTGAAACTTCATTGATTGAATTACTGTAAGTCATAAAGATTCTAGATTCTTGTGTTTCAGGAAGTTCCGTACAGTATCCTCCTGGGCGCTTGCCGGGACGATCCTCTGCTTCGATCCAACTCTTTTCAAAAGCTGATTTAGCAAAAACGGCCATCTTAGGACTGAATTTTTCAAAGTTTTCAATGATGAATGCAGCTGCTTCGTCAAAAGAAAAAGTTTTTTCCTCTAGATCACCCAAAATGATTGGAGCATCTTGGTCTTGCCATTCCATTTTTTCTTTACCGAAAAGGTTCGCTTTTCTTGTTAGATAGTCCGCAAGTGGTTGTTTGTTCTTTTCAATTGTTGCCCACATCACATCAAGTGTTTCTTTTTTCAGGCGATTGTACTCCAATGGTTTTTGTAAGTAATCCGTCATATCATGAAGTTTGTAAGTCGATAAGCGGAAGCCGTCTAAATGGTTCAAAGTATCTGTTAGTAATGGTGCTTTTTCCTGCCAAGCTTCTTCCCATGCGATGAATAATTTTTCGCGGACAAGAGGATCAGGATCACCCATCATTTTGTTAAAGGCTTGTCCAGCAGATAATTGTGTTATCTTGCCATCTTCTTCAAATGGGATCACAACTGTTCCAACGATTGTATCGTAATGGCTGCTCCAAGCATTCAAGCCGTCTAATGAAAGTGTATTGATGATTGTTTCTTCAGATTCAGAAAGTAAACGATCGCCATCTCTTCTAATTTCGTTCATGCGAAAGGCAATAGGAGCAATTTCAGCTGATTGTAGCAATTCTTGCCAATTATTGTCAGATATTTCTGCAAATTTATTCGATAAAATAGTTTCAGCAGATTGCCAACGAGGTAAAAATGAGTATAATTTTGCTGATAAAATTTTTGCTTTAGAATCTTTGACGTTTGCAGACAGTAAAGCGGTGATGTAGCTATTACATTGAGAAAAACCATTTGTCACAGTCTCTTGCAATTTTAATAGTGCCACTAATCCATTGTTAGAATTTGCGGAAAAATGCCATTGGCTGGTTTGTGTGTAAAATTCTTGAATCTGTGCTTCTAGTTGTTCTAATCGTGCGTTTAGTGCCTCGGAATCGCTGCCTCCAGCAAAAATCGAGTCTAAATCCCAGTTTAGTGAATAAGTCATGAAAAAACTCCCTTCGTTTTATAATACAATCATTAGTATATCATTATTTTACTGTTTAAGTCTTTAGAAAAAAATTGTTGTTTGTAAAAAAAAGAGCTATGATAAATGACAGAGGTGACTTATGAATTCAATCAAAAAGCAAATGAAGAATGGCAACTTTTATCTAGTGATTGCACTGTTGATCGTGCTTGTCCTGTTTTATAGCTCCTCACAGACTTATGGACAGCAGTCACAAGTTTCAAGAATCGATGAATGGTTGCCAAATCAACCGTTTAAAGCTGCATGGAGTGGGATAAGCTTTACTTACGGTGGAAGTATCGTTAGCATCGATCATTTAGGCTACAGTAAATTTGTTGAGTTTTTTATTCGCAAAGGGGCACACTTTGGTACTTATTTTATTTTAGGTGGTAGCTTGTTTTTAGGTGTATATCCTAAATTGAAGTTATGGGGATTGACAGCTATTTTAGCTTGGCTTTCAGCAACCGGCTATGCAGGTCTAGATGAATTCCATCAAATGATTACTGGTGGCCGTTCGCCAATGTTCCAAGATGTGATGCTTGATTCTATGGGAGCCTTAACTGCAATTGTGATCTGTCTTGTTATTGGCTTCTTTAGGAAAAAATAAGCAAAACTTGTGGCTTAGACTTTGAATTTTCAGGGAGAAAGACTAGAATAAGAGTACATGACTAGTAAGAAGGAGGAGTCAACATGTCAGGACATAGTAAATGGCATAATATCCAAGGAAGAAAGAATGCCCAAGATGCGAAGCGAGGAAAAATATTCCAAAAAATTTCTCGAGAAATTTATATGGCAGCTAAAGCAGGTGGACCTGACCCGGCGATGAATCCAGCTTTACGTTTAGTTGTGGACAAGGCGAAAGCCGCAAACATGCCGAATGACAACGTCGATCGGGCCATTAAAAAAGCAACAACTACCGCTGATGAAGCGAATTATGATGAAGTGACATATGAAGGGTATGGGCCGGGTGGCGTAGCGATTTTAGTCCATGCTTTGACGGATAATCGAAACCGAACAGCGACAAATGTGCGAGTAGCTTTCACCCGTAATGGTGGTTCATTGGGAGAAACAGGTTCTGTGGGCTATTTATTCGATCGTAAGGGGTATCTTGCTATTGAACGCGCCGGACTGACGATTGATGAAGATGCTATGTTAGAGAAGGTCTTGGAAGTTGGTGGAGAGGATTTGCAGATCTCACCAGAAGTTTTTGAGATCTATACAGCACCTGAAGATTTTGCCAGTGTACGAGATCAACTAGAAGAAACATTTACGCTTACTCAGGCGGAACTAACAATGATCCCAAAAACTACAGTTGTTTTGACTGAAGAACAACGTCAAAAGTTAGAGAATCTAATTGAAAAATTAGAGGATGACGATGATGTATCTGAGGTGTTTACTTCTGTTGAAGGTGAATAAAAAGCGATGAACCTGTAATCATTATTTCTTTGATAGTTAGAGGATGGGATAGAAGTGTTTAACTCCGAGAAATAAGAAGAAATTAACGGAAATTGCTTTTCAAATTTTTGTGAATTTCGGCTTATTTAAGAAGGAGTTGCTTCTGCTCCCACCGTTTATTCGTTTTTAGGGAATGAGACAAAAGTGTTTCTTACTTTTGTCTCATTCTCTTTTTGTGGTTTTGCATCATGGTCATCTTTGGTAATGTCTATCAACGGCCGGATCTAGCGGGCTGAGCGTTGCGTTTTACTTGGGGGTATTTTGCAGCAATTTTACGAGCAGTTTTGACTTGGTCTACTCCACTATGTAATTCTTTTGTTTTCTTATCCAGTATGTTGCTTGCTCCAGAGATATCTTCTTTCATTTGGTTTATTTCTTTTTTTAAGGTTTTGACCACTTTTTCAAGATGTAGAATTGATTTGTCAGCTATTTTAATTTCGGTTGATAAGGCTTCAATCATAAGTTGGTTTGAATGTAAATTTTTTTCTTCTAAATGAAGTTCCTTTGTTAAAGTATTATAAGGGCCTTTAAATAATTTATGTAAAAAACTTTTTTCTCTTTTTGCTATTTTTTCTTTGATCGTTTGAATATCTTCTTTTGTAGTCGCTACTTTTTCCTGAAGTTTTTCCTTGTCGGTAATTTTTTCTTTTCTAGAATCTTGAGAACCTTCTAATTCTTTACTGATTTGATGTAGCTTATTTTCTTTTGTAGTAAGGTCATCTGAAATTTTATATACTGCGGCTTTATAGCGTTCGATATCTGGTTTTTCATTTTTCATGTAATTTTTTATAGGTTCTCCAGCGATAAGTTCCTTAAGACTTTTTAAGTTGGTTGCTTCACTTATGCCTTTCTTTCGTAAATTTGCTTCGTTTTGTTTCCTACTGTTTTTTGCTCCATCATAGTTACATCCTCCTAATAATATAGTTAAAGAGTAACATGGTTTGAATAGAGTGAAGTTCCATAAATTTCTGGCTAAAAAATTTTTTGTACCTATAACGTATCTAATAAGTAATCCACTATAAAAATGAAAAGAGGTCGACTATTTTTCATCCAAAGAAAAATAAAGTCAAAAAAAGTCACGTACACAGATTCTGTGACGTGACTTTAGGAGTTGAACTTTATTTTTTTCTATCGCCAAACTGCTAAACTAAAAGCAAGTTGTCTAGAAGATCACGACAGGGGTGCCTTTTTCTACCATGCCAAATAGTTGACTCATAACATTTGGTGGTGTGTTGATACAGCCGTGAGATCCGCGGGTTTTCCATAGTTCTCCACCATAGGCAGGTTGCCAATCGGAATCGTGGATTCCTACACCAGTCCAATCTACGGGCATCCAATAACTTACTGGACTAGCGTAAGGGGTGCCATCGTCATTCGTTCCTTTTAGTGTAGCATTTTCTTCTTTATTCCAAACATAGAAGACCCCGGTTGGCGTAGGTGTGATTGGCTTACCGGAAACGATATCAGTTTCAAGAGCAACTTTTCCATCTTTGTAGTACCACATATGTTGGTTCTGTAAATCAACTTCGATATATGTGGTATCAACTAACTTATGGTCAGCCGTCGTACTTCCTTGAACAAGTGGTGAGCGAGTGAAATCTTTCCCAGCTAAAATTGCTTTTTCAAGAGCTTCAGTTTCAGCATCGGTTGTGATCGTCCAACTATAGGTTCCAGCTGGTACAGTCACTTCACCACGTTTTGTACTTTTGAACTTCGTATCATTGGTGCTTGTGTTATATTTTGTTCCTAAATCTGTTACATATTGTCTGACTTGAGCTGTATCAAGACCGATTTTCCCATCTGTATAAGTCAACCAACTAGCGATGTCAGTAGTTGGGATCTGGAACGTGTCACCGTTGATCGTATAGGTTCCTTTGACAGCAGCGATTTTATTCATCGCATTTAGCTGATCCGCCAAACTTTGGTCTTTAGCCGTTACTTTTGGCTTTGCATGGAAATCGGCTAAATTGATTTCATTTTTTCCAGTATTCACAGCATTTTTGACTTCTTTGACAGCAGCTTCTACATCGATTGTGTCACCGTTGACTTCCGGTTTGATCGTGAACGCATCACCTGATTTTTCGATCGTCGCGTCCTGAGTAGGTTTGCGGTCTTTATTTAAGTTCGTCAATTCAGAAGTTAACTGTTCGATCGTTGCATCTAATTTTTGGTGATTTGTATCTAATGGATCGATTTCTTGATTGTCAGCAGCGGAGACATAAGTCATTCCCCAAGACCAAGCATTTTGTTTTTCCAAAAGAGGCGTCAACTCAGAAGAAAAGTCATCTTTGTAGCCGAGTTCTGATTTTGCAACTTCTTGCCAAACTTTGCCATTCTCTTCAATAGCAAGCTTTTTATTAGAATAAGAATCCTTCAATTTATCATTTGCTTCGTCAACAGTAAGATTACTTACGTTGATCGAATTGATCTCAGTATTAGGCAAAAAATGTTTTGTATAATATGTACTGCGATAGGTATAAAAGCTGATCAATACGAGGATCACACCGAGAGCAGACAATAAGCCAATGTGCGTTGATTTTTTACGATGAGAAGATCTTGTCATGGTGACAACTCCTTATTTTTTTAATTTAGGGTGTAACGAGCTAATCATAGCATATTTTACATGAAAAGACGAAGGGAAGAGATGATTTAGTGGAAATTTAATGAAGTATTGCTGTAAAAAAATAGAGCGTGGGACAAAACTAAAAATCAGTTTTGCCACAGACTCTAACTCCGAATAAACGGTGGGAGCAGAAGCAACTCCTTCGGAAATAAGCCGAAATTCACAAAAATTTGAAAAGCAATTTTCGT
>NZ_SPHN01000011.1:0-47478 GCF_005844145.1 Enterococcus sp. BSD2780061688st2 D3
TTTTCCAATGAGTGGTTTGTTTCTGAGAAAGAATTACATGCTTCTAATCTGCAATATATGCCAGGTGAAGATCCAATCCCTAATATGAAAGCAATTATCAACAGTAAGGATTACGAAGGATATAAAGCTAAGCATCCAGAAGCGAAGCCATTTAAATACCCACAAGAAATGAAGCGAGCCTGGCGTAAAATGTTAGATGATGAGTTGATTCCACTTGAGAATGAATTGAGGTAAACGAGAAGAGTTAAGAAAATTGTACGATTCAAAGATGGTAGTAAAGTGGAAGTGTAGAAAATAGGGATAGATGTCTTTTATTTGTTCACATTTTATAACGAAGTATTTAAGACAGCTATTGAATAATGTTTCCTCCACCTTTTTCATTCGTTTACCCCACCCCGTTGTTATATGACCGTGTTTTGAGAGGAATCAATAAAAAGCATAGGCTAACTAGGGGTTCCTTTTTCTTTTGTTTTTTTGGAATCCGCTTAAGTGAAATGTATCTGAAATGAAACGAAGATAAAGTGATTTTTTGCTGTAATGACAAGGTTTTAGCTGTTTCAGATACCATGTAACCCAAAATAGTTTATTGAGAAAATAGGAGAGTATTTGATACTAACTAGTAGGAAAAAATGAGATAAAAAGTAAATGGAATCATTTCAGGTAATCTCAAATAAAAAAATATACAGTCCTGTGGCACTTTACCTATGGGACTGTATATTTTTTACTCTCAGCGGGCTTGTTTTGACTCCGTGTCTGACTCCGTCGTATTGATTTTAAATGATATTCGATGACCATTTAACAGGTCATTTTTGAAATTTTTGTCTCTATATGACTCAGTTTGATAATTATTGATAGATCAATTTGGGTCTATATCGAACAAGGGAATAATCCAATAAAAAATGATTTAGAATATCAAAATAACAAAAAAGAGGACTACCTGTATTCGTCCTCTTTTTTGACCAGATTTTGACCAGTCTAATTTACATTCTAATATATTCATATGAGCTAATTTTTTGATTAAATGGTAAGTTTTTCCTTGTTTGTTTTAGTTTAAACTAGTGTGTAATTTAAAAATCTATATGGAAGGTAGTGTGGGGTAGAACCCAGTTGTAAGCTAGAACCCTTGATATATAAGGGTTTTAGCTTTTTTCTCTTTGTAAATAAAAAATGAGAAATTATCTAGAATGAAATATGAGCAACAGTATCAAATTCAGTGTTTCATAAGAAGAGCAACAGTGTTACTTTGTGGATAATACGATAATCATTTTGCAATAGCATACACAGCTTAATATAATCTAACATCTTTGGTCATAGTACCCAGCTTCTCGAATACAAGTAAGATTGGCCACATTCAACGTTTGTATTACCTTGTTTCATGATCACTTTTTTAGAAATGATAGTAGAAACACATGAGATACTTATTGAACGTGTCAGATGAAGTTTTTACATAATATTGGCGTAGTGAATTTATCTGTGCAAAAGTCTATGTGCAGTCAAAAATAGCGAGATTAGAACCAATTTATTTGGGCTAAAATTTTCTTCTGACGATACTTTTCAAAATCAGGAATAAAAAATGAATGTTCTTTTTGAAAACGATTGTAAATTGTTTTTAGATATGGGACAATTATTTTACAGGGAAATGGTGAAAGGTTGATACTTTTTATCAAAAAACGATGCAGAACCTTGTGTATAAGGGTCTAAGCAACTCGTCAAGGAACGTTTGGGAATAAGTCGTTGTTGATGACGTAATGGGATACTGTTGCGTATCAAGTGAGTATTCTTGGTAACAAGAGGAAAGTCAATGTAAAAGCATTGGAACGCAAAGAACGTGTGCAAAGTGTGACCAGATGTAAGGTAGCAGACTTGTCGGGACGACAATAGAAAGCTAAGTTGATAAGATTTAGCCCCTCCGTAAAGAAAATGGCAAGGGATTGGCATTTAACACTGACGGAAGTATCCAAAGAAGTCCCTCGCTGTGAAATGATTAGAAATGATCTATAAGACAAGAAATGCGTGAGAGTAGCAGAAGGCGGAAATATAATGATTATTTCATAAATATACCGAATGCTCCTGTGAAATTTGTAGGCTGTCATGCCTGACCACATCTCGTAAGGCTGCAATATGCCAGCGGTCGCTCCGACTGGTACGGTATTGCAGAATGTGTGACCGAATAACATTGCAATCGCATGGCGTAGAGAGAGATACTCCGCATAGTTTTTTGATAAAGGGCGTAAGCCTTTTTTCTTTTGCTTTTTTTTATGATCTTTAAGGATGTGCAACATGTGACTATATAATAATTGATTGTTAGTCGAAAAGTAAATCTATTGATATACGTAAGTAATTTTTAAGAGAAATAAATATTTTTATGTTAAAGAGATGGTTTCAATAATCGGTAGTATATTCAAAATAAATAGATTTAATTAGTATGATTTTTTTTGTTATTTTTATTAATTCAAATATCATTAAATTTTTAAGTATTCTGTATAAATTTATAGAATATCTTTAGAAGATAAAAATAGTATAAATATACTTATTTATTTGGCTTTTAAATTTAAAGGTTGATTCATGATATAATAAATCTGTATATAGTATCCGTAAAAACTAATAAAAATAGGAAGATAGTGTTAGTAAATATGACTATCAATGCATGATCTGAAAAGAATTTCTACTATCTGACTGAAGGGGTGGGCTTAATTGGCTGAAGCGAAATTTGAAGAAGCGTTAATAAAAAAACTTGAAGCTGAAGGATGGACGTATCGTAAAGATTTTTCCAATGTTAGTATAAAAAAACTGGAACAACATTGGCGTGACGTTTTGAACGAAATAAATGCACATAAATTAAATGGCATACCATTATCAGATATAGAATTTGGTTTAATTCTTGAGGAACTACGCCGTATTCGAACTCCTTATGATGCACAACTACTATTAGTTGGCGCGGGAGGAGTAGGATCAATCCCCATTATTCGCGATGATAGTTCCAGCTTAGAGGTAGAAATCTTTTATGAAGATGATGTAGCTGGGGGCCGATCCCGTTATGAAGTTGTTAATCAGATCAACTTTTGTGATTTACCCAAAGGGCTGACAACAAAACGTATAATTGACGTGGCTTTACTTATAAACGGTATTCCAGTCGTCCATATTGAGGAAAAAGACGAGCATTTGCAAAATCAATGGCACGCTTTTGAACAATTAAAAGGATACCATGGTGATGGATTATACACCGGGCTATTTTCTTTTGTTCAGGTTCAATTCATCATGAGCCAACATTCAGCACATTACTTTGCACGTCCGAATGCTTTTGAGCATTACAATAAAACATTTGTATTTGGTTGGCGTGATGACAACAATAAAGATATTACAGACGCATTTGAATTTACTCATCAAGTATTAGGAATTCCTGCCCTTCATAGACTTGTAACGGTTAATATGATACCAGATGCGTCAAGCGATAATTTGATGGTGATGCGTAGTTATCAAATACAAGCCACACGAACAATTTTACAACGTATGAAAGATATGGAAACAAGTGGTTTGATTCAAAAGGAAGGTGGGTATATTTGGCATACGACAGGCTCAGGAAAAACTGTCACATCCTTCAAGGTAGCACAATTGCTTGCATCTGCACCAAGGATTAAGAATGTATTGTTTATCGTAGATCGCGTGGATTTAATTGATCAAACTCTCGAAAATTTTAGAGATTTTGCGTATATTCATTTTAAAAAGCGCATAAAAAAAGTGAATGGGAAACAATTAAAAAACGAGTTGAAGAAAAAAGGGGCTTCTCAAATTTTATTGATTTCTGTACAAGGACTGACAAAAGCAGTAAAGAAAGGCTTAAAAAATGATGACTGGAACGTGATTATTATGGATGAAGCTCATCGAAGTGCAAGTGGTGAATCCGTTCATTTAATCAAAGAGGCATTTAAAAATACAACATGGTTTGGCTTTACAGGAACACCTAATTTTTATAGCGATGAAATAAATGATGTTCAAACTACGCGAGATATTTCGACACACGATATTTTTGGTAGACGTCTGCATACCTATACTATCAAAGATGCAATCGGGGATGGTAATGTTTTGGGCTTTGACGTCACTTATTTTAAACCTCACTGGGTTGTGGAAAACCCACAAAATGATTTTAACGAAAAGGAATATGAAAAAGAAGTCTATCAAAGTGATGTATACCGTCAAGAAGTAGTGCAAGATATCCTTGATAATTGGAAAAAGACATCCAGTGGGGCTTTGATTGCTGGAAAGAGAGAGGAAAATGCATTTCAAGCAATGTTAGCTGTATCTGGTAAGCAGGCAGTTGTTCATTACTACAATATATTTAAAGAAAAAGCGCCATATTTAAATGTGGCTATGACCTTTTCTCGTGATGAATCAAATGAACATGGTACAAAGGAACAAAATGAAGCGTTAAAAAAAGCAATTTTGGACTATACACAAAAATTTAATGTCCCAAGTATTTTGAACGCGAAAGATCCAGCTCGCGCATATATGATTGACATTACGAAACGATTGGCACGTAAAAAACCATACAACCAAGGGAAAAAAGAAGAGAGATTAGATTTAGTGATTGTTTCTGACCAACTACTTACAGGATTTGATTCCAAGTTTGTGAATATGATTTATATGGATAAGATGTTACGTGAAGGTATGTTAATTCAGGCTATGTCTCGTACGAATCGTACATTAGATCGTAATAGTAAACCACATGGGAAAGTTCGTTTCTATCGTCAAGGAGATGAAATGAAAGAGTTTGTGGAAAATGCCTTACGCATATACACACGTGGTGGAAATGATACGCTCCAAGAAGCAGAAGAAGGTTCAGAAAATGAGCGTACAAAAGACCTAGAGAACGACGATATTTTGGCTAAACCGCAAAGCCAGCAGATAAATGATTTACAAGAAGCTGTGAGTAGGCTAAAGGAATTGGCGGGTGAGGACTTCAGTCAAACTCCAAAAGGAAAGAAAGATTTAAAAGAATTTGTAGGTCTTGCATTGGCTACTCAAAATAAAATTCAAAGATTAGTACAACAGGGCTATGACCTTGGTAGCGAGATTGATGAACTGGATGATCATCATGAACCAACAGGTAAAAAGGTTCGTTTAGATATTTCCAGTATTGAAGAATTCGGAGCTTTGCAAGCCCGTTTGAATGATGCTAGAGAAAGATTACCTGAAGATGAACGCCCAGATATTACTGAGATTAAAGTTGGCATCGAATTGTACGACCATCAAATTATCGATTATGATATGCTAGTAGAACTTCTAAATACCTTTATGGACGAGAAGACTGAAGAAAATAAAGAAGAAATCAATAAACATATTCTACCGATGGATAATGAAAGCCGTGAAGAGATTAGTGAAATCATCGATGGTATTGAAACTGGTGAAATTACAGAACACTTCACGAAAGAAACACTTCAAGCAACACGAAAGAAATATCGAACAGAACGTAAAGAATTGAAAATTCGTCGTTGGGCAGCAAATCAAGACGTCAATGGCAATCGGATTGTAGAAGCTTTTGATTTGTATCTTCCAGGTCATACACTTAATGACAACCCAAAATTAGCAGATATTGTACATGAAATTGAAGAAGAAGAAAAAATTGGTTTCTTTGGTGCAGCAGGATTTGAAGAAGCAATGATGGACTTTTTCAATTCTTTGTAAGAAAACTTGATCTGAGTTTAAAGAATTTATAGAAAAGAAGGAAATAGTGAATGGCATTATCAAATGAACAAAAAACAAAAATGTGGGCAATGCTCAATCAAACACGTGGGCAAATTGGTCTAACAGCCTATAAAGATTATATTTTTGGTATTTTATTTTACAAATATTTATCAGAAAAAGCGACTCATTGGTTAGAGGGAGTTTTACGTGGTGAAACGTGGGAGAGTGTTTATACCCAAAATTCTGCCAAAGCCTTAGAGTATATGAAGAAGAATCTTGGTTATGGAATTCAACCAAATGATTTCTTTAATGATTGGAAAAAAGCAATTGATGAAGATCGCTTTAATATTGGGATGATGACAGAGGCATTTGGCCACTTTAATCAACAAATTGACTTCGAAGCTAAGGGAGATTTTGAAGGTATATTTGATGGCATGCGCTTTGATAGTGCTGATTTAGGAGCGAATGCTCAAGCACGTGCCAGCGTAATGATTTCTATAATTGAATTGCTTTCTTCACCCGAATTTGATTTTTCAAATGGAAAAGATACTGTTTCAGATATCTATGAGTATTTACTTGCTCAATTCGCTACGGTACTAGCTTCTGATATGGGGCAATATTATACGCCAAAAGAAATTTCTCAAGTAATGGCACGTATCTTAACAGCAGGAAGAGAAGAGGAAGACAACTTTTCAATTTATGATCCGACGGTTGGTTCAGGGTCATTGCTACTTACTACTGCAAGTTACATGAAAAATTCTGGTAAACGTGGGATGATTAAGTATTTTGGTCAAGAGAAGGATGCGACACCTTATCGTTTGGCAAGAATGAACTTGATGATGCATGGGATTGAATACAATGACATCAATATCAATCATGCAGATTCACTGGAAAGCGATTGGCCTGACGGTGTGGTAGATGGAAAAGATAATCCAAGAATGTTTAGTGCAGTGATGGCTAATCCACCTTATTCAGCACATTGGAATAATAAAGAGCGTGAAGATGATCCTCGTTGGCGGGAGTATGGGATTGCTCCTAAAACAAAAGCAGACTATGCATTTCTTTTACATTGTTTATATCACTTGGAAGATCGCGGACGTATGGCGATTATTTTACCCCATGGTGTATTATTCCGCGGCGCTGCCGAAGGTCGTATTCGGAAAGCATTGGTTGAGCGACATCAGATAGAAGCAATCATTGGATTTCCTGATAAATTGTTTTTAAATACATCCATTCCTGTTTGTGTTCTAATACTAAGAAAAAATCGTGTTGATTCAGATATCTTATTTGTTGATGCAAGTAAGGGATTTAAAAAATTGAAAAACCAAAAACAACTAGGTTCAAATGATGTAGAAAAGATTGTTGATACTGTGGTCAATCGCAAAGAAGAAGAAAAATACTCGCATTTAGCAACATTGAAGGAAATCAAGGAGAATGACTATAATTTAAACATCCCTCGTTATGTTGATACTTTCGAAGAGGAGGAGCCAATTGATATTGTTGAAGTAAGTCAAGAAATTAGCAAATTGAATGCTGAAATTAAACAAGCAGAGGCAGATTTTTCAGCTATGCTTAATGAACTAGCGATTACTCCTGAAACGAAAGATATAATAGAGGCAGCTAAAGGAGTGTTTAAATAATGGATGAAAAAAAAGTTCCAAAACTGAGATTTGAAGGGTTTGTCCAAGATTGGGAACAGCGTAAGTTAGACGAAATATTTGGGAAAATTAGCAATGCTTTTGTGGGAACAGCAACTCCATACTATGTTGATGAAGGTCATTTTTATCTTGAATCAAATAATGTTAAGGATGGAAGAATAAATCGAAATACCGAAGTATTTATAAATGATGAATTTTATGAGAAACAAAAAGATAAATGGTTGCATACAAACGATATTGTAATGGTCCAATCTGGTCATGTAGGACACACAGCAGTAATACCAGAAGATTTAGATAAGACAGCAGCACATGCATTAATTATGTTCTCAAATTATAAAACAAAAACTAGTCCTTTCTTCTTAAATTATCAATTTCAAACATTAACAGCAAAAAGGAAACTAGAAAATATAACTACAGGTAATACTATTAAGCATATTTTGGCTTCAGAAATGAAAAAATTTGAAGTTACTATCCCTGAACATGTTGAACAACAAAAAATCGGTTCATTCTTCAAACAACTGGACGATACTCTCGCTCTTCATCAGGATAAGTTAAACAAATTGAAGCGATTAAAAAAGGGATTCTTACAGGTTTTATTTGCAAATAAAACAACTAGTCCAAAAGTCCGATTTGCAAAATTCAACGAAGAATGGGAACAGCGTAAATTGGGGGAATTAGCTGAAAGTTTTGAATATGGGCTAAATGCATCTGCTAAAAAATTCGATGGAAGTAATAAGTATATTCGTATTACTGATATTGATGATATCAGTCACAAGTTTAATCAAAGTGGAGTAACCTCCCCAGATATTGATTTTGCAAATGCTGATAATTACAAACTTAAAAAAGGTGATATCCTTTTTGCGAGAACTGGAGCAAGTGTTGGAAAAACATACATTTATAGAGAAAGTGATGGACTAGTTTACTATGCAGGATTCCTCATTCGAGCTAGAATAAAATCTAAAATTAGCTCAGAATTCGTATTTCAAACAACTTTTAATGATAGCTATAACCAGTTTATTAAGATTACTTCGCAACGTTCCGGTCAACCAGGAGTTAACGCTGAAGAGTATTCCAATTTTAAAATTATGATTCCAAACTATGAGGAACAAAACGCAATTGGATGTTTCTTTAAAAAAGTTGATGACACTATCACTCTTAATCAAAAAAAAATATCTAGTCTTAAACAATTAAAAAAAGCTTTTCTCCAATTAATGTTTATTTGAAAATAAATCTTCACAATCAGCTTAAACTTCCTAATAATTAGTGGGTAATATTAAAAATTAGTAGGAGGATTTTCTATTGAAAAAAAGAAAGACACAGCTGTTTTACAAGTATTTTGAGGAATGGATAGAATTGTATAAAGTTGGTTCTATTCGTTCAATAACTCTAGAAAAATATTATATGAGTTTACATTGGGTGACTAAGCTAGCACCAGATATGCGACTTTGTGATCTAGATAGAAGGAGCTATCAAACTTTACTGAATGCATATGCAGAAAATCATGAAAAACAAACTACGATGGATTTTCATCACCAAGTCAAAGGAGCTATATTAGATGCAGTCGATGAAGGGATATTGTCTCAAAATCCTACTCGTAAAATTATCATTAAAGGCAAAGTACCCAAAGAAAAGAAACCAAAGTTTTTAAATCAACATGAAGTTCAGTTATTATTACGTGAATTAGATTTAAAACAAGAATTAAATTGGGATTGGTTTATTTTATTAATAACAAAAACTGGTTTAAGATTTTCTGAGGCATTAGCACTTACACCTGATGATTTTGATTTTTTTCATCAAAAAATAATTGTTAATAAAACATGGAATTATCGTAATTCGAAAGGAGAATTTCAGGCTACAAAAAACGTGTCCTCAATTCGAAAAATTCAAATGGATTGGCAACTAGCTATGCAATTTTCACAATTAATAAAAGATTTAGAATGTGACAAACCAATATTTGTTAAAAAACGTGTTTTTAATTCTACGATCAATAATCGTATGAAAGTTTTATGTACTAAGGCAAAAATACCTGTCATAACGGTTCATTCTTTAAGACATACACATGCCTCATTGTTACTATTTGCTGGTGTATCAATAGCAAGTGTTGCCAAAAGACTAGGCCATTCTAGTATGACCACAACTCAAGAAACTTACCTTCACATTATTCAAGAACTAGAAAACCAAGACAATGATAAAATTATGAGACAATTGGCTTCTCTAGTATAATAAAAAGGCGCTTTTGCGCCTTTTTATATAAACATTTTTTGTAGGAAAGATTTTTTTAATTGTTTGAGAATTTTTAATTTATTTTGATGAAGAGCGATGGTGTTGTCGAGTTGTTCAAAGAATGCCCCAATTTTTCTTTGTTCATCAATACATGGTATCAGGATTGGCATTTTTGCCATTTGCTTACCTGACACTTCCGCAAAAGTTGACCCTGCACCAGTTACTTCACCATATCGTTTCAACTCGTGAGTTCTTGAAAAAATGAAATAACTATCGAGTTTGTTTTCGTGTGGAACAATTGATTGAAAACCTTGGTTTGTTGTGCCTTCTTTCGCCAGTATCGCAGTATTTCCAATCCCTGCACGAGAGGTAAAAAGAACAGTTCCAATTGGCAAAATCTTAGCAGAGCTCTTTTGTTGACCTAATTCAGTAATTGTTTTCAGACTTTTATTAACGTAAATTTGGTCACCAATTTCAGCTGGAGCGTACCAGTCAATGTCACCCTCCCAATACTCAGGATTACTTGTGCTTGGCGTGCCACCTCCGACAATACTAGCCACATCAGATAGCTTACGCTGTTCCCATTCTTCGGTGAAATTTGCAAATCGGACTTTTGGACTAGTTGTTTTATTTGCAAATAAAACCTGTAAGAATCCCTTTTTTAATCGCTTCAATTTGTTTAACTTATCCTGATGAAGAGCGATAGTGTCGTCGAGTTGTTTGAAGAATTTATCAATTTTATTCTGTTCTTCAATTTTCGGCATTAGTAGCTCTAAGCTATTCAAAATAGTTTGACTAACATTAAATCGGGTACTACCGCCTGCCTTTCTTTCTATTTGTTTTCTGTTGATAGAATTTAATGTAAGTTCAACGAAGTAAGGATTAAACTCATTTATTTTCTTCCCTCGAATCGAAAATCCACTATATAAAGCATATTCTTCCTCTAAGTAGGCTTTAGCCCATCCTACTTCTTCTGGAACTTCAGATGATCTAACGAAGACTAAATCTCCATACTCAATTTTATTTTTTGATTCAATTTTTGCATCAACTTGAACAGAATTTCGAATATACTCATACTTTATAGGCTGCTCATCAAGGATATCCATTACACTAATCATTTTACGACCTTTACCATAATTCTCTTTTGGAGCATTAATACCATTTGAAAATGACATCAGGCTAGATGACTTACGCTGTTCCCAAGCGTATATAAATAATGTTGTTTCCTAAATTACTTCATGAACTTCTTATTTTAAAATATTCTTTTTAGTAAATAGTTTTCTGGAGTTATTTTTATTAATATCAGTATAATGATTATAATTTGAATATTTATTGAATATATATATTCTGTAAAGCATAGTTAAAATAGAGTCATATACTGATATAATGAGTATAAATTTTAATTAGAGGATGGTAAAACTATGGGGATAATAATTGTAATTTTTTTCCTTTTTATAGCAGTTGTTGGAGTATCTTTCTTTGTAAGAAAGAGCAGATATAAAAATAGTACAAGGAAAGGGTTACAAGATACAACCGAGTTAAAAAAGAGTGACAACATACATGAGGTAATAGCAGAAGAGGATTATCGAGATTTATCGACAGCAACCGAGTTACTACTTAAAAACAGTTTAGGTAAGGAATTATTCTTTAAGCGACCAAATGTTGGAGAGGCATCAACAAAAAAGTACCGTGAAGTTGCATTTTCCAATGTGAATAATGTTAGTGGAAAACTTGTAAATGCTTCTATGCCATTCATGCAACAATCTTTTACAATAAATCAACTTGCCCAAGCAGCTCCCAATGGGTTATTTACTACATCAGTTAGTCCTGAGAAACTTTCAAAATTCGCTGATGGTAGTTATTCTACAATGGTTCGTAATGTAGCGAAAAAGTTAGTAGGGCATCAAGGATTTGTTGAAGTAACAGATGTGATTAAAGCGAATCCAATGGTAGCAATTTCAGCAAGTATGCAAGCGATGGCACTTGTTTCTGGACAATATTACTTACATCAAATCAATGCGCAGATGGAGAGCATATCTGAAAGAATCGATGAACTCATCAACTACCATCATGATGAGAAAATTGGATTACTTTTGACTGTAAAAGATAGATTATTAAAAATCGCCAACAAGCAAAATGCCGATGATCATGATATCGGGGAAATACGTACCTTATTGAAAGATGCTAAAAATGTATACGAGGAATATAGAGTACGGCTATTGCGTCAACTTGAAGAATTGGAAGATTTTAAGTCAAAAGCTTTTTTTGAAAAGGATAAACTTTCGGCACTTGAAGAAAAAATTCAAGATATAAATTTCACAATGAAAATAGTTTATGAAGCAGATCAATTAAGCATACAAGCTGAACTTTCCGAAATTGCGATTAGGATGAAACTAGGTGAAAAAAATTCAGTTATTCAAGAGTTAACCGAACAAATGAAAGAGCAATATGATACTAGCTTTTATTTGACAGTTGATAAATTTATCAAGGAGAAATATAGACCAATAGTTAGAGAAAGATACAGATTGTTGGGGAAAAAATATCTGTTAAAGCATCCTGAACGACTAAAGCAAATTAATAATTTTGTTAGTTTATCTGAGATGAATTTAGTGGATTCTCGAGTTGGAGATTTGACACAACGTCTCTTGTTGGAAAAAAATAGAGAACAAGAAATAGTTTATCTACCTGGTAAGGATTTAAAATCACAGCGGGTATTTATTGCAGTAGATGATTTTGAAGTTGGATAGTCATAAGAACGGATAAAATCTGTATCTGAAAGTATACTAAGTGTGACAGTAGAGGTAGCGACATTCGCCGCGGTAGATCATTCAGTAAGTGGCAGACCAGAGGTACAATCAGTATCATTCACTGAAATAGTCTCCTCCCTAAATTTATTACGAAAAAAAATAAAAATGACAATCTCTTTTTATTTTTTTGAATTGGGCGCTGCCCCAAAACCCAAAAATAAAGTTTTGAGAATATCATTATGCTAAGATAAAATCAAACAAAGATAGATTAACAGATAGGTGGAAATCATAATATGGCAATTTATCTAACGAGTGATCTGCATTTATTTCATAAGAATATTTTTGGGGAAGATGGATTTGTAACGACCCGTAGCCATTTTAAAACGGTAGCAGAGATGAATGATTTTTTGATCAAGCAGTGGAATAAACAAGTATCAGGTGAAGATGTGATTTATCATTTGGGCGATCTAGCGATGGACTATTCTAGCGAGCATGAGGTCTTCACCTTATTAAAAAAACTCAAAGGTCAAATTGTTTTGATTAGAGGAAATCATGATAAACAAAATTTGATTGATTATTTAGCCGAGCATAATTATTCCTATCGGCAACAACCAAAATTTATTTTTGCAGATGGATTGGAATTCAAGTACCATAAACGCACGATCCATTTGACGCATTATCCGATGTTATTAGACAGTCCAAAACAGTTTGGATTCTATGGACATATCCATCAAAAAATGCTCCCTATTGGAAATATTTTAAATGTTGGCATTGATAGTCCAGAATTAGGTGAACATTCATTACCAGAAAAATTTGGCAGACCAATCAAGCTGGACACAGCCATTCAGCTAGTTGAAGAAAAAATAAAAAAATTTGAGATTCCCACACTATAGTTTGATTCAAGAAAAATCAATTATGAAAAGAAAGTGTGGGACAAATCTAACATCAGGTTTGCTATAGACTCTCGAATAAACGGCATCCAAAAGTCAGGTTTTTCGGAAATTTAAAAAAACGAGCAATACAAAAAACGTATTGTTCGTTTTTTTCTCCAATTTCTCAAAGCTAAACGACTTTTGTCTCGACCTCTTCTGCTTATTCATTTAGTCTTGAGAAAATCAACCATATTTTTTAAATAAGGCATCTGACAAAATTTGTGAAAAATTCGCTTTATCTTTTTCGCCTCGAATAGCTAACCATTCTGGAATTGTGACATTTTTCCGAACTGTCTTTTTTTGAACGTAAGGAGCAGGATCACCTTGAATTAAAGAGACAAATTTATTATCAGTATTTTCTTGCAGATCTTTAATAGCAGTAGGCTCGGGGATTTCTAGATCCTCATCGATGTAAAAGGCTAATAGACCATCTAAAAACTCTTTTGCACTTGAAATAGCATCCTCTAAATTATCTCCCTCAGTAGCACCAGCGAAGTCAGGAAAAACTACAGAAAATCCATCATCTTCTTGCGTAAAAATTGCTGGATAACTTTTTTTCATTTCCATCATTCCTTTCAGTTTTGATACTAAGGATAAGGGCTACTTGAGCCCTAAATCCTTTAGTATTTTTTGCTCTGTTCCCTTTTTCAAGTCCTTGTTATGTACAGGGATCGGAACTGGCGGATAGCCTTCTTTCACCATAATATGATGACTCCCAGTTATTCTCGCCACTCGCCATTTATGCTTTTTAGCGAGATTGAGCATTTCTTTCCCAGTAAGTGGCATTCGCGACTACCTCCTTACAATATTCATTATACGCATAATGCGCATTAAAGTCAAAAGTTGAGGTGTACGATTGATTTAATATTAATCATAGTGCTACAAGGAGTATTAAAGTTTACATAAGGCTATAAATTTGATTTGACTGAAAGTATTTGGGTTCTTTGTCAATAAGGACTGATGAGTTTTGTAAAATGAAATCTGGGATAGAAGACTAACCTTCTGTCTAAGATTTTTTTGTTATTTCACTTGAATCAATTGATTGATCAAAAAAATCTTGATTTTCATGTTCTCAAATGATTTAAATCCGTAAGATAAAATAGTGTGTTAATCGCGATAATTTGCGTGTAGGCAAATTATCAATGAGTTTTCCTGTCTAACATCTGCACAAGTAAAGTTTATTTTATCCTCAATCGAAGCGTGCGAACGAAATTCATCCATCATCAATACTTTTGGCAGGGTCCTTTTTCTATTGCTTTACACGAAATTTATAGGTTTTATCTTTATCTAGGAGAACGAAATTTTGATAAAACGTTATACAGTGAGTATATATATTGTTCTAGATAGTCTTATTATCGGCATTAGAATAAAAGATTGTTCAATAGAATGATTAAATCCACATTTTATTAAACTTTCTAAACACAGAAGAAAGACATTCCAATATATCTATCTTCTATAGTGCGTTCTATTATTTCATTATTTATGATAATTTATTCTATTATTTTTATACTTATTGATATAATTTGACGTATATATAATTAGAAAAGTTTGGAAAGTTATAAAGAAGAAAAAATGAGCTTTCTTCGATTACCGCTCAAGATTTCAGCTACGGATATTCCTAGTGAATATTTTTACTAAAAAGGAGGGGAAAGAGATAAATAGCATAAAATTTTTTATTTCCTATTGTTGGAAACATAATAAAAAGTATATTGTTTATACATTTTTATATCAATTGATTTTCTCCATCATGCCGTTACTGCTGATTATTTTACCTAAATTTATTATTGATGAATTGATCAGCTCACAAAGAATAGAACGTCTTTTCTTATATGTAACTATATTATTGGGATGCCAATTGATTGGGGGATATCTAGCGAATTATGTAAAAAAGCAGGCATTTATACAAAAATCATTCTTGTTTATTACATTTCAATCGGAATTAACAAAGAAGATTGCAACAGCTGATTTTGAAAGAATTGAAAGTGCAGAATTCTTAGATCATAAAGAAAAAGCATCAAAATTTTTATATGGTGATGGGCAGGGCTTTGGAGCTGTTTTTGATCATTTTGCTAGTATTATGGGAAACATATTTGTATTTGTGGGAATTATGGGAATTATTTCAACTTTGAATGGTTTCTTGTTATTTATCTTTATCATTCTATCGCTTAGTACAAGCTATTTTGATAATAAAATAAAACAGAAATATGTTGATTGGGACATGGAAAAAGCACCTATTGAAAGAAAGACAACTTATTTAATTAATATTATTGAATCGTTTCAGTATGCTAAAGAAATTAGAATATTTGATTTAGCATCATGGTTGACTGACAAAGTTGAAAAGCATTTACGTGAAGCTAATGTGTTTTATACAAATCAAGTAAATGAATCAATCAAGGTAGAAAATACTAACTTAATTTCAAACTTTATAAGAGAAAGTATCACATACATATTTTTAATAGTACAATTTTTATCTAAGAAAATTACGATAGGTGATTTTTCAATGTACATTTCAGCGATTAATACATTTAATTTATTGTTAAAACAGGTATTAGCGAGTGTGGCAACGATCAGGCAATATCAAAATTATTTTGACTCCTTGCTGTCATACATGCAGTTACCACAAATAAAAAATACAAATCTAACGAATAAAGAGATTGATTTTACTGCTATCGAAATCGTATTTAACGATGTTTGGTTTAAATATCCTAACGCTACTCACTACACCTTAAAAAGAATCAATTTTAAAATAAAATCAGGTGACAGAGTAGCAATAGTTGGTGAAAATGGAGCAGGAAAGACAACTTTGATCAAACTAGTTTGCCGATTATATAGACCAACGAGGGGGAAAATATTGATCAACGGTATTGATATACAGAAAATTGACAATAAAAAATATTCTGAACTAATAGCAACTGTCTTTCAAGATTTTAAACTGTTTTCTTTTAGTATAAAAGATAATTTAGTATTTGATAATAAAAGGAATATTTCTGATTCATCGATTTATCATGCTTTGAAAAAAAATGGTTTTTCTATTGGAAAATATGAAAAAGGATTAGAGACATCTGTATATAAAAATTTTGATGAGAGAGGATTTGAACCTTCTGGTGGAGAGAGCCAAAAATTAGCTTTAGCTAGAGCAGAGTTAAAGCAGTCTCCAATTATTATATTAGATGAACCAACAGCCGCCATGGATCCAATAGCTGAAATGGAACTTTACTCAAGATTTAATCTTTTAACAAAAAATAAAATGACTTTTTTTATCTCCCATAGATTAGCTAGTACTAAATTTTGTGACTATATCTTTTGTCTGGCTGATGGAGAAATTACTGAAAAAGGAAATCATGAAGAATTGCTAAATAAAAAAGGTCTATACAGTAAAATATACTTGCTGCAATCAGAACTATATTCTATGGGGTAAGATGAGATGAAAAAAATATTACCAATATCAACGAAACCAATTGTATCTTGTTATAATGATGAATCATTTAGATATAACATCATCAATCAATATCCTTCTTTTGAAGGATGGATAGCAATGGAATACTTTGATTTATGTATGAATAAGGATGTCTTTCAAAAAAATAGTCAATTAAAAGGGTATCATACATGGCCATATGTTGTACCAAACTTAGAAGAAAGTAAGATACAAAGAAATTTCATGAAAAGATATCTAAATAAAATAAATATAGTTGATTTGATCGTTCATACTATAAAAAATGATACCTATGTCTATCTATTTTTAAATGAATATTTTTTACCTAATCGCTTTGCCTATAAAACGGAGAATTGGATTCACGATAACTTGATTATTGGCTTTGATTTGGACCAATCCATTTTTTATTTATTGGGGTATGGTATGAATGGGTTAATAGAAATTTCAGAAGTTTCATTTGTAGAGTTTGAAAATTCATATGAGTGTTTAAATGAAATCCATGAGGAATTTTCGGATATATTTTTTATAAAACCGACAGTATGCACATTTAAGTTTGATTTAACGATCTTTTATAAAAGGCTAGTTAAATATTTTCGTGGAGATAATTTAAATGACTATTTAGTTAATTTTAGTTTTGGTTACAATACCTATCATAATATCTTGCAATATTACGCCCAATACTTACTAGAGTATGATATAAGAAATGTACATAAATTATTAGAGCAAAAAAAGTGCTTGTTAAGATCTTTTAAATACATAAAAAAAGAGATTTTATTCAACAAAACTGAACTGGATAGAGTGATCAATGAATTTAAAGAGTTAGTAAGTAAATGTGAAGAAATCAAAAAATTAACAATAAAATACAATGTACATACTTATAATTATAAAAAACAAAAAACAGAATATATCGAAAAAATATGTTTTGAATTGTTGAAACTAATGAAAAAAGAAAAAAGGTGTCTAATTACCGTTATAACAATGCTTGAAGAAATATTGTCATGATGATAATTAAAATATTTAAGTTGAAGCTTAGATGGTATCCTCAAGTTTTTTGACTATAGTTAATTTCAACAAAAACAAAAAAAAACTATGGATAGAAGAATAGAGGGCTTAATAAAACTTATTGACTTAAAAAAACAAGAACATGAACTACCTATAAAGAATTTCAAAAAAGTTTAGTTTAAACAAAAGAGATTTTCCAAGTAAAGTTTGTTAATATAAAAGAACAAGACATATTTTGTATTAAGTGACAAAATAAGCTTGATCAATATGATTTATAGCAGTAAAGTACAGTCAAAAATTAAAGTTAGCGTAGTTTGGTTTTACGTTGATTTTTTTATAAAAAATTATGAAGGAGGCATTATGTTTTTAGTAAAAAATAGCTCCATTACTTTCTAGGGGACGATGCCAAGGGCAGTGACTTTGAGATACACGTACTGCTGGGGCGTGGAGTAAGTCTGCGACACAGTGCATAGTACAACAAATCATAAAACTATGAGAGGTTCGGATTAGAATTTATTCTATGAAGTAGGAAGCAGAAGTAATCGCATGATTGCGGTGAATATGTCACTACTCAAAGAAGCCTGCGAAAAAGAATAAACGGAACCCTTTTCTCCAAAAATAATTATTTTATTATTGGAGGAAAGTAAATGAGAGCGAATGAAAACAATGGATTTATTTGTAGATATTGTAATAGAGAGGTACAGCGATTGACGAATGGTTCTTATCGAAATCATTGCCCATTTTGTTTGTATTCTCTTCATGTAGATCGTATGCCAGGGGATCGGAATAGTGATTGCTTTGGATTAATGAAACCGGTCACTTATAGATATACGTCAAAAAAAGGGTATCAAATCATGCATAAATGTGAAACGTGTGGGAAAGAACAATGGAATATTATCGCAGAAAATACTGTTCAAGAAGATGAGTTTGTTCAGTGGGTTCACAACATGATTAGATAAAGGTCAATAGAATTTCCCTCATTACCATACGTGAAGAAGTACTAAATACGAAGTTAGCATGATTCAATAAGAACAAAATTTACAGTCAACTAAAAATAGACTAACGAGACTAGGACAGAAGCACTTGACTCCGAAAACTAAGAAGAGAATCACGAAAATTACTTTTTAAATTTTTTTATGAATTTCGACTTATTTTCGAAGGAGAAGCTTGTACTCCTAGCATCTAGTCATACTTAGAAGCGGTCGAGACAAAAGTCGTTTAGGTTTGAGAAATTGGAGAGAAAAACGAACAATACGTTTTTTGTATTGCTCGTTTTTTTTGGAATTTCCGAAAAGCCTGACTTTTGGAGCTCTTTGCTCGATAGTCTGTGGCAAAACTGATTTTTAGATTTGTCCCATATTCTTCATTTTTGTGCAGTAAGACTACTTCCTTATCGATCAAAAAATAGGGAATACATATTTATTTTTGAATTCTAGAGGGGTTAGCTTTTCAAATTGTTTGAATACTTGGATAAAGTGACTTTGACTTGAAAAATTGAGTAATGGCGCGATTTCTTTATAGGATTTATCTGTGAAAAGCAGCAGATGTTTGGCTTCGGCAATTTTCCTCTGATTGATATAGGTGTGGATGGTTTGACCGAGTGCTTTCTTAAATTCTGCTGTAATGTGTGTCGGATGTTTTTGTACATAGGCTGCTAGTTCTTTGATCGTGATCCGATCGTAAATATGGGCATCAATATAATTCAATAGATTTTTTACTAGATAATTTTTTTCGGAATAAGGATAGTCGTGGATCAATTGCATGAATTGTAAAGAGCTTGCTTTGATATAGGACATGCATTCCGATATTGTATGGATCTCTTTCAGGTTTTGGATCAATGAGTCAGAGAGGCTGTATGCTTGGCTGACTGGAACGCCTTCATTGACGCTTACTCGGGTCAAGATCGTGATGAGGGCGGAGTATTTATATTTCAGATTTTCGATGCCATTAAGTGACAGTTTAGAATTATACGTATGATTTACTTTTTTGAATAACCATTCGATTTTTTCGGGTTCGTTTCGACGAACGGCTTCTACATATCTGCGTTCGAATTCAAAGGAATCGAGAAATGGGTCTTCAAGTCTTCGATTATAAAGATTGTCGGTGACGATTGTTTCTGTATGGGCGCCGGTTCTTTGATTTTGGAAGATCCATTTGCGTTGTTCTTTAGAAAGAAGCTGACCTTTCAGCAAGGCATAAAATACTTCGACAAACTCAACAAATGCTTGTTGGGTTTCTTTGGCATAATGTACGCCAGCTAAATAATCGTGGTCATGGAAAGTAAATGTGCTTTTTTTTGTACCTAAGATGCCACATGGTCCGATCAATACTCGACAAGTATCATAGTTGGGTAGCTCACACTTAAAATTACAAAAAAAGTAGTGGGGTTCCTCGAAAAAATGGACGATATCTTCTGGGGCAGAATTTAAATAGTGATGATCTAAGTAGTCACCAGTCCAGTCAGAGTGTTCAGGGATGAGGATGTTGTTGTTTTCATCAAGGATAAAAAATGGGATCAAATATTTATGATAAAGTTGTTTTAAAATCAGCGCTAATGCATCGAATTCCATGGGATACTCCTTTTTTGATATAAAGTCATCTATTTTAATATATCTTAGTATGGATTCTTTATATAATCAAGCTGTAATTTAAAACGGTTACAGGAGGGCGAGATGGAAGAACAAAAGTTAAGAGAATTATTTCACAGATTATCGGTCCATGATAAGATTGCACAGACGATCCAACTGAATGGCGATCTTTTTGTTGAAAGTGGCGTGATGAACACTGGGCCTGCCAAAGATCTAGGGTTTCAGAAAGAACCAAATTTTTATGAGATTGGTTCGATCTACAATGTGAATGACCACCAAAAACTATACCAAATCCAAAAAGACGTTTTAGAAAATAGCTCTCATAAAATTCCATTGTTATTTATGTCGGATATTGTTTATGGTTTTCGGACAATTTTCCCAATGCCTTTGGCGCAAGCTGGTTCTTATGATTTTGATTTGATCCAACAGGCAGCAGAGATTTCTGCGAAGGAAAGTTATTTGAATGGGATCCATGTTGTATTCTCTCCAATGCTAGATTTAGTGCGTGATCCACGCTGGGGTAGAGTGATGGAATCACCAGGAGAGGATGTTTACACGAGTAAAGAGTTTGCCAAACGTGTGGTGACTGGTTATCAAGGAGAAAAGGCTGACTATTTACAAGAAAATCATGTGGCTGCTTGTATCAAACATTTTGCGGCATATGGCGCGCCAGAGGGTGGTCGGGAATACCAACAGGTGGAGCTGTCGAATCAAAAATTATTCAATGAGTATCTACAACCTTATGAAGCTGCTGTAGAGGCGAATTGCGAATTAGTAATGACGGCATTCAACTTATTGAATGGGGTACCATCGACAGGGAACAAATGGCTGAATCGAGAGATCTTAAGAGAGCGCTTTGGCTTTAATGGTGTACTGGTATCAGATTATGCGGCGGTCCAAGAATTAGTGTCACATGGCTTTGCAAAAGATGAAAAAGATGCAGCCAAAAAGGCGCTAGAGGCGGGTGTTGATTTCGATATGATGACGGCTGTCTATGCCAATGCTTTACCGGAACTAGCCAAAGATCGAGTTTTTGCAGAATTGCTAGATGAAGCGGTGTGGAGAATACTGATTTTAAAAAATAAATTGGGGCTATTTGAACAGCCTTTTAGAGGATTGACTGAACCGAATACGGGAGAAGTTTTGACGGATGAGGCAAAGGAAGTAGCCACTAAGTTAGTTGAAAAGAGTTGTGTCTTATTGAAGAATGAAACGGCACTTCCTTTAAAGAAAACGAAGGATCAAAGGATCGCGGTGATCGGCCCGTACGCTGAAAGTCATTTTACTCTGGGCTTTTGGGCATCAGTTAGTGGGAGGTCCTCGGATGTATTGACGTTGAAAGCAGGGTTGTTGGAACAATTTGAGCAAGACCAGCTTCTATTTTCAAGAGGCTTTAACTTGTATGAAGATTACAGTTCTTTTGGACCGTTGAAAGCAGGATTTGAACAATTGAACGGCCCTATCGAGGATGAAGAATTTCTATTGGAACAATCACTGGAACAAGCTAAAAAGGCAGACGTGATCCTTTTGACGATTGGTGAAAACTTTTTAGAAAGTGGAGAAGGTGCCTCGAAGACGAATCTGCGATTACCGGAAAAACAAATTCGACTGATCAAAAAGTTAGCAGAGTTGAAGAAACCGATAGTGGGATTGCTTTATACTGGACGTCCTTTAGTGTTGACAGAGGTTGAATCGTATTTTGACAGTCTATTACTGGTATGGTTTCCTGGCGTCATGGGTGGAAGAGGAATCTGTAACCTCTTAGTGGGCAAAGCGAGTCCTTCTGCGCGTTTGACGATGACTTTCCCAAGAAGTGAAGGACAGATACCGATTTATTCGGCGCAAACTTCTACTGGACGGCCATTGGGGGAAAATGCACATAGTGAACGGTTTGTTTCTAAATATATCGATGAAACGAACGAGCCGCTGTTTTCCTTTGGGTCAGGCAAGAGTTATGCGGATTTTGAAGGTACATGGCAAGGTGTAGAAGAGAAAACTGATGGTATTCACTGCTGCTATGAGATCGTGAACCAAAGTGAGAGAGAAGCTTGGGTAACCCCACAAATCTACCTCTTGAATCATCCAGCAGAAATTGTTCGGCCGATGAAACGGCTAATTGCGACACAACATCTTTTATTGGCGGCAAAGGAGCGAAAAGTGGTCACTTTTACGCTATCTGAGGAAGAATTCGCTTATTTTGACAATGAAGGAGTGCGTCATCTGACATCCGGTAACTATACGTTACAATTGGATCTTTTGGGTATCAAAAATAATCAAACATTTCATTTAGTTAAAGGAGAATGAATATGGAAAAATTAGAAGCATTTTTAGGAAATCGATTGTTACCGTTATCACAAAAGCTGCAACAGAATAAAGTTTTGGCTGCTTTGATGGAAGGGTTTATTCGGACAAGTCCATTGACTTTAGGGATTGCGTTGTTAACGATTGTTGGTAATTTCCCCATACCTGGTTGGATCGATTATTTAACGAAGATTGGTGTTTATCAGCATGTTGAAGCAATCACGAATGGCGTTACAGGTGTTTTCTCTTTATACGTTGTGTATAGTTTGGCTTTTTCGTACGCCAAACAATTGAAAACGAACGAAAGAAATGCAGCATTGATTTCTTTGGCTAGTTTTATCATGTTGATGCCGCAGCAAATCATGACAACTGTCACGCAAAATGGCGAAGTGACGGAGCAAGCGATCGGGGCTTTAAGATTAGACTATCTTGGTGGACAAGGGCTGTTTATCGGTATGCTTGTGGCGCTGTTAGTCACACGTTTCTATGCTTTCTTATCTGCTAAGAAATTAATGATCAAATTGCCAGAAAGTGTGCCACCAATGGTTACACAATCACTTTCACCCGTTTTTGTGGTAACGATCATCTTTACGTTGGTCTTTTGTTTACGTGTTGGATTTGGCTATACAGCATCAGGTAGTATTTTTCAATTTTTCATTGACGTGATCAATGCACCGTTGAATTCGTTGGTTGCAAGTCCGATCTCGATCATCATCATCATGGAACTGTTGGCAGTATTATGGTTCTTTGGTATCCATAATGCTGTATTACAGGGACCACTTGGAGCAATCAGTATGACGATGATCGTTGGGAACATGACTGCTTTTCAAAGTGGCGAAAAACTGCCTTATTTGATTCCTTCTGTTATCTACATGGGAATGTATGCTGCTGGTTTTATGGGATTTGTGACATTCTTCATGATTCGTTGTCAGTCAGCGAAGATGAAACAACTAGGGAAACTTTCCTTTATTCCGTCACTTTTCAATATTACTGAGCCGCTGATGTTTGGGATGCCGATTATTTTAAATCCTATTTTCTTTATTCCGCAAGTCTTTACACAACTGATTGCTGGCTTTGTGACATGGGGCTTGACGACGACTATTTTACCGATTTCGCTAAATCCAACAATGTCATTGCTTCCATGGACAACGCCTACTTTTATAAAAATGCCTTTTGCTGGTGGTTTAAATTACACTATTTTAATGGTGATCTGCTTAGCTATCGGGGTAATTATGTGGTATCCATTCATCAAGATTGCTGATAAAAAGGAATATGAATTAGAACGTGCATTAGAAGAGAAGAAACAAGAAGAAGTAGAAACGTTACAAACAGTAGCAATCACAGAGAACAACGAGATCCAAGCATAGGTTGATGAAAGGTTAGAGAAAAATGAAAACATTAAGTATCGATATTGGTGGGACGTTTATTAAAACTGCGGTGGTTTTTGACGGGCAGTTAATGAATAAAAAAAGCGTAGCTACACCGAAAAACTTACCTGATTTGACTCAATTATTTCAAGAAATCATCCAATCCTATCACCAAGAAACAGCATATGAGCGAATAGCTGTGGCTGTGCCTGGGGCGGTAAGTGAAACAGGAAAAGTAGCGTTTGGTGGGGCAATCGCTTATTTAGATCAAGTCAACCTGATCCAACTTATTCAGCCGTTTTTTTCAGGCGAGATCGTCATTGAAAATGATGCCAAGGCAGCCGTACTTGGAGAATGGAAAAAAGGAAATTTACGAAAAACTAAAAATGCTGCAGCGGTGGTCCTTGGAACAGGTGTTGGTCTGGGGATCATCCTCAATGGTGAAGTCTATCAAGGAACCCATCGGCAAGCGGGTGAGGTGAGCTTTTTCATTCGTGACCGTGAGATTGCAGGGACTGATTCTTTTGCAGGGATGGGGCTTTCAGCGGTGGTACTTATTCACCGTCTTGCGAAGTTATTGGATGTCCCAGCAGATGGGAAAGAAGTTTTTCGACAATTGAAAAAAACGGAGCATGCTGAAGCACAACAACTTTTTAACAGTTATTGCTATGGGGTGGCAGTTCTTTGCTTTAATTTACAAACGATCTTAGATTTAGAAAAAATCGTCATTGGTGGGGGAATCAGTCAGCAAGAAATAGTGATAACAACGATTCGATTATATTATGAGAAACTATTTCGAACGGCGCCAGTGATCGAGCAGACATTAAGAAAGATCCCGATCGAATGCACTGCATTTAAATCAGCTGCAAATTTGATTGGTGTTGCGGAGGTTAGTAGATAATGAGAGATGATTTTTTATGGGGGGCATCAACTAGCGCCTATCAGGTGGAAGGTGCATGGTCAGCAGATGGGAAAGCACCTTCTGTTCAAGATGTCAAAGAGATCCCGGAAGGAACGACAGATTTTAAAGTAGCAATCGATCATTATCACCGATTTAAAGAAGATGTGAAATTGTTCAAAGAGCTAGGATTAAAAGCTTATCGCTTCTCTATTTCTTGGAGTCGGGTGTTACCGAATGGACAGGTGAATGAAGCAGGGCTGGCTTTCTATGAAAACCTGATCGATGAGTTGATCATGCAAGGGATCGAACCGATTGTCACAGTGTTCCATTTTGATCTGCCAGTTTATATGGCGGAAAAAGGGGGCTGGGAAAACAGAGAAACAATTACTGAATTTGCAAACTATTGTGCGCTTTTATTTGAACGGTTTAGTCACAAGGTTCGATACTGGCAAACGATCAATGAGCAAAATGTGATGGCGTTAGCGGGATCAGTCATTGGCACAAGTAATAAAACGATGAAAGAAAAATTTCAGGAGAATCACCATATGTTAGTCGCGCAAGCATTGGTAACGAAGAATTTCCATGAACAAGCTTATCCTGGAAAAATCGGTCCAGCACCGAATATTGCTAGTGTGTATCCAGCTAGTGACCAACCAGAGGATCAGTTAGCTGCGTTATATATGAGTGCATTGCGAAATTGGTTGTTTTTGGATGTGGCAGTTTTTGGTGTCTATAATCATAATGCGTGGCATTTATTAGAAACAATTGGTGCAGCACCTGTGGTCACTGAAGAAGATCAAGAAATCTTAGCAGCTGGAACATGTGATTATATTGCGTTCAATTACTATAATACGATGACAGTGTCGTCGTATTACGAAAAAGAAAACAAGGTGGATCAGCAGTCCGGCTTTGGTATTCCTGGGTTTTTCCAAGCAACGGAAAATACCCACTTACCTTTAACTGAATTTGGTTGGCCTATTGACCCAGAAGGTTTTCGATTTACATTAAACGAAATTTATTCACGTTATCGTTTGCCCCTGTTGATTACTGAAAATGGTATTGGTGCAAAAGATACCTTGACACCTGATGGACATATCCATGATGAGTATCGGATCGATTATTTGCGACAACATATCGAGCAAATGGAATTAGCCGTACAAGATGGTGTTGAAATCATTGGTTATTGTCCTTGGAGTGCCATTGATCTGATCAGCACGCATGAAGGAATCGAAAAACGTTATGGATTTATTTACGTGAATCGAACGGAAACAGAGTTGTTGGATCTTGCTCGTTATAAAAAAGATAGCTTTTATTGGTATCAAAAAGTTATAAAAAATAATGGATTATAACGAATGATCGAGAGGAGCGGTTATGTATATTAAAAAAATCGTTTTTGATAAACGTGCTGATTCTGGGGCGACTTTTTACTTGCATGATCAAAAAACAGCGATGGAGCGTATCGAAGAACGACCGTTTGTTTTAGTGATCCCTGGGGGTGGCTATAGTTTTTGTAGTGAGAGAGAGGCTGAACCAATCGCTTTATCATTTGTAGCAAAGGGATATCATGCTGGCGTACTACGTTATCATGTGGGTGAAAATCGAGATTTCGAACGATCATTAGAGGATGCGAAACAGGCATTAGCAGAGATCAGAAAGATCGATGCGAAATACAAAGTTGCGCAAGATCAGATTGCGGTGATTGGTTTTTCTGCTGGTGGACACCTTGCAGCAGCGATGTCTACGTTGTTAGAAGAAAAACCGAATCTTTGTATTTTAGGTTATCCAGCGATTTTGTCGTCATTTGCTGAGGTGATGAAAATCAAAGCGCCTTCTTTAGATACTTGTGTAACAAAAGAAACACCGCCAACTTTTTTATTTTCTACGTTTGAAGATAATGTCGTACCGATCGAGAATTCTTTGCTGTATTTGAGTGCTTTGGAAGAACATGATGTGCCATTTGAAAGCCATATTTTTCAAAAAGGGCGTCATGGACTTTCACTGGGAACTAAATGGTTTGGTGCATCACCAGAAATGATCGACTTACGCTTTGCGCGTTGGTTGAAGCTCGTTTGTGAGTGGTTAGAGTTGAATTGGAAGCAAGAAACCCAGCCAGTAAATCAAACAGTCAATGGACCAATGGAAAAAAATGTTCTCGAACTGCCGTTAGAGCAATTGCTAGAAGATGGAACGAATCAAGCAATCTTATTCCAAGAATTCCCAAAATTAGCGGAAAAGAGTTATTACAAGATCCTTCGTCGGTTTTCATTGAATCAATTGCAGCAATTCTCACCAGAAGTTTTCTCCACAGCACGTATAGCAAAGGTGCATGAACAAATGAAACAATCAAAAAGGGTAGGTGGAAAAGAATGAAATTTATGATCGTAGATGAAAGTTATAAAGCTTCAACAGAACTTTCTCATGAAGAACCAACACAAATCACCACGATTACTAGTTCTAAAAATAGTTGTGCCGCTTTTCAGCTTTTATTACATGATGGCAAAAAGAATCACTTTATTTTA
This sequence comes from Enterococcus sp. BSD2780061688st2 D3, assembly GCF_005844145.1. NCBI lineage: Bacteria > Bacillati > Bacillota > Bacilli > Lactobacillales > Enterococcaceae > Enterococcus > Enterococcus sp. BSD2780061688st2 D3. The sequence continues at coordinate 27,354 of NZ_SPHN01000011.1, forward strand.
AATAAGCAATTTTCAATTCCTGATGAGATCGAGATCCCCATGTATCGAATTGCTATCAAAAGCGATTTACCTTATCAAGCGCAATTTGTTGACTATTATTTAGGAACGGATGGATTGGCTTATGCGGATAAGCTGATTGGAGAAACAGCGTATACGTATAGTGGCGATCGCTATGCACCTATTTATATAGAGATCCCTATCGATAAACAAGTAAAACCGGGTACTTATCCAGTCCAACTTTCTGTATACCGTTCGTTCATTAATCAAGAGGATGAATTAGTCGCGGAAAAATCAATTGAGGTATCTGTTTTGGATTTTGCTTTTCCAGATGATGTGCAACAAGACTTTCGATTGGATATCTGGCAGCAACCTTCCAATTTGGCACGCACCTTCCATGTGCCTCTGTGGGGAGATGCTCATTTTGGCTTGGTTGATCAAATGGCTGACAAGTTAGCTGCAATTGGTCAAAAGGCAGTGACAGTGATCGCAGGTGAGATTCCTTGGAAAGGCTGGTTCAACTATATTGTCAAAGATTATCCAGCGAATCTATATGAATATTCAATGATTCCCATTCGGAAAAATATAGAAGGGGCACTTATTTGTGATTTTTCGATTTTGGATCGCTATCTTGCTTGTTTTGAAAAATACGGTATCAATCAAGAAATCAATCTATTTGGTCTTTTAGGTGTTTGGAAACCACCTTATTTTCCTTTGAATGAGCAGTCGGGACATTCAGAAAAAATCGTCTTACGCTATTTTGATGAATCAACAGATAAGATTACGTTTATTGAACAAGCAGCTGATTTTACTGCGTACTTAAAACAACTTGTTTTTCATTTGAAAGAGATTGGGGTGTGGGAACGAACCTATGTGACCGCAGATGAACCTAAGTCACATGAAGTAGAAGCATTTATCCAAGCAGTCAATGACTTAAAGGCCATCGAGCCATCTATTCAAATCAAAGTTGCTTTTGACAAAGAATCAGTTTTAAACTCATTAGAATCAGTCATTGATTATCCTGTGACTTCGTTTTATTGTACTTGTAACAACCAACAGCAATTACTAGAAAAATTTGGAAAAAAACTGAACTACTATATCTGTAATTATCCAACGAAACCTAATACCTTTTTACACAGTCCATTGCTTGAAACACGAGTCCAAGGGTTACTTGCTTATTACTTTAAAACGGATGGCTTATTGCGTTGGGCACTGAACTGCTGGCCAACAAATGCTCGAACAGATATCCGCTATAACACGGGGGCACTCCCGATTGGCGACAACTGTTTGATCTACCCAGGGTATAACGGTGATTTATTACTATCCCTTCGCTACAAACAACTTCTAAGAGGAATAGAAGACTTTTGGTTATTGAAACATGCAGAAGAACAAAACGAAAAGAAAGTCCAACAATTGCTTGATGAATTTTTAGTTGTCACTGACCCTAAAGATTGGATGCTGAATAGTCATCAGGCGAATCCTGAGGCATTTCAGTTAACTGAAGAAAAGTACCAACAATTAAGAAACGCACTGATCCGAATAAATCAGGGGGAATAGTGGAAGAAAAAATTGTGATTGGTTCTTTTGGTAAACACTTTTAATTAAAAAATTGATGTGCGTTCCCAAATTTGTCGTTTGCACGGAACATTTTTGAAAACGCACATCATGTGTTTATTGTTCAGCCTTTATTTCAAGCGATGGAATGTATCAAAAGAAGACTTGCTTCAACTTTTAAAATGGAGCAACTTCGCCGTTGAATGTACCGCTAAGAACAACTTTACCTAACATGTGTCCGGATTCGACTTCTTTTGTAGCTGCCCGCAAATTTTTTGCGTTGATGCCATCCGAGTAGACTTTTGTCAAGGTTGTTTTTAGGACGCCTCTTTCTGCTAGCGAAGCAATCATTGCCAATGCTTCACCTTGTGTTTCGATTTGGTAGTCATGATCAGTTTTCGCAAACATATACTCCCAATCCAAGCTGACTGATAGATTTTTCCAAGCACTTAAGTTCAGCGGTTCATTGACCCCAACGATCGTGCCTACATGTCCAAACGGTTTGATCAGATGAGTGATTTGTTCTAAATAATGGGTGATATCGAATAAGACGGCGATATAATCAACAGCCTCTACACCTAGTTCCTGCAAGCTTTGTTTTAAATCGTGATGATAATCTAGTGGATGATCTACACCAACTGAAGTGAGCCATTCAAAGTTTTTAGGACTAGAAGTAGCATAGATTTCTAATCCTGCCCATTTAGCTAACTGGTTCAAGATAGAGCCCACACCACCTGCACCATTGATCACTAAGATTTTCTTTCCTTGATTGGCATTTTCTTCTGGAATCAATCCAAATTTATCAAACAGTAGTTCATAGGCCGTCAAGGAGGTAAGGGGAAGGGCTACGGCTTCTTCATCTGATAGATGCTTTGGTGCTAAAGCTGCAATCCGTTCATCAACGAGTTGATATTCTTGATTACTGCCAGAACGTGTTGTAGTACCTGCATAAAAAATTCGATCCCCGATTTTGAACTTAGAAACTTTTTCGCCTATTTTGACGACTTCACCTACGCCATCAAATCCTAGTACTTTTAGCGTATCGCTTTTAGGTGCGGTCTGTCTTAACTTAGTGTCAACAGGGTTGACGGATACCGCTTTGACCTTTACCAGTATATCCCTTGCTTCAGGAATAGGGATTTCTTTTTTTTGATCAATGAAACTTTTAGGGTCATCGATCGGCAAGCCTTCAAAAAAGCCAACAGCCTGCATCAATGGATCATTTGACATAAAACTTCCTCCTCTGCTAGTGGATAAAACGTCTTCCTTTATTTTGACGTAAAGGAAGCGATATAGAATCAGCTTAGAAGGTCGAAAGATAGGAAAACGAGCATCACTTGGTGGTTGTCTCCTGAATCCATCCGAAAACTAAGCATTATTTCAACAGCACTAGCTTAAATCTTTTCATTTCTATTGTAAAACAAAGCATCTTTGATACGCTATATTTCTTCTATAAAAGTCGCGTGCTGTACCAAAAGCGTGAGCAATACAAGAAAACGCAAGTCTGTATTTTGTCGGACATAAGTTCTATATAAAGATATAGCGAGAGCAATAACGATTTAATCGACTAGTTCCTATTGTTTTAACTAAAATAGACAAAAATATCAGCTGATTTCTTATTGAAAAGGGCTGATATTTTTGCCTATAAACACAAGAAACTGTCCAATTTTTTCATGTGACAGAAACTAGAAAATCTATTTTTGACTAAAACTATATTCCACTTTATTCGAATCCATTAGGCGGGTTCCTTGATCATTTACCCAAGTAAATTCTTTTTTATAATGCTCACCATAGAGATACGTTTTTTTGTTTTCTTTATCGATCTGAGCATAGGCTTTTTTTATTTTCCGATCGTATGTTTGAAATAGCCCAGTTTGTTCAGGGTGTTGATCTTCTTCAGTAAAATCATTCGCAAGTAATTTTTCTATTTCTTCTTTTTCACTATCTGAAGTGGTTAAGCTAGAGGGATCTTGGTTGATATTTTTAGATAGTTGGATTTCTTTAAAAATAGCAAGAGTTCCATTTTCTATGGTATAACCTCCACGATTTTGCAAAGTACCACCATTTGTGACTTGAACGATGACGACATTTTCTATCTTGTCTTTATCCGCAGATGCGCAAGCGCTTAACGAGAAAGTAGATAAAATCAATAAAGATATAAAAATAACAACATTTTTTTTACTCATAATTAAATCACTCCTTTTCCATATCTTATCATTTTGATAAATAAACTAAAAGTAATAGTTTTATAGTTTACGATTTAATCCTTTAAAATCAAGAAATCAAAGTAGATGGAGCTATGCTATATCCAGAAATCATTCTTTCGAATCCTATCCAACAACTCGCTGCTTTTGAATTGCGTTCTTCTTTTTTATAACATTATTTTCTACGTGGTGAACAGATGGTCACGAAAGAATCGAGGAGTGATTTTTCTTGGGAAAGCAAGTGAGCAAGGTAAAGAAGAAAGCACATGAAGCCTAGATTTTACCCCGAAAACCAAGGGGAATATGTTATCGATCAGGGGCTAAAATAAGTAATTGTATTGTTATAAAAACAAGCTTATAATAAGTTATAAAAAATTGAGGTTTGGGGAATAAGGAGAAAACAGATGAAAAAAACGGTGATGTTTTGTTTAGTATTGTCAACAGTGTTATTGGCTGCATGTCAACAAACAAAAAAAGCGACGGCTCAGTCTTCAAAGTCTGCTGAAAGTAGTATAGCAGTAACAAAAGAATCAAGTAGCAAAGCAAGTTCAGAAAGCAGTACAACAAACAGTACAACAAGCAGCTCGACAAGCAGCACAACGACCAATTCAACAAGTAGCACAGATACCAGCTCTAGTACAGCAACAGAAACAACTACGGTTTCAAATCTGTTGTGGAGTGCAGATAAAAGCAATCAATTGGCTAGCTTTATGGCTAGTTGGGGTCAAACCATGGGACAAAGTTATCAAGCCTATGGACCGGGTAATAATGTAAATCTCTATGGATTACAGTTACCTGATGGAGTTTTGAACCATATGAATGGTTGGCAAGCAACGGTTGCCAATACACCAATTTCGTTAACTTGGTCAGAAAATGGAGAAGTACCATCTGGCTACGGATTAGTAGCAGTTTATTCAGATGCGCAAACACAATCCGGACAAAAACCAAGACACGTTTACTTTTTCACCATTGAGGGAGGAACTCCTAAAGTTTTGGTCACCAGTCAAAATCAAGGGAATCCGAACAACTATCTTGAGTTAAGAGAAACAGATAATCAAGAATTGAAAAATGGATTTTCACAAATCGTTACTGGACAATAAGTGTAAGAAAGGCACTCGTTCTAGGATCAATAGGCCTTTGTTCTTAAAAATAAGTGGGGATTATGGTTATTTATAAAAAATAGAAAATCAAGTAGAGGTCGAGACAAAAGTTGTTTAGGTTTGAGAAATTGGAGAGAAAAACGAGCAATACAAAAAACGTATTGTTCGTTTTTTTTTTTGGAATTTATGAAAAACCTGACTTTGGGACACCGTTTATTCGAGAGTCTGTGGCAAAACTTATTTTTAGATTTGTTCCATATTTTTGATAATGAAAATCGGACATCCAACGAGGTGAAGGGAACGAGCCGTAAAGTTAATTTGTTGGGCCGCAACGTTTGTTTGTGACAAATAACTTTTAGCATAAAACACAAACTGAAAGGGTGGGAAGAGAATTACTTTTTCTATTTTTTAGAAAAAAGGGTAGATAGTCAAAGAGGCTTATTGAAGGAAAATATGGACAAATGGTGTGTGAAGTTCAAAAAACAACATGTCCTTTGTCTAATCAAATACGGGACATGTTGTTTTGAGAAATTGCTTCGATTTCTTTTTGGATCATGAGTAGGTCATTGAGAGTAACTTGGGCATTGATCAATAAGACGGGGTGCTCGATAAGTGTTTCGGTCAAAGAAGCAGTACTTAAATAAAGATCATACTCGTCATCGTTAAATTTAGATCGAATGTCAATGTTGTAAAAATTTTTGAATGGTGCTTCGATCCGTTCTTTGATGTTTTGCTCGAGAACAGGTGGTAGGTCTGTTTCCAATTTTATTTTGATTGGTTTCATAAATTTAGAAGGTGGAAAGATGAGCGTCCAAGCTGTAGCAACATGTAATGCCAAACCTTTTCTTTTTCTTTCTTCTTCATAAATATTCAGCGTTGTTAGTATTTTTTCTGATTGGATAAAAAGATTAGGAAAATTTTGTGAAACAAAATCATACATATCATATCCTGTCAAAGTATGATCAGTGTCACCAAACAGTTCAACTGAAAGAAAGCCTGTAAGGATCGTACGTAGAATCAACTGTTTCTTTTTAGCTGAGAGTTTTTTTAAATCGCTATCTTTAGAAATTGCGATTATCAGCTTTTTTAAATCAGTAGTTGTTTTTGATTGACTAAAACTGTGAGGAAAATAATCATTCAGCTGCTCATCAGAAAGTGAAGAACCGAGACTTGACTGCAACCAATAATAAATAAAATCGATTTCTGTTGAGTCAAATACATAGTGTTGATCTAGTTCGTTTTGCAACTGTTTAAAAATGAGCGTATCTTTGCCAATCAATTGTGAGAAAAGAAGTTGGTCTCCTTCAGTTAGCGGAGGTTCCAGTCTTAAAGTATCTGGGTCTATCCGATAACCTTTCCTATATCGGACAACATTCGTTGCTAAAAGATAAGTGGTTATTCTTATTTCGATTTCATTGACTTCTATCTGGGCTGCTTGATAAATATTTCTAGAGATTTGGGTGCACTTTTCTTCTGAGATATTTGGAAAAGGCCAATGTAATCCGGAGAAAATTCGCCAAAAAAAAGTTACCATGAAGTAACGGATTCGCGCTTCGTTGCCTTCCAGATAGACATAGCCTTTGTTTTTCTTCAAAGTAAAACCAATAGGATCAAGTAATTTTTCTAGCTCATAGAGTCTCTTTCGTACAGTGGATTCAGATACATAATTCTCATAAGCAAATTTTACTAGATTGATTTCATTTTCTAAGAAAAGTGTTTCAAATAACTCAAAAAAAGGATTTGATTGTAGCACTTGTTTTGTCAAAGCTTTATAATCTTTCTTTGTTCCAACGAATTTATAACCGAGGCCATATTTACTAATTAAAATATTTTCTCTATCTTCATATGTAAGTAAAGGACTATGCACCAGAAAATCGTAGTATTTCTGAATGGAACGACGATCCATTTTGAGAACATGGCTGATTTCTTCAATACTTACAAAACGATTTTGCTTATACAAAAAGCACAATAACTCAATTTCTCTTTTTATATCGCTACCAAAGAAGGAGTTGAAGATTTCCATAAATGATTCTCCTATCTATACATAATTTCGTCCATGTTTGATTCTTTTGCCATCATATCATAAAAAAAATATTTTTTTGTATCTGAACTATACATTTTTTTGACTCTTTCTTTTCGTTGATTGGCCTATACTAACTTTTGTAAAAATTTATATATCTGATGGCTCCAGGTATCAGTTTATAAAAAAGTTGGGAGATAAGGAGAGGAAGATGATTTCTAATAGAATGAGAAGTACCAATTTAGTACTAGTAGGAATAATTGGCTTATTCATGATTTTGATCAGTACACCCGTTTTTGCTGAGACATATTCATTTAATTATCAAAAGGATACAACTGGGGAGTACTTGAAAAATGGTAAAACTGAAGGAAATACGTATAACTATAATTATGGAAATGCGCCAGATGGTAATTTTGATGAGGAAGGGTATGTCAATTATTCCGATATAGCATATATGAAGAAAAGCGTACAAGAAGTGGCTGATGAGCAGGGATTATTTGATGTAACTCTGGCAGTGAAAGGGAATCAAGTAAATACACCAATCGACTTAGTGCTTGTTATCGATTACTCGTCTTCAATGAATGGCGAAAAATTGACGAATGCGCTAAAAGGGCTCCAAGTATTTGGAAATGAACTAGCTGATTCACTAGCTGATGGTATGATCCGAATCGGGATCGTTGCTTATAATCGTGATGTTTATTCAACAAATGGATTTTCAACGGATATCAATTATTTAGAAGATTTCTTAAAAAATAAGGTCGTATCACATTCTGGAACTTTCATGCAAAAAGGTCTGATCGAAGGCCAACGGATGCTGTTAGAAGAGAGTAGACCGGAAGCTGAAAAGCTATTTATTCATATAGGCGACAATAGCGCCAACCGAAGTTATCTCCCAGTAGAAGGTGCAGCGCAATATCAAAACAACGGGGAAATCGTTGATTATAACGGGTATCATACGGAGAATTATATCAAAGATTATCAAACTGATTCTGAGAAGTACTATACGACAAGCAACAGCTCTACTGATACAAATGGCATTCCTGTCAATAGTAGTGTAGTGACAGATACCACACTGGGCACGATCGTATCAGTAAAGGAATCTGGTTTTAACTGCTACTCTGTAGCAACAGCCCCTTCAGCCAGAGGGGAGTATATTGGACGGAATATTACTTCAAAACCAGAGAACTATCTGACAACGGATGAGAATCTTAGTGGTTTAGGTTCTGCGCTAACGGAGATTGCCAATCGAATCGATAAAACAATTTCTAATGGAACAATCACAGATCCTATGGGAGAAAATATTTTACTTCAAGGAGCTGGTAATTTTGATTCTAGTCAGTATAAGTTAAACGGCTGGCGCAAAAATAGACAAGGTGAGTGGGAAAAGGCGGATGATATTTTAGATAACGTGACAGTTACTGAAACAAACCAAATCATAACAGTTGAAAATATAGCATTAGGTGAAAATGAACGAATAACTTTAACTTATCAAGTACGTATAAATACTGAGTCAGCTGATTTTAAAGGTGAAACATGGTATTTATGCAATGGTCGAACAACTTTGACGCCTGATAATGAAAGCGAACTGCTGGATTTTCCGATTCCTTCAATCAAGGCACCCGTAGTTGAATTGGATATAACAAAGAAGTGGTTAAATGTAGAAGTTGCGGATATACCTGGATCAATTACGTTTCTGTTGGGCAGAGATACTGTTTCCCAGTCATCAAGTTGGCAAATTTCTGATGAGCTAACCTTAAGTAAAGAAGAAGGTTATCATGCTGTGATCAAAGAAGTTCCTATAAATGGTCAGAAAGTAGTTTTGCCAAAGTATAATAATAACGGTGAAGATTTTAGTTACAGTATACAAGAAACCAATGTCCCAACTGACTTTGACAGTACAGTAAGGAGTAATGAAAATTCCTTTGTGATTACCAATACGAAAAAAGACCCAGAACCAAGCACCACAGAACCAAGCACCACAGAACCAAGCACCACAGAACCAAGCACCACAGAATCAAGCACCACAGAACCAAGCACCACAGAACCAAGCACTACAGAACCAAGTACTACAGAGCCAAGTACCACAGACTCTAGCACTACAGACTCCAGTACCACAGAACCAAGCACAACAAGCTCAAGTATCACAGACTCAAATACCACAGGATCGAGCAAGAAGGACGCGAAAGATACAATCCAGATCGGCATAGAAAGTTCAGATGATTCTGAGAAGGGATCATTACCTAAAACAAATGAACGAAACTCTTCCTTTATTGCTTTTTGTGGGACGATCCTCGTAGGAATCATTGGGTATGCTTTTGTTAGAAAAATAAGATAACTATTACTCGAAACTCGAAATGTCTATAAGTAGATGTTTCGAGTTTTTCTATGCTATAGTTGAAAAAAAGCCATAGAAAGGAAAGAATACTATGCAAAAAGCGTTGTTAGTGGTGAACCCAAGTTCCGGAGGAGAGCAAGCAAAAGAATATGAACAACTTGCCCATGAAAAATTAAAAACGATATTTGATGAAGTGGTTGTTTTGCACACTAAAAAAGCAGGTGATGCGAAAAACTTTGCACGTGAAGCTACGATTGAAGGATATCACAGTGTTTTTGTCATGGGAGGAGATGGTACCGTCAATGAAGGAATCAGCGGTATCGCTGAACAGGAACATCGACCAAATTTTGGTTTTATCCCTTTAGGAACAGTGAATGATTTAGCTCGCGCTTTAGAGATCCCATTAGAACCAGAAGAGGCGATTGAGAATCTTTCAATCGATTCTTTTAAGTCTTTAGACATTGGAAAAATCAACGAAGATTATTTTATGAACGTGGTAGCAATCGGGACGATTCCCGAAGCAATCAATGATGTCGATCCTGAAAAGAAGACAAAGTTAGGTAAACTTGCTTATTTTATTTCTGGGATCAAGCAATTAGCTGGGACACAATCCTATTCTTTCCATTTAACTGTGGACGGTCAGGAAGAAAAAATCGAAAGTAGTACGTTATTGGTTGGCTTGACCAACTCTATTGGCGGTTTTGAAACATTGATTCCCGATGCAAAAGTTGATGATGGCAAGCTCCATCTGATTTATTTAAAAGATTCTTCTCTCCTTGATACATTGAAAACTTTACCAGATTTATTAAAAGGTGTGGACGAATCAACGGATAACCTAGCATATCAAGCATGTGAAAAAGTCAAAGTTTCTTTGTCAGACAACGCGGAATTAGCCACAAATGTCGATGGGGACGAAGGGGCTAAACTGCCTGTTAAAATCAGTATCTTACCAGCACATTTAACAGTTTATTGTTAAAAAATGACCAAATGGACGAGTGTGGGACAAAACTAAAAATCAGGTTTGCTACAGACTCTCGAATCAACGGCGTCCAAAAGTCAGGTTTTTCGGAAATTTGAAAAAAGAGGCTGGAATAGAAGTGTTTAACTCCGAGAAATAAGAAGAAATTAACGGAAATTACTTTTCAAATTTTTGTGAATTTCAGTTTATTTAAGAAGGAGTTGCTTCTGCTCTCACCGTTTATTCGTTTTTAAAGAATGGGACAAAAGTGTTTCTTACTTTTGTCCCACACTTTTTTTCTCCAATGTCTCAAACCTAAACGACTTTTGTCTCGACCTCTGTTCATTTGGTTTTATTTTTGAAGGTAAATACTAAAAACAACATCAGCCTTCTTTTGATTTTGGCTTTTGAGGGAAAGAGCTATGAAAGATTCAGAGTATACCGGTCTTTCTTGGAGATGACATCTTTATTTCATTCGCTCGATCGTACCACACGGTTCTCCATGAAGAAGGGCGCCAGTTTGTAAGACCAACTCGCTGATCTGTTCTGCTTCTGTGAAAACAACAATCACGGCAGGATCTTTTTTTGCTTGTATGATCTGATCAAAATCCACTTCAACTAAAGGGGTGTCAATGGTGATCTGTTCGTTTTCGTTTACAAGGATCGTGAAAGGTGCGCCTTTCATCTCTACCGTATCAAGACCGATATGGATCAAATAATCGATTCCTGAGTCACTTTTTATACTGATGGCATGTTTTGTTGGGAAAATCGTTGTTACTCGACCAGCTAGTGGTGCATAGATTGTCTGATCCTCTGGAATGACAGCAAAGCCGTCTCCTAGCAATTTTTGTGAAAAAACCGGGTCCTTCACAGCAGAAATTGGAATCACTTTTCCTGAGCAGGGAGCGGTAATCGTTTCTTGTTTTTTCTTTTTGAACATTTTGAACATAACAAGTCCTCCTAATTATCCTTTTCCAAAATTTGATTGATTTCTTGACTGAGTAAATCAGCTTTTCCACCAAAGACAGCTTGAATGCCACCTTTTACCTCGAAAACAGCAGTAGCGCCTAATTGTTGGATCGTTTGTTTATCGACGATTTGACCATCCAGGACAGCAACGCGCAAACGAGTGGCACAAGCTTCGACCGTTTCGATGTTTGCTTCACTACCAAGAGCTTTAATGATTGTTAAAGCTTCTTCGTGTAGTGACGTATTTTTGTTCAATGGTTGTTCAGAAAGGGTATCTGTTTCTTCCGTCATACCAGGGATAGCAACTTTGAATTTCTTGATGAAGAAAGTGAAAACGACAAAGTAAATGACTGCCCAAGCAAGTCCAAAAGGAATCAATTTGATCCAGTTGGTTTTATCATTTCCTTGAAGTACACCAAATAATAAGAAATCGATCAGGCCGCCTGAAAAAGAATTACCTACTCGAATATTTAAGATGTCTGCAAAATAAAAAGATAGTCCGTCTAAAAAGGCATGGATAACATATAACCATGGAGCAACAAATAAAAACATATACTCTACAGGCTCAGTGATCCCAGTTAAAAATGAGGTTAATGCACCACTGAAATAAAGTCCGCCATTTTTCTTACGATTTTGTTTAGGAATAGCACGATACATTGCGTAGCAAGCTGCAGGGAGACCAAACATCATCGTTGCAAATCTGCCAGCAAAGAAACGAGTACCATAAGTAAATAATCCAGTATGATTTGGGTCAGCTAATTGGGCAAAGAAAATATTTTGTGCGCCGGATACTGAGACACCGGCTACGCTCTCTGTACCGCCCAAAGAGGTATACCAGAAGAGTGGGTAGATCGTGTGATGCAGACCAACAGCGCCAGTAAGACGAAGTAAGAAGCCATATAAAAATGTTCCTAGACTACCCATTTGCGCAATGTGTTCTCCGGCAACTACTAAACCATTCTGAATGGGTGGCCAAATCAAGTAAAAGAAGGAACCAATAATAATTGCAGCTAAACTAGAAATAATTGGGATAAAACGTGATCCACCAAAGAACCCTAAGAATTGCGGTAATTCGATTTTTCGATAACGATTGTGTAAGAATGCAACGGTTCCGCCAATAGCAATAGAACCAACAACTCCAGTATCAAGAGTTGCTCCTTTGGCAGAAAATAATTCAAGAAACCCACTGATCGTCGCAGTATAGACTAAATAAGCGACACCGCCAGCTAAACCAGCAGTTCCTTTATCACCATTTGAAAGGCCGACAGCAACACCAATAGCAAAAATCAATGCTAAATTGGCAAAAACAGCATTTCCGGCGTAGCTCATGATACTTAAAATCGTGTGGAGCCATGGTTGGGCTAAAATCGGGTAGGCATTTATGGCGCTTTCATTTGTTAGTGCGCCTCCGAGACCCAAAAGTAATCCGGCAACAGGTAAGATAGCAATCGGCAACATGAATGCACGGCCTAATTGTGAAAATTTCTTAAACATTTTTCTCCTCCTAATTTAATGCATGAATAAAACGTTCAGCAATTTCTTGTGGTCGGGTAATCGCACCACCAACGACGATTCCAGCCACACCTAGTTCTTTGATCTGTCTGGCTTGTTCTGGCGTGTGGATTTTCCCTTCTGCGATGACACGAATTCCTGCTTCGACTAGTTGTTCGATCAATTCGATATCTGGACCATCTTGTTTTTTACTTTCTTCCGTGTAGCCGCTTAACGTTGTCCCGACAAAATCAACTCCAGCTTCCCAAGCATTTTTTCCTTCCTCAAAAGTAGAGATATCTGCCATGAACAGCTGATGAGGATACTTTTCTTTGATCTGAGCAATAAACGCATTGATGGATAACCCGTCATGGCGCTTGCGAAGCGTACAATCCAACGCAATCACTTCTACACCAGTAGCAACGAGTTCATCTACTTCACGCATAGTTGCTGTAATGAATGGCGCTTCTGGGGGATAGTCCCTTTTGATGATGCCGATCATAGGCAAGGAAACTTTTTCTTTGATTTCCAAAATGTCACGAACAGAATTTGCACGGATGCCCACCGCACCAGCTCTTTGTGCAGCTAGAGCAAAATAGGGCATAAGACCTCCTTCCTCTGTATAAAATGGTTCACCAGGTAATGCCTGACAAGACACGATCAGACCACCTGAAATTGCTTCTAAAAATGATTGTTTATCCATTCTCCTAAACACTCCGTTTTTGAATTATTTTTGGATAATAACTCCGAATTAAATATAGCACCCGCTTTCATAACTGTAAAGTAGAAATTGGATAATTTTGGAGTTTTTTTTATTCTTTTGGAGTATAATGGAGAAAATAACTTGCTATAAAGGAGTTTGTATGAATTATATTTATCTGATCAAAGAGCATTATCCATTATTGACTAAATCCGAAAAAAAAGTTGCTGATTTAATTCTTACTTCTGGAAAAACAATCATCTACAGTACGATGAGCGATATCAAAGAAAAAACCAAAGTTGGAGATGCAACGATCATCCGGTTTTGCCAAAAATTAGGATTTTCTGGTTTTTCAGATTTGAAAATCGAAATTGCGAAAGAAGATTTTAGTCAAAAAAAAGAACAGCCATCTAGTGGAAAATATTACGATGAAATTGCGAATAATTTAACTGAAGCTCTTCATTCTACGGCTCGTTTACTAAATGAAGAAAAATTAGATGAGGCGATTCAACTAATTAGCGAAGCAAATCATCTCTATATATTTGGGGTAGGGTCTAGTGGAAATACGAGTCTTGACCTAGAAAGTATGTTTTTACGTGTGGGTGTCCAAGCAAAGGCTGTTTTAGATCCGCATTTTCAAGCACAAGTTGCTTCTTTGCTAAAAGAAGGGGATGTAATCGTGGCATTCTCGTTATCTGGAAAAACGAAGGATACGTTCGATTCAGTAGAAATCGCTAAAAAAAATGGCGCAAAAATCTTAGCGATCACCAATTATATTCATTCCCCCATTGGGCAAACAGCCGACCTTGTCTTACAAACAGCCATTGAAGAATTTTTGAATGGTGGATCGTTAGCAGGAAAAATCTCACAACTGTATATTTGCGATTTACTTGTACAGGGATATGAGCAAAAGAATAAAATCAATGCAGTCGAGTTACGGGAAAGAGTGCTACGATCCATCTTAGATAAAAGCATTGATTGATCGAATAATACTTCGAATAAAAAGTGATAAAAAAACAATTGCATCTCTTATAAATAACGTTTTTTGTTATTTTATAATAAAAAACTAAAAGTGCTTGCATTTTCCTTGGATTTTATATATGATTTTATCAATTTAGGGTCAAGGAAAAGGGGTAAAAAGGAATGTCGAAGTATCAACGAAAAGTCTTATTGTCAACATCAGCAGGAATCGCATTAGAGAATATGGATATCATGTTTTTAGCTTTTTCTTTATCTTCAATGATAGCAACTTTTCATATTAGTGGAACGCAAGCAGGAATGATTGCTACGATCACTAATTTGGGGATGCTCGTTGGAGGTATTTTTTTTGGTCTTATGGCAGATAAATATGGACGAGTAAAGGTGTTTTCTCAAACGGTGCTACTTTTTTCAATCGCCTCGTTATTGATGTTCTTTGCTTCAAACATTTATCTTGTTTATCTTTTTCGGTTTATTGCAGGAATCGGGGCAGGAGGAGAATATGGGGCGTGTATGTCTTTGATCTCTGAAAGTTTCTCAAAGAAACAAATCGGAAGAGCTTCTTCGATCGCTGGGATCGGTGCACAAGTAGGAGCTGCCTTGGCTGCGATTTTAGCTGCTGTTGTTATTCCTTGGTTGGGTTGGAAAATGTTATACGTTATCGGGGTGCTACCTGTATTGATGGTCTTGGTCATTCGCCGAGGCTTAAAAGAACCAGAGGATTTTCAAAAAACAAGAGCTACTGGTAAAACGACGAAACTGAGTCATCTCTTTGAAACAAAGCATCTTGCATGGCAAACAATCGGCCTAAGCATCATGGTAACAGTCCAAATCGCGGGTTATTTTGGCTTGATGAACTGGTTGCCATCGATCATGCAAGCACAATTAGGATTATCAGTATCTGGCTCTTCACTATGGATGGTCAGTACGATCGTCGGAATGTCCTTAGGTATGCTGACCTTTGGGATCATCATGGATAAATTAGGGCCAAGAACCGCATTCACTATATTTTTGCTCTGTTCCTCTCTATCAGTATTCTTACTAGTAATGGCACATAGCCAGTGGAGTTTAGTAGCCGCTGCTGTCGTTGTTGGTTACTTTATCAATGGAATGTACGGCGGCTATGGAGCAATCATCAGCAGCCTATACCCAACTGAGATCCGAGCCACCGCCAATAATTTCATTATGAACTTAGGACGTGCAGTCGGTGGATTTTCTTCCATTGTGATCGGATTTTTGATGGATCACTATAATTTAACAGCCGTTATCATCTTCTTAAGCAGTATTTATTTAGTCAGCTTACTCGTTTTGATGACGATCACGGGAGTAAAAGAATTGAAAATCAGTTTGCAAGAATAGAGGCATTTGAAAGATGCTCTGCTTCAAGAATTAAGCCGGATAATTTGAAAATAGCTTTCCATATTTTTGAATTATCCGGCTTGATTCCGCCGAAGCAATCTTTCAAATGCCGTTTAGTTCACACAATGATATGACTAAAATAGCGAAAAATATCTCTTTTAGTCTTTTTTGTATAGAGAAAATATTGTTTCAAAACTAAAGAATGTGGAACAAATCTAAAAATCAGGTTTACTACAAACTCTCGAGTAAACGGCGGGAGCAGAAGCAACTCCTTCGGAAATAAGCGAAATTCACAAAAATTTGAAAAGCAATTTTCGTTCATTTCTTCTTATTTATCGGCGTTAAACACTTCTGTCCCAGCCTCTCTCAAATAAACAGCGTCCAAAAGTCATGTTTTTCGGAAATTTCAAAAAAAAAACGAGCGTGAGACAAAAGTAAGAAACACTTTTGTTTTGACCTCTTTGATAACTAGCTATTCTGCTGTTTTTTCTTTTAATGAAGAAGTTTTTCTTGTAATGTGTAACAATTGAAAAACTAGGAATACTGCCAACAGGACAATGATGGCACCAAAAATTGGTGTATAAGTGACGCCAATTGATTTTGTTACTTGTGCACCAACGAATGAACCGAATGCAATGCCAATATTAAATGCTGAGATATTGAATGCTGAGGCTAAAGTAATATCTTTAGGGGTGTATTCTTCAGCTAGTTGAACGACATAGAGTTGTAATCCAGGAACATTCATAAATGAAAACAATCCCAAGACCAAGGTAGCAAGAGTTGCCAAAATCAGTTGATTACTCAAGATCGCTACAAATAAAAAGACAAGAGACAGAGAAAGGAGTCCGAACATCAAGCTAAGTGATTTCAGTGGCTGTTTATTTGAAAAATGCCCACCTATTGTATTTCCTATAGCGACCATGATGCCGTAAACTACTAGTAAAAGAACTACAGCATGGGCAGAGTACCCAATTTTATCTTCTAAAATCGGTGTTAAATACGTGTAAGCTGCAAATGTGCCACCATAACCAAGAGCAGTGACGATGAATGAACCTAACAGAAACTTATTTTTAAAAATACGGATGATTCCTCTTAGATCTACAACCCCAGGGATCGGTAGTTGTTTTGGAATCAAGAAGAGGTTTGCAATCAAGCCTATAGCCCCTATGATCGCAATAAAGATAAACGTGAAGTGCCAATTTGTTTGTTGACCAATAAATGTTCCTAGAGGTACACCAGTTACAGTGGCAACAGTAAGACCAGTAAACATGATAGCGATGGCGCTTGCTCGTTTATTTGGTTCAACGACATCTGCCGCGATGACACTAGAAACAGACATAAACAGACCGTGGGCTAAAGCGGAGATGATTCTTCCGGCTAAGAGCATAGAAAACGATAGTGCAAAAGCTGCTACTAGGTTTCCTATAATAAATAGAAGCATGATGACGATCATCAGATATTTTCGATTCCATTTTCCTGTTAAAACGGTCAATAATGGTGCTCCGATGGTCACACCTATTGCATAAAGGGAAACTGTCAAGCCAGCTTGTGCCAAAGTGACGTGGAAACTGTTAACGATCAGTGGCATCAAGCCTACGCTGATAAATTCTGTTGAGCCGATAGCAAAAGCATTGATAACTAATGCTAGTAATGTAAGTATGGGTGAAATTCTTTTGTTCATTTGATATCCTCCTTGTTTTTTCCTGACGAATACATAATATAGTCTGTATTTCCCTCAAAAAGAAGTACCTACTTTTTTGTGCGATAGTTACTTTTTAGTAATAATTGTTGATAGAGGTATTTCTAACGGATAGTTTAATGAGTGTTTTCTAATTTTTGTTTATAAAATACACGTATTTTATATTTTTGAACATTTTAACCAAATAAACAGAACAAAAAGAGGATTTCTTCTTTCTGTTCTGTCCAAATTATTCTAAGATTTCTCATCACCAACATTATTTGACAATGAGCCATTATTTCAAAATGTATCGCTTTAAAATGAAGGAACTTCCCTTGAACCATAAAATAGTTTTTATTGGATGTAAATAGTTCGTTTCTCCTATGTAAACGGATTGTTTCTTTGCTTTGTACAGTTATTCATTTATCTTTAAATTATGAGTTTATTCAATTTTTTTTATTTGTATTATCTCTCTAGTCTTTTGTCCGTTTCTTTTTTTATCAAATGTATGGTTGTATGTCAAAAATTATTTTTTGATTTGTAGAAAAATTAAGGAGGAGAAAAACAATGGGTAAAAGTTCTGTACTACTTAAGATTGGTATGATAAGTCTGGTGGGGTTAGGAATAGCTAATTCTAAAACAGTTTTAGCTTCTGAAAATGATTTGATGCATGATAGTTCTTCTTTAAATGAAATAAATCCCGATATAGTAAATGAAACTGAAATTTTTTTTGATGAAAGACAAAATTCAACTAGTCATGGAGAATCCGAATTTAATAATGAAAATGCCAGTAGAATGATTAATACAATAAGATACAGAAAAAAGAACGTAACGACTTTCTACGAATGGTCTGGCTATAGAAGAGTTTCTGATAACTTAAAAACTGGCAGCAAAGGTGGATCAATCACTACGAATAGATCAACAACGTTTGGAGCTACAACAACTGGAAATGTTTATGGGATCCAAGTTGCAGCTTCGGCTTCACGAACAAGTTCCACAGGGTATACATTGAATGTTGGTGCTAATCAGAGAGTTTATGTAGGCTATAGAGTTAGATATTCAGTTGAGAGAGGCACTAGGGAACAGTATGATTTGGCTACAGGAAGGATTTATTCCGTTAATTCTTATACCAGAAAAGTCCCAACTTATGGAGAATACGCATTGATTCGATATTAATAAAGGAGTGGTAGATTTCATTTGCTCTTTATTAATAAGGACTGATGAGTTTATAAAATAAAATCTGAGACAAAATGAATACGATTTTGTTTCAGATTTTTTTGTTCTGCACGCAAAGAGTGTGAAACTGACTAAAGTCATTAATAAAAAATCGAATTGAAGAATTAATTTTGATTCTGTAGTGCCCCCATAAATTATAGAGCCATTTTATTCACTCCTTCTTTATCAATACTATTCCCAAAATAAATAACCAATTTAAAAGTAATAATATAGTTATATTTCTATACAATGTAGGAGCAGTTATATACAATTCGTTAGTCGGAGTAAATATAGATGTATTGAAAATTAAAAATAGCCCTATGACAAAAGACGTACTGATAAAAAAAACTCCTAATTTTTTTTTATCTAAATATTCCATTTTTACACCTCCTTTTTAGGAAACTATATTTGAATGTAAGATTTTTTTGAAACAATCTTAATTTTATTATGTTTGATTGACATCATTTATTCTTTACTTATGTTTTCAATTATCGATAGTTTACATTATTTTACTATTTCGATTATTACATCTTCCAAAATGTACCGGGATTTTAAAAAATAAAATCTACCAAACAAAAAATATTAATCAAGAAAGAAAAAATACTTACAAAATATACAAGCTTATATAAACTATTCGTTTTTTTGTTGCGAATGAGAATAAACGGAATAATGAGAAGACCTAATGGGAACAACAAAACAGTGTTGGTTGCAATAGTCAATAATATAAGACCTTCATCATTTGATTCAACTTCAGTCTTTTTTTTGTTCAATATTAAAAATTGTCTTTTCTGAGTATATTCAATTTTGTTATTAGTAATTTCTTCTTGGACTTCTTCAATTTCTTTTAATAATTGGTCGATAGATACTTTATACGTGTTACTCAATAAAATCAAATTATCTATATCAGGATAACCTCTGCCGTTTTCCCATTTCGAAATGGCTTGTCTGGATACCTTTAACTCCTTTGCTACAGTAGCTTGTGAGAGTCCGGATTTATTTCTGTAATATTTTAATCGCTCTGCTAATGAAATTTTTCAGCCCTCTTTTCTTGAATTGTATAAATTTCAGGTCATAAAATCTGAAAAAGGTTAAAATAAACTATAGAATTTATTTCACCACACTCAAAAAAGTTAAACTTTGAGAAATAGATACTTTACGAATTGGCTTTAAATCAACAGGAACATCCTACAGATAAATGAATAAAACTGTTCCGAATTTTATAAATACTAATCCTTATGTACAATAATGTTTTTTTTCAAAGGTTTCCAAGTTTAGTCCGTCGTGATGATACACTTTAAGTTTCAATTTTTTCATTATATAAGTAATAGTATAAACGAAAGGGCTACTAAAAAACAGTTTCTGTAGTGTCTACTTTTTTCATAATCAAGAAAAAATTTTCATCATTTGTTTTCTGTTCAATCCAAAGTAACTCTTTAAAATCGATAAATCTAAAATGATTTTTGTCACCCTTTCTAGTTTTTTTTTTGATAGTCTGTATTTCCCTCAAAAAGAAGTACCTACTTTTTTGTGCGATAGTTACTTTTTAGTAATAATTGTTGATAGAGGC
>NZ_SPHN01000011.1:47575-112904 GCF_005844145.1 Enterococcus sp. BSD2780061688st2 D3
ATAGTCTGTATTTCCCTCAAAAAGAAGTACCTACTTTTTTGTGCGATAGTTACTTTTTAGTAATAATTGTTGATAGAGGCATTTCTAACGGATAGTTTAATGAGTGTTTTCTAATTTTTGTTTATAAAATGCACGTATTTTATATTTTTGAACATTTTTACTTTTCAAATAAGCAATAGGGTGCTACTATTTGATGCGTATCTTTTAAAAGGAGAAAAAACATGGAAAAAATCTATCATATCGGCGTTGAAGCAACATTAGAAGTAATCGGTGGAAAATGGAAACCCATTATTCTATGCCATTTAGGGAATGGTCCAATACGAACAGGTGAATTGAAAAGACAAATACCAACGATCACTCAGAAAATGTTGACACAACAATTACGAGAGTTGGAGGAAGATCGTATCGTTGATCGAAAAGTCTACAATCAAGTACCTCCTAAAGTAGAATATTCATTAACAGAAGAAGGAAAATCATTACGGGAAATCTTAGTTGCAATGTCTGTTTGGGGAGAAGAACGGATTGAACGGCAACAAGAAGCGGGAAATGAAGTGACCTTGTTACATACACATGGTGGTTATTTGAATTATTAACGATTCTTTTAGTCAATGAAACTAAAAATTTCAATTTAATGAAAATGTTAAAAATAAATTTGCTCTTTTTTTCTTCATAAACATGATATGATAAACAGTGATCGTATTAGAAAAAGGTGAATGATAGATGAACAGTATGGATAAAGTAAATCAATTCAGAGATGAGCGGGATTGGCGACAATTCCATAATGAAAAAGACTTGGCTATTTCTATTTCTTTGGAGGCCTCTGAATTGCTTGAACTGTTTCAATGGAAACAGCCAGAAGAAGTAACAGCGAACAATCTGGAACGGATCAAAGAAGAACTAGCAGATGTTTTGATCTATTCTTATATGCTGGCAGATAATTTAAATCTTGATCTTGATGAGATCATCGAAGAAAAGTTGAAGAAAAATTGTTTGAAATATCCGTTAGAAAAAAGTAAAGGTCAACGAACAAAATATACGGAACTGTAGGGCAGAAAAGGAGGCGTGGTAGTGAAAAAAGAAGGAAAAGTAAAGAAATGGCTGATCAATATTCTTCTATTCTTATTGTTACTGATTGGATTGGCGCTGATTTTTAATGAACAAATCAAAGATTTTTTTGTTAAAAACACAGGAGATCAATATGCGATTGCAAACGTGACGAAAGAAGATATCAATAAAAATAAGGAAAAAGACGCAAGTTTTGATTTTGATGCTGTCGAATCCATGAGTACAGAAAGTGTGTTGAAGGCTCAGTTGAACCATACAGAGCTACCAGTTATTGGAAGTATCGCCGTACCATCTGTCTCAATCAATATCCCTATCTTCAAAGGATTGGATAATGCCAATCTGCTTTATGGTGCTGGTACCTTGTCACCTGATCAGCAGATGGGTAAGGGCAATTATGCTTTAGCTAGCCATCGTGCAAACAATCCAGAATTACTTTTTACTCCCTTAGAGAATCTAACATTAGGCGATAAAATCTATTTAGTCGATTTGGACAACGTGTATACGTACAAAGCAACGTTCAAGCAAAAAGTTGCCCCAACAGACACACAATTGCTGAACGTTCAAGAAGGAAAAGAACTTGTTACCTTGATTACTTGTGGAGATATGAACGCAGTGACGCGCTTAGTTGTTCAAGGTGAATTGGAAAAAATCACTCCGATGAAAGAAGCTACACAGGAAATGAAAAAAGCCTTCGATATGCCAACGCGAACCTTTTGATCCAAGTAGTTCTTTATGAAAATGACAGACACTCTTGCTTGAATATAGTAAGGGTGTTTTTTTCTATTGAAAGAAAAAATAAAAAACGTGATGAAAGGGGTTGCAAAGTTAAAAAAAGGATGTTATGCTTATTTCAGATAAGAAATGGATTGTTACTGTGCGGCAGGCAAAACCAGAATTCAGCTCGTTGTTAGGCGGATTCTAGGTTTTTTTATTTTTTTCGAGAGGGCGAAGCAGAATGGTCATTGAAAAAGTATTGAATAATAATGTCGTCGTTTCTAAAAATGAATTGGGTGAAGAGATCATTTGTATGGGAAAAGGTATCGCTTTTCAAAAAAAGCCAGGTGACCATATCTCAAAGAATGACGTTCAAAAAGAATTCATTTTAAAGGATTCTTTTGCTACCCACCAGTTCCAACAATTGATGGCGGATGTGCCGCTAGAGGAAGTCGAACTAGTGAAATCCATTGTTGATTTTGCCGAAGAAAAATTGCAAGTTTCGTTTTCTCCTAATATTTATCTGACGTTGACGGATCATATCCATTATGCAATCAATCGTGCAAAAGAAAAGATCGAGTTACCTAATCCATTATTATTTGAGACTAAAAAATTCTATCCTAAAGAATACCAAACAGCAATAGCTGTTCTTCAACTGATTGAGCAAAAAATGGGCATTTCACTACCGATGGATGAAGCTGGTTTCATTGCGTTTCATTTTGTCAATAGTCAGCAAAGTAATGGAGATATGCAAGTGACGATGACAGCTACAACGATGGTTCGAGATGTAGTAAGTATCATCAGTAAATTTTTTGGGATCGTATTCGATGAAGATTCGTTGAATTACCAACGACTCATCACACACCTTCAATTTTTTGCGCAGCGATATCTAAAAGGAGAAAGCTCAGGCGAACAAGATGAATTTCTTTATGCCTTGGTCCAAGGCAAGTATCCAAAAGCATTTCGCTGTTCTGAACGGATCAATGAGTACCTTGTCCAGACGCAAAAAGAACCAATGGGTGTAGCAGAACAAATTTATCTTACGATCCATATCCAACGTGTAGTAACTGAAAAACAAAGTACCCAATCTTAAGGATTGTTACTGGTAAAGCAGGCAAAACCTAGATTGAAAAAATAAGGACACGAGATTTCGCGTGACCGTTTTTTCAATCTAGGTTTTTTATTTTATAAAAAATAAATGGAAAGAAGGAAATGAAATGGATAATCAAGCAGTTGGTAAAAGAGTTTGGGAGGCAGTCGGTGGTAAAAACAATGTGAACAGTTTAGTGCACTGTGCGACTCGATTGCGTTTTAAATTGAAAGACGAATCTCTTGCGAAGACACAAGAACTAAAAAATGATCCTGATGTGATCCAAGTTGTTCAAAGTGGTGGTCAGTATCAAGTGGTGATCGGCAGCAATGTAGCGGATGTGTACCAGTCCATTGTAGATGAGCAAGGCCTAGCGGATCATGCGGATACAGAAGAAAAATCAAAGAATCCATTAAATCGTTTCATTGATATCATTTCGAGTATCTTTACTCCCTTTTTAGGAGCAATGGCTGCAGCTGGTATTTTGAAAGGATTCCTATCTTTAGCAATCGTATTAGGTTGGCTGACCGTTGATACAGGTGCTTATCAAATCCTATATGCAGCAGCAGACGGTGTTTTTACCTTTTTACCAGTAATGTTAGCATTTACCGCAGCAAAAAAATTCAAGGCCAATCAATTTCTATCTGTGGCGATCGCGATGGCTCTGGTTTATCCAGCCATCACTGAACTCGCAGGAGCCGGTGGCGCTGTTGACTTCTTTAACTTACCAGTCATTCTCTCACCATCTGGCTATACATCTTCTGTGATCCCGATCATTTTGGCTGTATGGGTCCAAAGTAAATTTGAACCACTAGTGAAAAAGGCGATTCCACAATTTTTACAGATGATCTTTGTTCCGATGATCGTGTTGTTAGTAATGGTTCCACTCACATTCCTTGTTTTAGGACCAATCGGGACGGTTATCGGTAATGGCCTAGGTAGTCTTTTCAATTCCATCTATGGCTTTAGTCCATTAGTCGCAGGCTTTATCATGGGAGCGTTATGGCAAGTATTCGTGATGTTTGGTATGCACTGGGGATTTGTGCCGATCATGTTCTTGAATATCGAACAATATGGCTTTGATGTATTGATGCCAATGCTTTTACCAGCTATTTTAGCACAAGGTGGAGCAGCTTTAGCTGTAGCTGTACGCACAAAGGATGCAAAACTTCGTTCATTAGGGATCTCTTCTATGATCACTTCTCTGTTCGGAATTACTGAACCCACGGTCTATGGAGTAACACTACCACTGAAAAAACCATTTATCGTTGCGTGTCTTTCAGGAGGAATCGGAGGAGCAATGATCGGATTTGCAGGCGTCAAAGCTTTTTCTAGCGGTTTAGTTAGTTTATTGACGATCCCAACATTTATTAGTACAAATGAAGCAGTTGAGTCTAGTGTAATGATGGCAGTGATTGCAACAGCAGTATCATTTATCTTAGCATTTGTAGGTACATTGATTATTGGTTTTGATGAATCTGCACAAGATGAAAATCTAGAAGGAAACAAGCAAACGACAGCTGGGGACTCCATTGGAACAGCTCGTCATAATCTAAAAAGCCCATTGAGCGGCAAAGTCTTACCTCTAAGTGAAGTACCCGATAAAGTCTTTTCTTCTGGAGCGATGGGTAAAGGGATTGCGATCGAACCAGAAAATGGTGACTTGCTTGCTCCGGCAGATGGAGTGATCACGACGATTTTTCCAACGGGTCATGCAGTAGGGATCACTACCACAGATGGTATCGAGTTATTGATGCATATCGGAATGGACACAGTCGAACTTGAAGGCAGAGGCTTTGAAGTATTTGTGAAACAAGGAGATACTGTTCATACAGGCGATTTACTTGTCCGTTTCGACATCGATACGATCAAAAAGGCGGGCTATAGTGTGATTACACCAATCGTTGTAACGAATACAGATCATTTTGCTGATGTTTTAGAGTTTGATCAAGAAGAAATCATTGCTAGTGAAGATTTTCTAGCGATTGTAAAATAAGGAGGAAGTAAGGATGACAACACGTTTTTCAAAAGATTTTTTATGGGGCGGCGCAACAGCAGCCAATCAACTAGAAGGCGCCTATGATCGTGATGGCAAGGGATTATCTGTGGCAGATGCAATGCCTGGTGGGAAAAAACGCTTTGAGATTATCGGTAGCGAAACATTTGACTGGACGATCGATCCAGAAAACTATAACTATCCGAATCATCAAGGTATCGATCATTATGATCGTTTTAAAGAAGATATCGCGTTATTCGCTGAAATGGGTTTTAAATGTTACCGTTTCTCGATTGCTTGGACACGAATCTTTCCTCAAGGGGATGAATCAGTACCGAATGAAGCTGGTCTTACTTTTTATGAGCAAGTGATTGATGAATGTTTAAGCTATGGGATCGAACCAGTAATCACGATTTCCCATTATGAAATGCCTCTAAATCTAGCTAAAGCATATGGGGGTTGGAAGAACCGCCAATTGATCGACTTTTATGAACGATTTGCCAGAACAGTTCTTGAACGTTTCAGTAGCAAGGTGAAATATTGGATGACCTTCAATGAAATCAATTCAGCGTTCCATTTTCCGGCATTGAGCCAAGGATTGGTAAAAAGCAATGGTGCGGGTGAGTATCAAAATATCTTCCAAGCATGGCACAATCAATTTGTAGCAAGTAGTAAAGCAGTAAAAATCGCCCATGAACTACGTCCAGATATCCAAGTAGGTTGTATGATCATCTACGCAACTACGTATAGCATTGACGCCAATCCAATCAATCAGGTCGCAACATTGATCCAAAATCAAGAATTCAATTTCTTTTGTACAGATGTACAAGTCAGAGGCGAGTATCCAGCCTACACAAAGCGTACCTATGAAAAATATGGTGTAGATAGTCAAAAATTAGAACAGACAAAAGAAGATTTTGACTTATTAAAAGCTTATCCAGTGGACTATATCGGGTTTAGCTACTATATGTCGACAGCAATCAATGAAACCGATCCAACAGCGGCAACATCAGCGGGTAACCTACTCGGTGGTGTGAAAAATCCATTTTTAGAGGCTAGTGAGTGGGGCTGGCAGATTGATCCGGAAGGGTTGCGAATTGCTTTAAACGAATTGTACAATCGTTATGAGAAGCCATTGTTCATCGTGGAAAATGGACTAGGTGCGATCGACAAAGTCGAAGAAGATGGAAGTATCCATGATGATTATCGAATCGACTATCTACGTCGCCATATCGAAGCAATGGGTGAAGCAGTAGCAGATGGTGTTGAACTTATGGGATATACGCCTTGGGGCTGTATTGATCTGGTCAGTGCTTCAACGGGTGAAATGAGTAAACGCTATGGCTTTATCTATGTGGATTTAGACGATGAAGGCAAGGGAACTTTGGACCGTTCAAAGAAAAAGTCATTTGATTGGTACAAAGAGGTTATCGCCTCAAATGGGGAAAAGCTGTAGAAGGAGCGTGGATAAAAGTAAGAAACACTTCTGTCCCAGCCTCGATTCGTTCTGATACGTAAAATGGAAGTTTCAAAAACTACTCTTTGTTTAGAGCAAGTTCGCTTTATTCAAAAAAGTAGATAAGCAAATGATGTGAGTCAAAAGAGGTCGAGACAAAAGTCGTTTAGGTTTGAGAAATTGGAGAGAAAAACGAGTAATACGCTTTTTGTATTGATCGTTTTTCTCGAAATTTCCGAAAAACCTGACTTTTGGCCGCCGTTTATTCGAGAGTCTGTGGCAAAACTGATTTTTAGTTTTGTTCCACACTCTTTTTTTATTTTTCACCCTTTATTATTGCTCAGGTCAAACCATGCTTTTCATAACCTCTCTTATCTTTTATATTCTTTTTTTATTTTATCTATGCTATTCTTTTAGTAACAGTAAAACGAAAGGTGACGCCATGAAAAGAACCCGTGTATTATATTTAGAAGTTGCAGATAAGATCAAAGAGGATATTTTTTCAGGGAAATATCCAGTTGGCACGATGCTGCCTACTGAAAATGAGCTAGAAGAATTGTTTCAAGTGAGCAAAATAACTGTTCGTAAGGCAATTGAATTACTAGCGGCAGATGAGTATGTTGAAAAGAAGAGTGGTAGAGGAACTACGGTCCTAAGTAATCGCCCATATAATCGATTATCAAAAGCAGCAAGTTTTACGCAAATTCTCAAAAATTCACAATATGAAGTTCGAAAAGAAACACTAGAGGTAAAAAAAATTGCTTTAAAAAAAGATGATCCGTTGTATGGTTATTTTGGTTCGCATGCTACTCGATTTAAGCGCTTATATTATTTGAATGATGAGCCCTATATTTACTTTATCCATTATTTGCCGAGTGAGATGATCAGAGTGAAACGCAAGGAATTTGACGAAGAATCCCTTTATCGATTGCTGACTCAAAAAGGAGAATACATCGATGTATTTTCAGATGATTTTTCTGCTATTTTTCTCAGCGAGGAAGAGCAAGAAATCTTAAAGACATCTGCACAAATTGGCATAAAGAGAATTCGTCGATCATCCAATCAACAAGGAGAAATCCTTGAATATTCAGAAGCAATCTATCATACAGATTTACATCCTTATCATATTGACTATGAAACATAATGTCTGGCAATAAATACTTTGCTTAATAAGTGGACAGATCTGAGTAGCATTTCTTATCTCTCAGGAAAGTTCACTTGTTAGGTAGGGATATTTATTTCACTATAAGAAAATAATCTGGATAAACACCCAAGTGAAGGACTAGCTGGGTGGCCCATTTTGTAGGTGGTGGGGAAGGTAGGCTATAGTTTAGTGTCAACTTCTTTTTTTAAACATTATGAAAAACGTTTACATTTGAAGGTAGTTATGCTACTATCAATGCGTAAACATTATAATGTTATATAAGGAGAGGGCGTAAATGGATAAATTTGTAGGGATCATCGAGCGAAGAATCATGCCGGTTGCCAATCGTATCGGTACTCAGCGACACATGACAGCAATTAGAAAAGGGATCATTGCCACCATGCCGCTAACGGTCGTCGGTTCGTTTTTCACCATTTTACTGAATATCCCCATCGAATCAGTGGCATCAGTCATTGAACCGTATCGTGAAATATTGGATATTCCTTTTCGTTATACAGTAGGAATCCTTGCATTGTATGCTACATTTGGCATTGCATCATCATTAGCCAAAAGTTATAAACTGGATTCTTTGACTGCAGGTATTTTAGCTTTGATGTCCTTTCTGATTGTAGCAGCGCCACCGCTTCGAGTAGTCGAAGATTTGGAAGGGGTTACGGCTGGCCGTTATATCAATATTGCGAATTTAGGTTCTGGTTCATTATTTGGCGCTATCGTTACAGCAATTGTTTCTGTTGAAATCTATCGTTTTTTTATTGAGAAAAAGATTACGATCAAAATGCCTGATGGTGTACCACCAGAAGTGACGAATTCTTTTGTAGCATTGATTCCAGGTGCAGTTATCTTGATTTTTTTCTGGGTAGTGCGTCATATGTTGGGATTTGATTTAAACGGGTTCCTAAGCCAATTATTGATGCCTCTAAAAGGTGTATTAGCTGGTAATAGCTTGTTTGGCGGCTTGTTGACTGTCTTTCTGATTTGTTTCTTTTGGGTTCTTGGGATTCACGGTCCTGCAATCATGGGACCAGTCATTCGACCATTTTGGGATATCTCGATTGCCGAAAATATCGATGCATTCAATGCTGGAACAAATGCTCAGAACATGCCCAATATTTTTACAGAGCAGTTCTTGCAATGGTTCGTCTGGATCGGAGGAGCTGGGACAACGCTAGCTTTAGTTGTACTATTTATGTTTTCTAAATCAAAATACCTGAAAAGTTTAGGACGATTATCTATTTTACCTGGCCTTTTCAATATCAATGAGCCAATGATTTTTGGTGCACCGATCGTCATGAATCCTGTCTTAGGTATTCCTTTTATTGTTGCTCCATTAGTGACAACCACCTTGTCTTATATATTGACGGTAAGTGGAGTCGTACCGATGATGGTGGCACGATTACCTTTTGCGATGCCTGCACCGATTGCCGCGTGGATGAGTACCAATTGGAGTGTGGCAGCAGGAGTTCTTGTTGTCGTGAATTTTTTGATCACTCTGGCAATTTATTATCCATTTTTTAAAGTGTTTGAAAAACAACAGCTGGCTCGTGAAGCAGAAGAACTAGCTAAGGAAGAAGCGGCTAAAATGATGGACGGCATCACGCAGGAGCAAGCATAGTAAGTAAAGAAGAGGGGGAGAAAAATGAAGCGTTCATTAGGCGTGTCCCTTTATCCAGATCATAGTGATTTGGATGAGGACAAAGAATATATAAAATTAGCACAAAAATATGGGTTTACGCGTATTTTCATGAGCATGTTAGAGGTAACAGAGGACCCTGAAATCGTAAAAGAAAAATTTCGTCAGCTGATTACTTTTGCTAAAAGTTTGGGATTTGAAACGATTTTAGATGTCGCACCGAATATTTTTGAACAGCTGGATATTTCTTACGACGATCTTGGATTTTTCTATGAAACAGGTGCAGACGGAATCCGTTTAGATTTAGGTTTCGATGGCAAAAAAGAAGCATTGCTTACGTATAACCCCTATCAATTAGCAATTGAGTTGAATATGAGTAATGATGTGGCCTATCTGGAAAATATTTTAAGTCATCAAGCAAACCAGCCATTTTTATATGGATGTCATAACTTCTATCCCCAAGAAGGAACGGGATTACCCTATGCCTTTTTTCAATCTTGTAGTGAACGATTTAAGAAGCATGGAATTCGAACAGCGGCCTTTATTTCGTCACAGGTGGGAACGATCGGGCCATGGGATATCAATGATGGGTTGCCGACATTGGAAATGCACCGACATTTAGCGGTAGAAACGGCGGCGAAGCATCTGTTTGCTACCAATTTGATCGATGATGTGATCATTGGGAATGCCTATGCTTCAGAAAAAGAACTACAAGCTTTAGGAAATCTGGATCGTTACCAAACAACGTTTACGGTCGAATTTGTATCTGGATTAAATGAAGTTGAGCGTGCAATCATGTTGAATGAACAGCATGTTAGACGAGGAGATATTACGGAACAAGTGATTCGTTCGACAGAAGTGCGCAAAAAATATGGTGGACAAAGCAATCCTACCCATGATACAACCTTTGAATTTCAACGAGGAGACGTTGTTATCGGAAACGACAGCTTTGGCAAATATAAGAATGAATTGCAAATTGTTTTAGAACCGCATAGTGATTCTAGAAAAAACAAAGTCGGTTCGATCATTCCGGAAGAAAAAATCTTACTTGATTTTATTCATCCGTGGTCAAAATTTAAATTTATAGAAAAGCAGGCGCGATAATGTTTGATTTGGTAATCAGAAAAGCTCATACAGTAACAGGAAAAATAATGGATATTGGAATTGAAGATGGGAAAATCAAAAAAATTGCTCCGACCATTCGTGAAAAAGGAAGAAGAGAAGAAGTCTTAGCTCCTGATCAGTATTTATCTGCTGGTTGGATCGATGATCATGTGCATTGTTATGAAGAAATGACACTTTACTATGATTATCCTGACCAAATTGGGATAATGAAGGGTGTGACAACAGTCATTGATGCAGGAACTACTGGTGCTGAAAATATCAGTCAATTTTATGAACATGCCCAACAAGCAAAAACCAATGTCTACGCACTATTGAATATTTCAAAATGGGGAATCATCAAACAAGATGAACTAGCGGATCTGACAAAGATCCAAAGTGACTTAGTGAAAGAAAAATTAACAGAACTGCCTGATTTTATTGTAGGTATCAAAGCACGAATGAGTAAAACAGTTGTGGGAGAAAATGGGATCATCCCACTTTATATGGCAAAAAAAATCCAACAAGAAAATCAAAATTTGCCCTTGATGGTCCATATTGGTTCTGCTCCACCACATTTATCTGAAATTTTAGATGGACTGGACCGCGGAGATGTCTTGACGCATTGCTTTAACGGAAAAGCAAATGGGATCATGGATCAACAGACGAAAGAAATCAAGCCTTTTGTTAAAAAAGCAATAGAAAAGGGAATCATTTTTGATATTGGTCATGGAACAGATAGTTTTAATTTTGAGGTAGCTGAAAAAGCGTATGAACAAGGAGTCAAGGCAGATTCGATCAGTACTGACATCTATATCAAAAATCGTAAAAATGGTCCTGTTTATGATTTAGCAACGACAATGGAAAAGCTGCACTTGATTGGGTATACATGGCCTGAAATAATCGAAAAAGTGACGGTTGCCTCTGCTGAAAATTTTCAGTTAAGAAAAAAAGGGAAGATCGAAGAAGGTTTTGATGCTGATTTCACAATATTTGAATGGCGAGACCAAAAGAAAACAGTGACTGATTCAAACGGCAACCAACGAATGATAACGGAACAAATCAGACCAGTGTACACGATTATTGGAGGAAAGAAATATGAGTGTGAGTAATGAAAAATTCAATCTAAAAGAAGTCATTAACGCTTCAGGAAGAATGACAGTGCTGGGTGTGTCGAAAGTTTCAGAAGCTGTTCTTGAGGCCCAACGTTTTGGTGGTACACATTTTTTTGAAATGGCTGACCTTAGTGAAAAAACGGGAGGTTACTTAGCTCAACTCTTAGGCGTAGACGATGTCCAAATCGTCTCTTCTGCTTCAGCCGGCATTGCGCAATCCATTGCCGCAGTCATTGGGCAAGGTAGTTTGGCTCATGTATATCACCCTTATTCAGCTACCATCAAGAAAAAAGAAATCATTTTGCCAAAAGGACACAATGTTGATTATGGTACTTCTGTGGAGTTGATGGTGCAACAAGGTGGTGGGAAAGTCGTTGAAGCAGGCTATGCAAATATGTGTACACCTGAACACCTCGAAATGATGATCACAGAACAAACAGCGGCAATCTTGTATATCAAGAGCCATCACACCGTACAAAAGAGTATGCTGACCATTTCAGAAGCAGTCGAGGTGGCAAAGAAGAACGATTTGCCTTTGATCGTTGATGCCGCAGCGGAAGAAGATTTATTGAAATATACACAATTAGGCGCAGATCTAGTTATTTATTCAGGAGCAAAAGCAATCGAAGGACCTAGCGCTGGTATGGTCATTGGAAAAAATCCTTATGTGTCGTGGGTACGTATGCAATCAAAAGGGATTGGTCGTTCGATGAAAATCGGGAAAGAAAACATCCTTGGTTTTACTCAAGCAGTCGAGGATTATTTGCAAAATGGGAGTGAATCAGGGGAATCAATGAAAAAACGATTGCAACCATTTATAGAAGAATTGAACAAGATCGAACATCTTGACGCAAAAATCGTGCAAGACCCAGCTGGAAGAGAAATCTATCGTGCAAGTGTGAAGGTCACAGGGAAATCTGCAAAAACAGTTATCAGTGAGTTAAAAGAACAAAATCCAGCAATCTATACCCGAGAATATCAAGCAAATAATGGCATCATTGAATTTGATGTCCGTTCGGTCGATCAAACAGAGATGAAAAAAATCATTCAACGGCTGAAGGAAATAGTGAAGGAGAGAGTATAAATGATACGAACACCCAATTATTTAAAAGATCAGATTTGCTTGAATGTCTTGGCAAATTCGCTCCAAAATGCAAAAGAATGCTACGAAGCAGCAGAAGGACACATTCTGTTAGGGGTGCTTTCAAAAAATTATCCGAATGATGAAGCGGCAATCAAAGAAATGAAGCAGTATCAAGAAGCTACCAATAATGCTTTATCAATTGGTTTGGGGGCAGGAGACCCGAATCAAAGTCAGATGGTCACTCGATTAGCCAAAGTCTTGCAACCGCAACATGTCAATCAAGTGTTTACAGGTGTGGGGGCTACACGAGCTGTCTTAGGACAGTCGGAAACAGTCGTTAACGGGCTAGTTTCTCCGACAGGAAAAGAAGGATATGTCAATATTGCCACAGGACCATTAAGTTCACAAGGAACAGCGGGGGTGGTAACGATCGAAACGGCGATTCGCCTCTTGCAAGACATGGGAGGGACATCGATCAAATATTTCCCTATGAAGGGATTAGAACATCAGAAAGAATATGAAGCAGTAGCCCAAGCCTGTGCGCTTTATGATTTTGCTTTAGAACCAACTGGTGGCATCGATTTAGAGAATTTTGAAGAAATCGTTCAAATCGCAGTTGATGCGGGGGTAAAAAAAATCATTCCTCATATCTATAGTTCCATCATTGATCCGACTACTGGAAACACAAGACCTGAGGATGTTCGCAGACTATTGGAGATCACAAAAAAAATCGTAGAGTAAGGTGAAAAAATGAAAATTGGTGCATTTGGTGAAGTGATGCTGCGATTGACACCACCTGAATATTTGATGCTAGAACAAACACATACACTTCGAATGTCTTATACAGGGACCGGCGTGAATCTTGTGGGGAATTTAGCGCATTTTGGCATTGAAAGTTATTTGCTGTCTGCATTACCTGCTAATCGGCTAGGTGATGCGGCGTTAGCCAGTTTAAAAGGGTTAGGCGTCCATACCACTTATATTATTCAAAAAGAACAGCATATCGGGACCTATTTTGCGGAAATGGGGTATGGTATTCGTCCAACTGAGGTAACGTATCAAAATCGGAAGCATAGCTCTTTTGGACTAGCCGAAAAAAGGGATTATCAACTAGATGGATTTATTGAAGCAGTTGATCTTGTGCATATCTGCGGTATCAGTTTAAGTTTGACTGATCTCTCAGCACAAACAGCAATTGCTTTGGCAAAAAAAGCAGATGAACAAGGAAAAAAAGTTTGTTTTGATTTTAATTTCCGTCCTAGTTTAAATCAGGAAAAAGATAAAAAAGCGGTGCTGAAACAACGCTATGAAGAGATTCTTCCCTACTGTACACTTTTACTAGGCTCGATTCGTGATTTGACGGAGTTGATGGAATGGCAGTCTGAATTTTCTGAGGCCGAAACGCCAAACGAATATATTCGTTCTTTCCTAGATTACTATGGGATTGAATGGTTTGCAGGAACGAAACGGACGGTGAGTGGGGGAAACAAACGATTAAGTGGTTATTTGATTACTTCACAAGAAGCTGTAGAGACAGAGTTGTACTATCTTTTTGTGCTAGATCGAATTGGTGCAGGCGATGCATTCGCAGCAGGGATTTTATTGGGGTATGCAGAAAAATGGACACTTTCACGAACTGTAGAGTTTGCCTTGGCAAATGCACGACTTGCACATGCTATCCAAGGTGATGTTCCTTTAACTACCAGAAAGCAAGTCCAACAATTGCTAGATGCACCAGATGTGGATCTGATCAGATAAAAGAAACAGTCGACGGACACAGACATCCATCAAGATGGGCTATTCTGCCTTGTTCTGATGGGTGTTTTTTGAATAATGGTAATTAATTATTTTTAATTATATAGATATTTTATTGTTCAGAAAAGTTGTCAAATTACTATTTTTCAGGATATATACTAAATAAAAAAAGTTTTCTACAAAAAGTTGGTGGAAAAACAGAACAGTTTTTTGTGATTTTTTGGATTCGCTTGACTACTGTTCAAGTGATCAGTATCATAAATGACAGATAGAAACAGCTAAATAAAAAAGGCGCCTCCATTTCTAGTGGCAGCTAGAAACAGAGGCCTTGAAAAGTCATACACAGTGACCAGTCAAGTTTGCCATAGTCAATGGAAACCATCGAATTCGTTTATTGTATCGAATCTTAGAGGAGAAATCTAGCCTTTTGGAGAGAAAAAATAAACAAAATGAATGCGTTTTATTTGCTGTGTCAAAAAAGGATTGGGCAACGCGTGTCCAATCCTTTTTTTATCCAATAAATACACCTGAGGATAAGAGTATCTAGCAAGGATCAAATGGCGGCCAGAAGGTAGATACGTTGATGCAGTTCATCTGGTTGTGTGTATGGATCTTTTCAGGATAATGAATGACCTCGTGTAAGTGGCATTCAGCCAATCATTATTTGGTTGTTTTCTATCGTTGATCAAAAGGAAAAATGATCATGTATGCTAGGCGTTAAGGGGAAAACGACCAAACGTTCATAATTGCTTACCAAGTAAATAAAATAAAAAAAAGCAAGGGTTACCATCTTTTGTATGGTGGAACGCCTTGCTTTTTTATTGCATGTTTATACATAAAAAGCTTTTTTATTTACGTAAGGTCTACTATAATAAGAAAAAAGTTACCTAAAGTAATTATTTTTGAGCGATAAAGGAGTGATAGAATGGATCGAGAACGATCAGAGGCTTATTTGGGTGCTTGTATGATTGCGAAACGAACGACTGAATTTTTGCCTACACCACCAAATGGACTGCAGCGAAGGCATATTTATATTTTGAAAACTTGTTATCATTTGAAAGAAACAAATGGCACTGTGAAAATCAGTGATATCGCTAAAGCAATCAAAGGAACTCTACCGAGTGTGACAAAAAATGTCGCAACCTTAGAAGAACTAGGGTATATGAAAAAACAAACAAATAAAAAAGATCGGCGCATCATCAATGTTGATTTAACCGATAAAGGCTTGGCTCTTTATCTTAAGGATGTTTCTGGATTCCATGAGCAAAATGCAGAAATTTTACAAGAAATTTCTATTGAAGATATGGATACGACGATTCGAACAATCAAACGAATCTATGAGTTGATGAACGATAGTATGAGTTATCAGAAAGGAGAGATGGAATGTATCGAACATTAGGAAAATCATTAAGACAATATAAAAAACCGGCTGTATTTACGATGATCTTCATGGCTTTGGAGGTATCTATGGAAGTCATGCTCCCTTTTTTGATGGCAAAGATACTTGATCGCGGTTTTGAAACAAAAGATATCAGTTACATTGTCAAGATAGGTCTGCTTATGTGCTTGGTTGCTAGTCTATCGATGTTATTTGGCGTATTGGGAGGGAAATTCTCCTCAGACGCTTCTGCTGGATTTGCAGGGAATTTGCGGGAAGATATTTATAAAAATATCCAAAGCTTTTCTTTTCAGAATATTGATCGGTTTTCAACCTCAAGCTTGATTACTCGTTTGACGACTGACATCATGAATATCCAAAATGCTTTCCAAATGGTTCTGAAAACAATTATTCGTGCCCCATTCACAATTGTTTTTGCCTATGGGATGGCTTCCTATACCAATACCAAATTAGCATTAGACATTTTGATCATCATCCCAGTAGTCGCAGTTATTTTGATTGGGATTGTTTACAAAGTCCACCCTTATTTTCTTCAGGTGTTTAAAAAATATGATCGTTTGAATCAGACCGTTCAAGAAGATATCAATGGTGTCCGTGTCGTTAAATCATATGTCCGTGAAGAAAAAGAGATCGACAAGTTCAAACATGCTTCGGATGAGATCAAAAAGATTTTTATGAAAGCAGAGAAGATCATTGCACTGAATAGTCCAATCATGCAGATTGCCATTTACAGTACATTGCTTGTTGTCTATTGGTTCGGAGCAAAGTATGTTGTTGGAGATATGATGTCTGCTGGTGAGTTAACGAGTTTTATCATGTATATGATGCAGATCTTGAATAGTTTGATGATGATTTCGATGATTTTTGTTATGATCGTTATTTCAGAAGCTTCCGTTGAGCGTGTTTCAGAAGTGTTGACAGAAAAAAGCACATTAACTAGCCCAGAGAATGCATTGAAAGAGCTTGAAAATGGAGCAATCGAATTTAAAGACGTCCGATTTAGTTATAATCCACAAGCAGCAGAACCCAACTTAAGCCAGATCAACTTACAAATTACTTCTGGTGAGACGATTGGTATATTGGGGGGGACAGGAAGTGGGAAAACTTCCTTGATCCAACTGATTCCACGCTTATATGATACTTCTGCTGGAGAAGTATTAGTGGGTGGTAAAAATGTAAAGGAATATGATCTAGTGACCCTAAGAGATCAGATCTCAATGGTTCTTCAAAAGAATACATTGTTTTCAGGCACGATCATTGAAAATCTTCGCTGGGGCAATGAGCATGCGAGCTTAGAAGAAGTAAGGCATGCCGCTAAACTAGCACAAGCAGATGGGTTCATCAATGAGTTTCCAGATGGCTATGAAACGGTCTTGGATCAAGGTGGGACCAATGTTTCAGGTGGTCAAAAACAACGGTTGACGATTGCGAGAGCTTTACTGAAAAATCCTAAGGTATTGATTCTGGATGATTCAACAAGTGCTGTAGATACGAAAACAGATCGTATGATCCGCCAGTCTTTGATGGAAGAAATCCCCGACATTACGAAAATCATCGTGGCACAAAGAATCTCTTCGATCCAAGATGCAGATCGAATCGTCGTTTTAGATGAAGGAAAGATCAATGGGATCGGCACGCATGAAGAATTATTAGCGACGAACCAAATCTACCAAGAAGTGTATGAATCACAAGTGAAGGGAGGGCGAATCAGTGAGGAATAATCAATTACAAACAAGTCCAGTCAAATTGTTGAAACGAATTTTTTCCTATGCACTGAAATATCGTCTTCGTTTGATCGTTGTGTTCTTTAGTATCGTGATCAGTGCGGCAACGAATGCTATAGGGATCAGTTTTACGAAACAATTGATTGATCGATTTATTGAACCATTGTCAAAACAAGAAAATCCAGATTTTGGTCCACTATTAAAAATCATTACTTTAATGGGCATCATGTATTTTACAGGGGCAATGTTTACCTACGTGTATAATCGAACGATGGTTACCGTGTCACAAGGGATCTTAAAAGATATTCGTGATGAGATGTTTACCCATATGGAAAAATTACCTGTTCGCTATTATGATTCGCATCCAACTGGTGATATCATGAGTCGTTACACAAATGATATCGATACATTGAGACAGATGATCAGTCAATCGATTCCGCAAACGATCTCTGCACTGGTGACAGTGGCTGCTATTATCATTGCCATGCTGATCATCAATATCCCAATGACGATCTTTGTATTGATCATGGTTTCTTTGATGGTCTTTATCATTCGGACTTTAGGAAGTAAGAGTGGCAAGTATTTTTCCTTACAACAAGGATCTTTAGGCGCTGTAAATGGTTACGTGGAAGAAATGATCGAAGGGCAAAAAGTAGTCAAAGTTTTTAATCATGAGCCGCAAGCAATCCAAGGTTTTGTTACATTGAACAATGAGTTAAAATTGAATTCGACTAAGGCCAATACGTATGCCAATATTTTGATGCCCATCATGGGAAATATTGGAAACTTCACGTACCTTCTAACAGCTGTGATTGGAGCTATTTTTTCAATCACTGGCGTTACAGCATTAACACTAGGAAGTATTGCTTCATTTGTTCAATTCACGAAAAGTATCACGATGCCTATCTCACAGATCTCGCAACAATTCAACGCGATTATTTTATCTTTAGCAGGCGCACAACGGATTTTCGATTTATTGGATGAACAGCCAGAAGAAGATGATGGAACGATCGAGTTGGTCAACATTGAGAAAGATTCTGATGGACGAATCCACGAATCCGTAACTCGGACTGGGGTTTGGGCTTGGAAAGACGTACAACAAGGTACGGTACATTATACCGAACTAAAAGGGGATGTTCGTTTCGATCAGGTGACTTTTGGATACAATGCGAAAAAAGTGATCCTCCATGATATCCAATTGTTTGCAAAGCCTGGACAGAAGATTGCTTTTGTTGGGGCGACTGGTGCGGGTAAAACGACGATCACGAACTTGATCAATCGGTTTTATGATATCCAAAAAGGAACGATTACCTATGATGGTATCAATGTCGAACAGATCAAAAAGTC
The DNA here is from genome assembly GCF_005844145.1 of Enterococcus sp. BSD2780061688st2 D3. NCBI lineage: Bacteria > Bacillati > Bacillota > Bacilli > Lactobacillales > Enterococcaceae > Enterococcus > Enterococcus sp. BSD2780061688st2 D3. Next base: position 66,217 of record NZ_SPHN01000011.1, read on the forward strand.
ATCTCTTCGTCGCTCATTAGGAATCGTTTTACAGGACACACACTTATTTACTGGAACGATCAAAGAAAATATCCGTTTCGGAAAACTTGATGCAACGGATGAAGAAATCTACGAGGCCGCTCAGTTAGTCAATGCAGATCATTTTATTCGTCAATTACCTAATGGCTACGATACAGAGTTGAGCGATGACGGCAGTTCTCTTTCTCAGGGACAACGACAGTTACTTTCTATTGCTCGAGCAGCTATAGCTGATCCGCCAGTACTCATCCTTGATGAAGCCACATCTAGTATCGACACTCGCACGGAAACGATCGTCCAAAAAGGAATGGATTCCTTGATGAAAGACCGGACTGTTTTTGTCATTGCGCATCGTCTATCTACGGTACGAAATTCGGATGCGATCATGGTATTGGATCAAGGAAGAATCATTGAGCGAGGAACACATGATGAGTTGATTGCCCAGCAAGGAGAATACTATCAATTATACACGGGGTCATTCAAGCATAGTTGATCGTTAGAACGATAACAAAAAATAGGTTTCAAGAAAAAAGCCGAATCACTTGAAAATCGCTGGATTTTTGAGTGATTCGGCTTTTTTGGTGAAAAATTGAGCGATACTAGCTCTACAGGGGACTTATTGTTTTGGAAAAAGTACCAGTGTGTATCAAAAGGAGATTTTGTAAAAAAGCAGCGAAACATTTTCTATTAGTGAAACATAACATTTGAAAAAAATCAGGAATCAACTATTTCGCAAAAATGAAAGAAAACATTAGAATGAGAAATGTTATTGACGCATGAAGTGAAAGCATAGTTTTCTCTAGAAGAAAGTCGTTTCATATTTTTTTACATAGTTATTTATTTATATTTGCTCATAAAAACGATCCGGAAATTATATCATCTTAAAACACTATATCTAGTGTTTTGTATTCTCTATACCATTAAAAAAGCACAAAATCTAGTCTTTTATTTTAAAAAAACAAGAGTAGAATAAAGATATACTTTTGAGTTAGGAAGTGTTTTTTTTTTGAAACTGACAGTTTTTTGCGGCTCCCGTTTTGGCAATAAAGAAAGTTACAAATTTATTGCTCAAATGTTAGGAAAATATATGGCACAAGAAAATATTGAATTGGTTTATGGCGGCTCGGACTCCGGCATTATGGGTATATTTAGCCAAACCGTTCTAGAAAATAATGGAAAAGTCACGGGGATCTATCCTACCGGACTTTTCGAATTAGAAACTCCTAAGGAAGAAGTTACAACGTTCATTCCAACAGATTCAATCGATGAACGGAAAGTATTGCTCTTTGAAAAAGGCGATGCTGTACTGATTTTTCCTGGGGGATTAGGCACTTTGGAAGAGTTCTCACAACTCCTTTCTTGGATAGCTATCGGTCTCACGCCAGATAAACCAATCGGGATTTTGGATATCGGCGGCTACTATAGCGGATTGCAAACATTGCTAGAGACATTTGCCAAAGAAGGCTTTATGGATGCAAAATGGTTAAATCGAATCTTTTTTTCAAATAATCCCTTAAAGCTAGTGGATCTATTACGAGAAGAAACAACAGGATTATCAACATTATTGAAGGAGGCAAAATAATGAGTCGAATCTATTTAGCAGGCCCATTTTTTTCAAAGGAACAAATCGAACGTGTAAGTAAAATCGAAAAGGCATTGGAAGAAAATAAAACGGTGAGCAGCTTTTATTCGCCACGACACCATCAAGAAAGCAATTATGAATTGTTTACAGCAGGCTGGGCTCAAGAAGTCTACGAAAAAGATATGGAAGAGTTAACTGCAGCTGATTTTGTCGTTGCTATTTTAGACTATGAACACCAATCAACTGATCCAGGAACAGCTTACGAACTAGGGGCTGCAACGATGATGAACAAACCAATGATCGTCTTTCAGGAAGAAACAGTTCCAACGAATTTGATGATCACGCAGAGCTTGCACACTTATTTGAAATCAGTAGATGAGATTCGCAACTATGATTTTGAAAAATTACCTGTAACAGCATATGTTGGCGAATACTTATAGAAAAGGAAGGATTGTATGTCAGTGATATTGATATCAGGAACAATTGGCGCAGGAAAAAGCAGTTTAACAGATATGCTTGCAAAAGAAATTGATTCAAAACCATTTTATGAAAGTGTAGAGGATAACGAAGTTTTACCGCTTTTTTATTCTAATCCGGAACAATACGCGTTTCTATTACAAATCTTTTTTTTGAATAAGCGATTTCTAGCCATGAAGAAGGCATTAGTGAATGATGACAATGTATTGGATCGTTCAATTTATGAAGATAGTTTACTCTTCCATTTGAATGCTGATTTAGGACGTGTAACAGATATCGAAGTCCAACAATACGACCATTTACTAGATACTATGTTGAATGAACTAGATGATGTGGCACCGAAAAAAAGACCAGATTTGATGGTCCATATCAAAGTATCATTAGATACGATGTTGGAACGGATCAAAAAACGTGGTCGTACGTACGAACAACTTGAAAGTGATGAAACGCTATATGGATATTATGAATCATTGAATCAGCGATATGATCAATGGTACGAAGATTTTGATGTATGTCCTAAGATCCAGATCGATGGAGATCGGTTTGATTTTGTAGAAAAACCGGAACATGCCCAAGAAGTGATCAAACAGATCCAACAAAAATTAGCTGAATTAGAAGGAGAGTCTTCTGGCAGTTACTTTACAGAAAACGATCATGCGAAAGGGCAAGGGCTTGGATTGTAAAGAGAGTATCCTTTAAAACAATAGTGAAAAAGTCAAAGGACAGAAATTAAAAATGAGGGTAGGATAAAAGTTTTTTTGCTTTTATCCTACCCTCATTTTTACTTAATTATAGAAATCTCCGACGAAGCTTTCTTTTGTATAAGTTTCAAATGATTTAAATGAATCTTTGATTAATTTATGACAATGGTCACAAATACTTAGGCTTCCTTGATCGCTAAATTCAGTATGAATATTCTTGCTACTTGTACATGTACAGTAGTCGTGACTATCAAATATACTCATTGTTTTCTCCTTTATTTCAAACTGCTTACTCAATATAACAGAAAAATATGAAATATCCATAAGAATTAAGCAAAATTAAAAAAATGTTCCACGAATCAACAGAAGAATACAAAAAATGAGGTCGAGACAAAAGTGTTTCTTACTTTTGTCCCAACCTTTTTTTAAAATTTTCGAAAAAACTGACTTTTAGACGCCGTTTATGCGAGAGAGGCAGGGACAGAAGTGTTTAACTCCGAGAAATAAGAAGAAATGAACGAAAATTGCTTTTCAAATTTTTGTGAATTTCGGCTTATTTCCGAAGGAGTTGCTTATGCTCCTGCCGTTTACTCGAGCGTTTGTAGCAAAACTGATTTTTTGATTTGCCAACATTTGCTAAACAGATAAATTTATTTCGGAGTTGGCTCATTTTTGTATGGACAACTCGTGTAGCCTATGCAAAACGATTAGAGGCTATAGATATTTCCATCCTCGTCTTCTATGCGATAATTTCCGATTTTAGTGAATTGAATCGACACGTCTTTTCCTTTTTCTTTTCCTGTGATCGTATAATTATCTGATTTAGTTTTTATCTTGATATCGGTTAAAGTGATTGCTTTTTTTGTAGTATTGGAAGTATCCGTTTCATCTTCAGCATACGTGCGTACCCAAGTCATCTTATTATCTGTGAAGGTGAGTTGACCACTGATTAGATCCATATCTTTGCGCACCTTCAAGGAATACTGGCTATTTGTAATATCTGACTTATCTGCCATCAGAATAGATGAGTCAGTGGTTTGTTCGGATGATTGATCTGCCCCACCAAACAAACTACAGCCTGATAGAGTAGAACTTGCAAAAAGCAAAACAACCATTACGATTAATTTCTTCAAAATACTGCCCCCATTTTATAGTTATCAAAATTATACCATTAGACAGGAAAACATGAAACGGATGAGCGTGAAAATCCGTGATTTCAGTGAGTCTACTTTTTAAACAAGAAGGGAAAAATTATTTTTTCGAATTGGTTCTTCAAGAAAAACGTCCTGTACTTTGCTAAGTATAGGGTTATTTTAAAAAATGTCAATTGGTCTAATCCTTTTTAGAAAACGTTTCATAAATAGGCTTGTAAGTTGAGAAAACGTTTGCTATATTGATGGGGAAGTAACGAGTGATGAGATTCACAAAAGTTATTGTAACTCTATAAAAGAAGGTGCGACTATGACAAATTATCAATTTCCTGCTCACTTTTGGTGGGGGTCAGCAGCAAGTGGTCCTCAAACGGAAGGCCGTGTATCTGGTGATGGCAAAGGAGAAAATATCTTTGATTATTGGTACAGTAAAGAACCAGAAAAATTTTTCAATCAAGTAGGACCGGGAAAAGCATCGCAAGTTTATACAAAATACAAAGAAGATGTCCAATTAATGAAACAGACAGGCCACAATTCATTTCGGACATCTATTCAGTGGAGTCGTTTGATTCCTGAAGGGATCGGCGAAGTCAATCCAAAAGCAGTTGAATTTTACCATAGCTATTTCGATGAATTGATTGAAAATGGCATCGAACCTTTTGTCAATTTATATCATTTCGATATGCCGATGGCACTCCAAGAAAAGGGTGGTTGGCTCAATCGGGAAACAGTGGAAGCATATGAACGTTACGCAAAAATCTGTTTTGAATTATTTGGAACAAAAGTCAAGAAATGGTTCACACATAATGAACCGATCGTACCTGTAGAAGCTGGATATCTTTACCGCTGGCATTATCCGGAAGAGTCAGACATGAAACAAGCTGTTCAAGTAGGCTATCACGAAGCATTAGCATCTGCTTTAGCAGTTAAAGCGTATCATGAAATGGAACTAGAAGGTCAAATCGGTATCATTTTGAATTTGACACCAAGTTACCCTAGAGATGAAAAAAATCCAGAAGACGTGAAAGCAGCTGCAATCGCTGATGCCTTTTTCAATCGTTCTTTTCTAGATCCAGCGGTCAAAGGAGAATTTCCACAGGAATTAGTAGCAATCGTCAAAGAACTAGGGATCATGCCTGCAATCAATGAGGGCGACTTGACGATCATCAAAGAAAATACGATCGACCTATTAGGGATCAATTACTACCAGCCTCGAAGAGTAAAGGCAAAAGAAACACCGATCGATCAAGAAAACGGTCCGATGCCAGAAGACTATTTTGATAATTATCAGATGCCTGGTCGTAAAATGAATCCTTATCGAGGATGGGAAATCTATGAAAAAGGAATCTATGATATTTTGGTCAATGTTCGTGAGAACTATGGCAATATCGACTGCTTTATTTCTGAAAATGGGATGGGTGTCGAAAATGAAGCTCGTTTCATCAAAGAAGACGGGATGATCCATGACGACTATCGAATCGAATTTGTTCAAGAACACTTGAAATATGTGCATCAGGCGATTCAAGAAGGTAGTAATTGTTTAGGCTATCATATGTGGACGTGTATGGATAATTGGTCTTGGACGAATGCCTATAAAAACCGATATGGGTTCATTTCTGTCGATTTATCAAACGATGGAAAACGGACGATCAAGAAATCCGGCTATTGGTTTAAAGAGTTATCTGATAAAAATGAAATGATTTTATAGCAATAAAGAGGAGGTCGCGACAAAAGTCGTGTAGGTTTGAGAAATTTGAGAAAAAACGAGCAATACGTTTTTTGTATTGCTCGTTTTTTTGAAATTTCCGAAAAACCTGACTTTTGGACACCGTTTATTTGAGAGAGGCTGGGACAGAAGTGTTTAACTCCGAGAAATAAGAAGAAATGAACGAAAATTGCTTTTCAAATTTTTGTGAATTTCTTCTTATTTCCGAAGGAGTTGCTTCTGCTCCCGCCGTTTACTCGAGAGTCTGTAGCAAAACTGATTTTTACCTTTGTTCCATATTCTTTTTTTTAGTATAGACGGTAAAAAGGTGTCTGTTGTAATCATGTATAAGTTTATTTTGCAACAAGAAAATCTGTCATGGATATTTTCCTCAATAAAAGCATCAAGCAAATGGAAGAGAAAAAAGTGGTTCGAATTAGGAGAAATGGGTATGTGCATCCTTTTTTTAGACGATAAAAAATAATTCTAGTTTTTTAAAGCTTTTTTTTATTTTTTCCTCTATAAGCCCCTTTTTTTGTATATAATAGTATAGGTAAAATTGAATAGGAGTGAAGGAAGGCATGAGAAAAAAGAGACCTTTTCTTCTCTTTTGGTTACTTGGTTTTTTCCTACTGCTTATTTTGTCTGCTGCGGCTTCAGGAAAAATGACAGCTGATATTTCTCAAAAAAATACAGAAAAAATAGTTGCAAGTAAAGAATCAGTAGATAAATTTAAAAAAGAATTTTCGACGTATTGGTGGGAAGATTATAAATTAGTAGCCAACTACGATAAGGGAGAATTAGAGATCTATTTGCCAAAAGATAAGGAAAATAATCAGTTCATCAATATAGATGATGTGCTGAGTGCGATTTCATTTAGACAATATCAATTCAAGGACAAACACTTGACGGTTTTATTACTAACCAACAAAGGGGAACCCTTGGCCCGATTAAAAAATGGCAAAGTCAAAACCAGTTATTCGGATAAAATCAATGTAGATGTAGTCGATAAACGACTAAAAGAATGGATCAAAACAAACGAGCAAGTGAAAAAAAATTCAGAGTCTACCACTACGTCAGATTCTCCGACAGCACCTCCTTCGACTAGTGGGGAAACAGGTGTAAATACGGTCAATAATCAAAGTGAATTAAATCAAAATAATCAATAGAACTATCTAAAAAGAGTAGAAAAACGAATTAGTTGTTTCTATTCTTTTTTAGTTTTTGAGATAAACCGGCCAATCAGATGGGCATGTTTTTAGCTAATTTCTAAAAAAATCTTAAAATAATTTTTTTTTTAGAGAATTTTCATTTTTGAAGAGCAGAATATACAAAAATGAATAGAGAGAAGTGATATGTGTGACACGTTTGAAAAAATTGTGCCAAAATCGTCTGATGATTGTTCTGATCGCCAGTTTTTTCTTTTGGTTAAAAACAATTTTTGCCTATTGTATTGATTTTTCATTGGGAGTAGAAGGAAGTATCCAATACTTTATTTTATGGATCAATCCGATTGCAACGACACTGCTTTTTTTTGGCTTATCTTTATATATAAAGAAGCTCAAACCAGCGTTGTTTGTCCTTTTGATCATTGATATTTTAAATACATTAGTTCTATATTTGAATATTATCTTTTACCGTGAATTCACTGATTTCATTACGGTGAAATCTGTATTAGGATTTTCAAAAGTATCACAAGGTCTTTCAGGAAGCTCTTTTTCTTTGATGGAACCCCATGATATTTTATATTGGGTGGATATTCTCATCTTTATCGGTCTACTTGGTTGGTTGATCGTGAAAAAAGTTCCACTAAAGAGTCCGGCTGTGCCCAAACCAGTTGCGCTAGCCCTCACTTGTCTATCCGCTTTGATATTTTCTGGTAATTTAGCGCTCAGTGAAGCGAATCGCCCTCAGTTATTACAAAGAACGTTTGATCGTTCTTACATCGTGAAATATTTAGGGATCGATGCTTATACGATTTACGATGGCATCAAAACGGGAATGACGAGTAGCGTACGCGCGCATGCAAGCAGTAATGGAATCGATGAAGTACTAGATTATACGAAACAACATTATGCTGAACCAAATCCCGATACATTTGGCATTGCCAAAGGAAAGAATATCATTGTATTACATTTAGAAAGTTTTCAGCAATTTTTGATCAATATGAAGGTGGATGGTCAAGAAGTCACGCCATTCTTAAATAGTATTTTTCAAAATCAATCAACGATCAGTTTTGACAATTTCTTCCATGAAGTGGGTCAAGGGAAAACAAGTGATGCAGAAAATATGTTAGAAACTGGTACTTTTGGTTTGCCTCAGGGTTCATTGTTTACAGAGCTTGGCTCAGATAATGTCTTCCAAGCAGCGCCAGCAATCCTTGGACAAAGCCAAGGATATACAAGTGCTGTCTTCCATGGGAATGTTGCTAGCTTCTGGAATCGAGATCACGTGTACAAAAACCTTGGATACGAGAATTTCTTTGATCGTTCTTATTTCAAAGATTCAGATGAAACTCTCGGGTATGGCATTTTGGATAAAGATTTATTTAGTGAATCGACTCAATATTTGGAACACTTACAACAACCTTTCTATGCCAAATTCTTATCTGTCACGAACCATACTCCTTATTATACAGATGATAAGAATTTTGACTTTCCGTCATTGAATACAGGGAATAGTACGGTAGATAATTATGTACGAACTGCTCATTATCTTGATCAATCATTAGAACAGTTCTTTACGTATTTGAAGAAATCTGGTATTTATCAAAATTCGATGTTTGTGATCTACGGGGATCATTTTGGAATCTCCAACACAGACAATGCAGATCTCGCAACAGCGCTAGGGAAAGATGCTAAGACTTGGAATGAATTTGACGATGCTCAAATGCAAAGGGTGCCGTTGATGATCCATATCCCAGGATATACGCAAGGAAAAGTGAATCACGAGTATGGTGGAGAGATCGATGTATTACCGACTCTGTTGCATCTAGTAGGTATCGATGATAAGAATTATATCCATTTTGGAACAGACCTATTGTCTGCCAAACACGATCAAGTAGTTGCATTTAGAAATGGAAACTTTGTTACGCCGGATTATACCGTCTTAGGTGGAAAAACCTATAATAATCAAACAGGTGAAGTTATCGATGAAAAAACAGCAGGAATCGAGGAAGAGATCAAACAAGATCAAGATAAAGTGAAAAAAGCGTTAAGTCTCTCTGATAAATTGAATCAGGAAAATCTTCTAAGATTCTATGTCCCAGAAGGATTTGAAACGATCGATCCTAAAAAATATGATTATAAAAATGAAGCACAAAAAAATGAATCAATCGAAAAACAAAAAGGAAACAATTCAACGAGTGTCTATTCAAAAAATGGCAATAAAACAACGACGAACCTTTATCCCATAGAACCAGCAACAAGCAAATGATCATACTAAAAAACTTCTAAAGAGACTGGATGTTCCATTTCTTTAGAAGTTTTTTTTATAATTCATGAATTTTTTATTTTTTGCGTATTTGATTAATGAATGAAACAAATTTTTAGTATTGAACGTTCTTGCTTCATTCTGTTCTTGGATGAGGGAAGAGCCAATACAAAAATCTGGATGTATTCAAACGATGGAGGAGGAATTTTATGTACGATGGGAAATTGATCAAACAACTTAGGGTGAACAGAAAACTGACACAATCACAATTAGCACAAGGAATCTGTTCTAAAACGTCTTTAGTAGGGATTGAAAGTAATTCAGTAAAAAAAATATCCTTTTTGACACTGAAAGCATTTTTAGAACGATTAAATATTTCTTTGGCTGAGTACGAATGGTTACGTAATCAAATGGATGAACCAAAGAAAATCAAGAAAAGTCGTCATCTTTTAAACAAAGTCCAAGAAGATAACTTCGATCCTTATAAGGAAATTGCAAATAATCGCAAACAATTCAAAAAAACGACGGATCTCTATTATCTGGTATTGAATCTACAGATGTTTTGGGAAACAGAAGGGGAGTTGCAATTAGAGTTTTTAAAATATGAATGTCGGACAATTGAAGAGTATTTTATGCAAATGAGAGAATATGGACTCTTCGAATTGGGGATATTAGCTGAGTTTCCTTACATATTCAGTGATTCATTCATTGATAATCATTATTTAAAAATCAAGAAAAGAATGCGGCTGTTGCCAGATTCAAAACTATCGGATCAATATTTATTTACTTTTTTAAAAAACTTAACCATTTACTATATTGATAAAAAACGTTTCAAAAAAGCCCGTAGTATCAATGAAGACATGTACCGCAGTTTAGCTCACAAAGAAAAGTCAACGATCATTTATGAGATGCTGATGCTTGAGTATTACCGGCGGATGATTGCTGCAGCTTTAGGCGAACCGATCATAGAAGGAACGAATACACTATTTTCTGTGATTGAATACACGTTGGGAAAGAAAGAACGCGTGGCACTTGAAGAAAAATTAGCAGCCGTTGGACACCAGAGAAGCGACGGCAGATAAAGTGGATTAGTACAAAAAAGCACAACAATGACCAGCCAGAGATTTCCAAATGCTAAGCACAATTAGAAATCTCTGGCTGAGTGATTCAGTGAAGGTTCTGGTATCATCTTTAATTGTTTAAATCGGGGTGGATGATCGCTGCCTTATTCTTTTGCGTATCAAATAAGGGAAAGAACCGATTGATTTCATTGGTTGCAGAATCACGGGAATCAGAAGCATGAATGATATTTTCTGTTCCAGGTAAAGCATAATCACCACGGATCGTTCCTGGAACGGCATCGACAGCTTTTGTTGCGCCAACCATCTTGCGGACGATGTCGATTACATCGTCACCAGCTAAGACTAAATAGACAACTGGCCCCGAAGTCATGTAGTCGATCAATTCAGAAAAAAAACTACGCCCAGATAAATGTTGGTAATGCTCTTTTGCTAATTCTTCTGTCATAGTAGCAAATTTCATTTCGGTGATTGCTAAACCCTTTTCCTCAAATCGTTGGATGATTCGGCCGATTAAATGACGTCTTACACCATCCGGTTTAATAATGACAAGCGTTCGTTCCATCTCAATCACTCCTGTTCAATTGTTATAGTCTTATTATACTTGTGTCTATAAAAAGGTACAAATATTAGTGAAGTCTAGAATAGGTGACTGACAATAAAAAAAGCTAACAGTCGTTATTTAAAGATTTTCAAAAAAATCAAAAAAATAAGTTTGACATTCCTTCTATATGTTGTTATATTTACGGAGGAAAACTAAATAAGATTTGTTAGGTGAGGCTCCTATACAAACATAGGCTACTGCCCAAAAACGTCGAGAGACGCCAATGGGTAGAACAGGAATTGTCGAGACAAGGCTTTTCATAAGGTAGCTAAAAGCAAGAAGTTGCTTTTTACGTTGTACAGTGTCAAAACTCAACGATGAGATCAAAGAAGCTTTTTTCGTGTGCTTTTTCGACCTTTCGCTGGATTTTGGCGAAAGGTCTTTTTGCTTTTTTTACATTAGTCTTCCAAATTATGCGTAAAAGGGGTGATTTTGTTGGGAAGTTGAAGCTGAAAATAGAAAAAAATATGTTGGAAAGTAAACAAATAAAGGAGATGAGAACAAATGGATGACAGTCCTGCGAAAAAACAAGAGCGAGAGAAACTGCTGGCTGAGACTATTATCTATCTGTTTTCAGCCCCTTTAGGAACAGCTTTTTCTTTCTCTCTCCAATAAAATAACTGATCAGTAAAAAAGCTACCAGTACGTACTTTTTGGCTGACAAAAAGGAGAAGAATGAGATGGAAAAAAAGAAAGATACACAAAAAATCTATGCTGCATTTGCAGGTAAAACAAAAGAAGAATTACTGCAATTTTTTCATTCAACAGATCGTGGGATGGAAGAAGAACAAGTTGAACAAGCAAGAGAACAGTATGGTGAAAACTCAATTTCTTATGGAAAGAAAACACCGTTTATTGTAGAAGTTTTGAAAGCATATATCACGCCTTTTACATTAGTTTTGATTGCTTTAGGTGTTATTTCATTTATCACAGAATATGTCTTAGCCGCACCCGGCGACAAGGATCTTTTTGGTGTTGCAATCATTTTTACAATGGTTATCGTCAGTGGAACAATGACATTGATACAGTCTGTTCGTTCGAATCAGGCAGCTGAAAAATTAAAATCATTAGTAAAAGTGACCGCTGCGGTCAAACGAAATGGCAAATATACTGAAATCCCGATGGAAGAAATCGTCTGTGGTGACCTAGTGCGCTTATCAGCGGGAGATATGATCCCAGCAGACATGCGGTTATTATCCGCAAAAGATTTATTTATTTCTCAAGCGGCTTTGACAGGTGAAAGCTATCCAGTGGAAAAACAAGCACATGTTTATGAAGATGCGACACTTAGCGAAACAAGCTACGATAATCTTGCATTCATGGGAAGTAATGTCATCAGCGGAAGCGCTGAGGGCATCATCATTTCTGTAGGAAATCAAACGTTGTTTGGACATGTTGCGCAGACCCTCTCTGAAAAACCGATCAAATCAAGTTTCGAGATAGGGATCCATAAGACATCGATGTTGTTGATCAAATTTATGGCGTTGATGGCACCAACGGTTATCGTTATCAACGGTTTTACTAAGGGTGACTGGTTAGAAGCCTTTCTATTTGGCCTATCGGTTGCCGTAGGATTGACGCCAGAAATGTTACCGATGATTGTCACTACTAACCTTGTCAAAGGTGCAAGTGTGATGGCGAACAAAGGAACAGTCATCAAAAATCTGAATGCGATCCAAAACTTTGGTGCAATTGATGTGTTATGTACAGATAAAACAGGAACGTTGACACAAGATAAAATCATTTTGGAATACCACATGGATTGTGAAGGAAAAGAAGATGACCGTGTGTTACGACATGCTTATTTGAATAGTTATTATCAAACGGGACTAAAAAATCTACTTGATGTCGCGATCATTGAAGAAGCAAAAGAAACATTGGCAACGGATAGCATCAATTATCGAAAAGTGGATGAGATTCCATTTGATTTTGAACGTCGTCGGATGAGTGTAGTAGTGGAAGATGTTGCGGGAAAAACGCAGATGATCACAAAAGGTGCAATTGAAGAAATGCTTAGCATCTCTAGCTATATCGATCTTGGGGGTGTTGTTAGTCCGTTAACGAAAGAGTTAAGAGAATCTGTCTTAGCAAAAGTAAGAGATCTAAACGAAGACGGTCTTCGGGTCATTGGAGTCGCACAAAAGACGAACCCAAGTGTAGTTGGAGAATTTTCTGTCAAAGATGAATCCGAAATGGTCTTGATCGGATATCTTGCTTTTCTTGATCCACCAAAAGAAACAACAAAACAAGCACTAAAAGCATTGAAAGATCATGGGGTGGCCGTAAAAGTTTTGACTGGTGACAATGAGTTGGTTACTCGTTCTGTTTGTCGACAAGTTGGATTAGAGATCAATGAACTGATTACAGGAGAAAAAATCTCAGAGATGGACGATCGTGAATTGGCACAAGTAGCTGAAGATCATGAAGTCTTCGTCAAATTAAATCCACAACAAAAAGCACGATTGACTACAGCTTTGCGCCAAAATGGGCACACGGTAGGATTTTTGGGTGATGGAATCAATGATGCACCTGCGATGAAAGTAGCTGATATCGGTATTTCAGTGGATACAGCGGTGGATATTGCCAAAGAATCAGCAGACGTGATTCTTTTGGAAAAAGACTTGACGATTTTAGAAAAAGGTCTTTTGTCAGGTCGAGAAACTTTTGGGAATATCATGAAATATATCAAAGCAACAGCAAGTTCGAATTTTGGTAACATGTTTTCTGTATTGATCGCTAGTACATTTTTACCATTCCTACCAATGTTACCGTTACAAATCTTGTTCTTGAATTTGATTTATGATGTTTCTTGTATCTCTCTTCCTTGGGATCAAATGGATAAGGAATATTTAACTGAACCTAAGAAATGGAAAGCATCTAGTATTGGAAAATTCATGGTCTATTTTGGTCCAACCAGCTCAATCTTTGATATCACCACATACTTATTGATGTATTTTGTGATTTGTCCAGCTGTTGTTGGGGGAAACTTCCACTCATTGGATGCGAAACAACAAGTCGTATTTATTGCATTGTTCCATGCCGGATGGTTTGTCGAATCCTTGTGGACACAAACGTTGGTACTGCACGCACTACGTACACCGAAGATTCCATTTTTACAAAGTAACGCAACATTTGCGATGTTCATCATTACCACTTTGGGAATAGTCGTAGGGTCCATTTTACCATTCACAGGCTTTGGTGCAGAATTAGGTTTGTTGCCTTTACCAGGAACGTATTGGATCTGGTTGATTGTGACGGTACTAGCTTACTTAGCTTTAGTCACGATGGTCAAAAAAATCTATATCAAAAAATTTGGTGAATTGTTATAAAATGAATTGATCTTACAAATCAAGACAATATAGAAGAAAGAGAGCCCATCTGAGCTATGGGTTTCCATCAAGCAGGAGAATGTGGGACAAAAGTAAGAAATACTTTTGTCTCATACTTTAAAAACGAATAAACGGTGGGAGCAGAAGCAACTCCTTCTTATTTCTCGGAGTTAAACACTTCTGTCCCAACCTCTTTCTGTGTTGAATCGAAAGGACAGTTTTGACACTGATTATCCGATGTAACTGCTGTGTAGTGATTTTGTCAGGATATTATCAGGATATTGTCTAGGATAATTTTCATGAAATTTGCACTCATTTCTATACTTTCAACTGGTACTCATGCTAAACTAAAGGTATTGTTTTTTGAAAGGATTAGTGAAAGTATGAAAGGCGCAATATTTGATTTAGATGGTCTATTAGTCGACACCGAAAAAACATATCGTGATGGGTGGCTATGGGGCTTTGAGCAATATGGAATAGAAATACCAAAAGAAATCGTAGATGCCTGGAGCGGTAAAAACTGGAAGCAGAGCTTTGATATTTTAGTTGAAGCTGCCGGCAGTCTAGAGAAAGTGCAAGAAGTCCGAGCAATACGGGAGGAATACTTTTACCAAAAACTACGTGGTGGAGAAATCGCACTCAAACCTTACGCAAAAGAAATTTTGACTGAGTTAAAAAAACGCCAACTCAAATTAGGTTTAGCGACTACGACTGTTACAAAAAGAGCCACAGATATCTTAGAACAATTTGATCTGTCGCACTATTTCGATACGTTGACCTTTGGTGATGAAGTAGCGGAAAATAAGCCTTCACCGATCCCTTATTTGACAGCTCTCGAAAAGACAGGATTGCTTGCACATGAAGCCTTTGCGATAGAAGATTCACTAGTGGGAGCTACTTCAGCTTCACGTGCTGGGCTAGGAGTTGTTTTGATTCCAGATGCTAGTTTTGATCGAAACTACTCCGCCAAAGAAAAAGCTGGATTAACATTATTGGTTGAAGGAAAAGATTTGCGTATCGTTGTTGAAATGCTCGATAAAAAAACAATAAATTAAGCGAGATATAATTTTTTTTATTTTTATGCTTGACTTTTAAATTTTGTTAAGGTAAATTATGTCCAACAACAAAATAACTTTTCGTTGATGAGGAAAGTAAACTTGAAAGACTTCTCAGAGAGACTCTGTCCGGTGCAAAGAGTCAAGTTCGCAAAGTTGAAAAATGGCCTCGGAGAATAATCTGTCGATAGGTAGGCAGGTTCGGTTCACGTTCATCCGTTAAAATGAACACCAATCTCTTCAAATGAAGATGTTGGGCAGAGGGAAGGAAACTTCCGAATAAAGGTGGTACCACGATTGATCGTCCTTTTACTAACACAAAATGTGTTGGTAAAAGGATTTTTTTTTTAATATTTTTTTGCGATGAGATAGTAAGTACAACTGGAAATCTTTTAACAGAGAGCTTCGACAGCTGAGAAGAAGCAAAGAGGAACAGTTAGAAAATGGCTATTGAGCATTTCACCCCAAGCAAAAATTGTGAGGCGGTGACGGTTGCGACCGATATCTTGCTAGAGTATGTATGTACTTGAAAAGGAGTTGAATGTGAGTTCAACTCGAAGATGAGGTGGTAACACGCAAAAGGCGTCCTCAAGAAAGTGATAAAGATCATTTTCTTGAGGATGCCTTTTTTAGTATAAGAAAAGGAGGAAACAAGATGATTGAATTACAAAATATAAGTGTCCGTTTTCATCAAAAAGATAAAGTGATCCAAGCTGTAGAAGATGTCGACTTGTTTATTGAAAAAGGGGACGTATACGGGATCGTTGGTTATTCCGGTGCAGGAAAGAGTACGTTGGTCCGAGTGATGAATCTGTTACAAAAACCTACAGAGGGAAAAGTCATCATCAATCAAACTGATTTAGGCAAGCTTTCGGCAAAAGAGCTAAGAAAAGAACGAAAATCGATTGGGATGATTTTTCAACATTTCAATTTGATGGAGAACCGCACGATTTTTGACAACGTTGATTTTTCACTGAAGTATACGGGAAAGTCAAAACAGGAACGTCGTCAAAAAGTGAGCGAACTTCTAGAGTTAGTTGGATTAGAAGAAAAAACATCTGCCTACCCGAATCAACTATCAGGAGGGCAAAAACAGCGTGTAGCGATTGCTCGCGCATTAGCAAATGAACCAAAAGTTTTATTATGTGATGAAGCCACGAGCGCACTTGATCCAAAAACGACACATCAAATCTTAGCCTTGCTAAAGGAACTTAACCGTAAGTTGGGATTGACGATCGTCTTGATCACGCATGAAATGCAAGTAGTCAAGGAAGTATGCAACAAGGTGGCGGTGATGGAAGATGGGAAAATCGTAGAAAAAGGTAGCAGTGTCCAGATATTCAGCCATCCACAAGAAGCGTTGACAAAAGATTTTATTCGTACAGCTACGCATTTAGATCAAGCACTTGAAACAATTATTGGACATCGAGCTTTTGCAGAACAGATCACGAATAAATGGTTGGTTGAATTGAGTTATGTGGGGAATCAGACGAATGAACCGTTGATTGCACAGCTCTACAGCAAATACCAAGTGACTGCTAATATCCTTTATGGAAATGTTGAATTGTTGCAAGAAACACCGCTTGGAAGTTTGATCGTGACACTCGCAGGTGAAACGAATCAACGGCAAAAGGCACTGGACTATTTGATACGTTTGGGTGTTCGAGTCAATGTGCTACAGAAGAATGAAGAAAATGAACAAATCAAAATTGCAGAAGGGGGAATTTGACATGAGCAGTTTAGTTGAAAAATATCTACCGAATGTTTACTTGATTCCAGATGAATTCATTGAAGCGACAAAACAGACCCTGTATATGTCTTTTTGGACAGCGTTGATCGGTGGTATTTTAGGAATTATTTTAGGAATCACTTTAGTGGTGACTAGACCCAAAGGATTGTTAGAAAATCGTTTATTCTTTGAGATTTTGGATAAAGTGATCAATGTTATCCGTTCGATCCCGTTTATTATTTTGTTGTCTTTATTGGCAGTGACGACCAGATTTTTAGTAGGTACAACGATCGGTGCAAAAGCAGCACTCGTTCCTTTGATTTTTGGAGTCGTTCCTTTCTTTGCCCGCCAGATCGAAAATGCCTTACTAGAAGTTGACCCAGGAGTCATTGAAGCAGCAGAAGCAATGGGAACGAGCCCTATTGGAATTATTCTTCGTGTTTATTTATTAGAAGGCCTACCTGGAATCGTGCGAGTATCTGCTTTGACGATCATCAATGTGATTGGATTAACTGCAATGGCAGGTGCTGTCGGAGCAGGAGGACTAGGGAATTTAGCTATTTCTAGAGGATATAATCGATTCCAGACAGATGTAACGATCGTAGCAACATTATTGATATTAGCACTTGTTTTTTTAAGTCAATTCATCAGTAATCTAATTATAAAAAAAATAGCACATTAAGTTGGAGGAAAAAAAATGAAAAAAATTATTCGATTTGCCACAATTGTCATTGTTGCCCTGATTTGGTTAGCAGGATGTTCCCAAGGAAAAGCAGCCACCAAAGATACAGCAAAAGAAACTACCGTAAAACTAGGGATCGTCGGCGAGGATACGGATGTATGGGATGATGTAAAAGCACGTCTCAAGAAAGAAAATATCAATTTGGAATATGTAAAATTTACCGACTACAATCAACCAAATGCTGCACTAGCAGATGGATCGATCGATTTGAATTCATTTCAGCATCAGTTCTTTTTGGATAACTATAACAAAGAGCATGGAACAGATTTGGTTTCGATCGGGAACACGGTAAATGCACCATTAGGTATCTATTCAAACAAGATAAAAGATGTGAAAAAAGTCAAAGATGGTGCAAAAGTAGCTATCCCGAATGACGTCACTAACGGAGGTCGGGCATTATTACTTTTACAAACAGCAGGACTGATCAAAGTAGATAAATCAAAAGGTCAAACGCCGACAGTTTCAGACATTACTGAAAATAAAAAACAGTTGGATATCTCAGAATTAGATGCTTCACAAACGGCGCGATCATTGAACGATGTGGATATTTCTGTTATCAACAGTGGTGTGGCAGTAGATGCAGGATTTACCCCTACAAAGGATGCGATTTTCATAGAACCAGTAGATGACAGTGCACGTCCATACGTGAATATCATCGTTGCTAGAAAGAAAGACGAAAAGAACAAGACTTATCAAAAAGTAGTAGATGCATACCAAACGAAAGATACAGCGAAAGTGATTGAAAAAACATCAAAAGGGTCAAGTGTACCAGCATGGGACACATTTGGACGCAAATAACAAAACAATTTAGAGGAGGAATTACTTATGACAACATCAACGATCACAACAAACCAATTGCAGGAAGCTATCCAAAAGAGATTATCAGATTACCAAGAACTAGCACTAGATATCCATAATCATCCGGAAGTGAGCAACTATGAATTCTATTCTTCAAGCGCATTGGTCCATCAATTGGAAAAAGAAGGATTTGACGTAAAGACTGACGTAGCAGGACATCGCACTGGCTTCGACGCTCGTTTTGTTTCTGGCAAACCAGGGCCAGTGATTGCTTTCCTAGCTGAGTTTGATGCTCTACCAGGTATTGGTCATGCGTGTGGGCATAATTTGTTTGGCACATATTCAGTGTTAGCAGCAAGTATCATCCGTGAAAGAATTGCAGAAATCGGTGGAGAAATCCGTGTATATGGTACTCCTGGCGAAGAAGGAGGAGAAAATGGCTCAGCCAAAGGCAGTTTTGTTCGTGAGGGATTTTTCGAAGATGTAGATGCAGCATTATGTGTGCATCCTGCATATCGCTATGGAAAAACAACAGAGTCATTAGCGAATGATCCAGTGGATATCAAATTTTATGGTGTAGCCTCCCACGCAGCAGCGGCTCCAGAAAAAGGAATCAATGCATTAGAAGCACTGATCCAAGTATTTAACGGCATCAATGCATTACGTCTTCAATTGCCAAAAGATGTCAATATCCACGGTATCATCACAGATGGTGGCGTAGCGGCAAATGTTATCCCAGAATATGCTGCAGGAAGATTTTATTTGAGAGCAAGCAATCGGCCAACATTAGATGAAGTATACAAAAAAGTGGAAAATATCGTTAAAGGGGCAGCATTGAGTACAGGAGCAACTTATGAATTTGGCCTATTCCAAAATGCAGTTGATGATGTGATCGTTACACCTTCATTTGATGAATTGTTCTTCCAACATACTGCAGAAGCAGGAGTCCCTGAGGAAGAAATTGAACGGAAACTACGTACAAGCTTGGGCTCTTCAGATGTAGGTAATGTTAGCCAAGTGATTCCTACCATCCAACCAACTGTGTCGATTTCAGATGATTATATCGCTGGCCATTCGGAAGAATTCAAAGCAGCGGCTAAGAGTGAAAAAGGATTGGCTTCGATTGCGATCGCGGCTGAATGTTTAGCAGCGACAGCGTTGGATCTTTTTGAAAACCCAGAATTGTTAGCACAGATCAAAGAAGAGCATCAACAAATCGTAGCAAAGAAAAAGGACGAGGGCTCTACGTTCTAAGCAATTCATTGCAACGTTATTTTCAGAAAAATAAGAAAATTATTCCATTTAGGTTGACAAACAAAGAAGAAGAAGGTAAACTTCATGAAAGTCAACTTTTCACATAGTAGCATTTGGGTGTTTAGTCCAGAAAGTCGGTGGTTGCTGTGAACCGATCAAGCCTTGATGACGAAGTACATGAAAAGGATTCAATAATTGAATAGCTAATCAAAGTGAAAAACAGATCTGTTTTTAATTAAGGTGGTACCGCGGAGTCATTCGTCCTTAGTTGAAAACAGGTCTTTTTGTTTTAAATGAAGGAGGAAACGCAGATGAATTGTGGCGGGGTCATTCGATATTTACTCTTTTTTAGGTCTTAGATTAACTTAAAAAAGGAGAATTATCATGGAGAGAAAAGTAAAACCAAGTTTTAAAGAAGCAGTTTTAGTGTTAACAGTGATTGTATTAAGTATTGCGATTGGGGTAGTTGGGCTAAAATTATCACCCAATATCACAATTTTGGCAGCGATCGGTATGGTCATGCTTTACGCTGTTGTGAAGAGATACCCAACGGAATGGCTTCATGAAGGAATCATCAACGGGATAAAACCAGGGATCATTCCGATCTTTATCTTCATATTAGTTGGTTCACTGATTGCGGTATGGATACAAGCAGGGATCATCCCAACATTGATGGTCATTGGCTTCAAACTGATTAGTGTTCAATGGTTCGTTCCATCTGTATTTGTTGTTTGTGCAATCGTTGGTAGTGCGGTCGGTAGTGCCTTTACCGTTATGTCTACGATCGGCATCGCCTTTTTCGGCATCGGTACAACATTAGGACTGAACCCAGCTTTAGTAGTAGGTGCTATCGTGTCAGGGGCTGTCTTTGGCGATAAAATGTCACCTCTATCTGAATCAACTAATTTAGCAGCGGCAATCGTTGATGCGGATCTATTCAAACATATCAAGCATATGATGTGGTCAACAGTTCCTGCATTCATTGTTTCCTTCATCTTGTTTGCGATTTTAGGTCATACAAGTAAAGGGGCAAGTTTATCAGCAATCCAAGAAGTCACAACGACACTAGAAGCCAACTTTACCATCTCCATCTGGTCATTGATACCGTTATTTCTTATGTTGTTATGTGCATGGAAAAAAGTTCCCGCCATCTTGACCATCTTATTGAACATCGCTGTTGCAGTAGGTATGATTTTCATCCAAGACCCACAGACATCACTGAATGGATTGGCAACTGTCATCGAGTCAGGATTTGTAGCAAAAACAGGAAATCAACAAATTGATGCGTTACTTAGTCGAGGCGGGATCGAAAGCATGATGCCAACGGTTTCTCTGATTATTTTAACTTTGTCGCTAGGTGGTTTGCTTATTGAGTTTGGGTTGATCTCAACCGTTATGGATGTCGTTTCTAAAAAAATGACGAATACGCCAAAATTGATTTTTACTACTTTAATGACAAGTATCGGTGTGAATCTGTTTATTGGAGAGCAATTTTTATCAGTGATTTTGCCTGGTAATGCCTTTAAAGAAACATACCAAAAAGCTGGATTTGATCCGACCGTACTAGGACGGACATTGGAAGATGGCGGTACAGTTATCAATTACCTTGTTCCTTGGGGAATCGCCGGCAGCTTTGTTGCTAGTACTTTTGGGGTTCCAACGTTGACATACTTGCCATTTGTCTTCTTTAGTCTATTGTCGCCAGTGTTCTCAATGGTCAGTGCTTTTACTGGATTAGGTGTAGAAAAAATCAGTAAAGAATCTGTTGAAGCACAACAAGAAAACGCCCAATTTGAGTAAAGAAAAGTAGAGTCGAACGCTCCTGTTCTAATTAGTAAAAAGTCGTATCACTTTGAAAATCGGGAAACCTTTTTTCAAGATGATACGGCTTTTTTAGTGTTATCGTTTCAAAACAAGCGGATATCCATAAAAGTTGAAGCGCTCGATCATTCCATTTTATCTTCTCATCATAATAAAAAACAAGCAACTGATTTGCGATAATCTAGTTGCTTGTTTCATGTAACTCATTCAATTGTTTTTTAGCCTTTTTGTATAGCAAAACTATCATTTTTTTTACGATAACTAAAGAAAATGATCAAGTAAAGCAATGCAGTCAATACAGTAACCCCGATAGAATTTGTTAACAAGATACCTATCAAGATCAATCCTAAGATGACCAAAGCGAGTAAATTCACACATTTTGCAAACAAAGTACCTCGTTTTAAAGAGAGGATAAAAGCTGCGGCACTGATCATGATCCATATCACTAGGACTGTATAGGAGAGGGAACCGGCAAGATAACCAAACAATTCATCCCCAACAAAATAAGAAAGTACAACGCCAAGATATAAGATACTTGCACAAAAAAGTACAGAACGTTGAGGGACATGGTGTCGATTCAAAACAGCAAGTTTATTGGCTGGACCTTTTTTATCCTTCAATCGAAAATACAACAGACGGGAAGAAGCATAGACACCGGAGTTGATTGACGAAAAGAGTGCGAGTACGATCACAAAATTGACGATATCTGGTGCAAAAGGAATATTCATTTTTTCAAATACCATCACAAATGGGCTAACTGTTGTTCCTGCCAAATTATTCCAAGGGAAAATAATCAATAGTAAAAACAATGGAATAATATAGAATGAAACGATTCTTCCCATTACCCCACGAATTGCTTTGGGAATAGCTTTTTTAGGATCATCAGCTTCACTAACCGTGATAGCGATCAGTTCTGATCCACCATATGAATAGATCACTACGAGTAAAGAGTTAATGACTCCTTTCATGCCATGGGGAGCAAATCCGCCATGGTTCGTGATATTTTGCAAAGTAGGGAAAACGCCATGTCCCAACATTTGCTGACCCACTAGATAGATACCGAAAATGATCAGCAAGATGATCACGCTGATTTTAGCAAAGGCTAACCAATATTCTGTTTCAGCGAATAATCGGACAGAATATAAGTTGATCAACGTAGTTAAAACAGCTAAGATCAAAACAAACGCCCAAGTAGGGATATGAGGAAACCATAATTGCAAGAAAGAGGCTGCAGCAACTGCTTCTGCAATGATATTGATCGTCCACATAGAATAATAGACCCAATCCACAAAATCAGCAGAATGCGAACCTAAGAAAGGACGGACAAGACCTGAAAGACCATGCTGAGTATCGCCACCATCTAGCACCAGTTTCCCTAAACCATTCATAACGATGAATAAGACACATCCGCCAATCAAAAAGGCAATCAAGACAGAAGGGCCGGCAATACCGATTGCTTCGCCACTTCCTTTAAATAAACCAGCACCGATAGCACCACCTAATGCAAGCATTGTGATGTGTCTGGAGCTAAGTTGTTTTTTTAGTTTGGTGTTTTTAGTTTTTTCCATAAAGAACTCCTTTTCTAGTAATATCAAACCGAAATGCTTGTTTTTTAATAATTAAATAATCAGCTACTTTGAAAATAACTTGTTTTATCATAGCAAATTATCTGATAATTTCAACTATTCTGTAAATGTTTTCGGTTACTTTAATGAAAACATCATAAATTTGCCATAATGACTTGTCCTAGTGAGTGTGATTGTTCGCCTTTATTTTGCGAAAGCAAGCGTTTTATTCGCTTTTTTGATCGTTAAGGCGATATGATAGCAAAAAGTAGTATTCTTTTATATTGAGATTTGAAAGCGAGGGGATTGAGATGACTGCATCACCTATTTTATTGATTCCAAAAAATCGATCGTTGTACTTTTTTCCATCTATTGATTCACTCGACGTAATAACAGCAAAAGAGTTATTTGTCCCAACATTTTTTTCTTCCTTTCAAAAAAAGTTGGCGACCTATGAACTGATCATTTTTTTAGATTATGGCTTTGAACTTGAGATGGCGCAACTGATTCGTCCCTATACAAATGCGAAGATCGTGCTTTTTTTCTGGAATCATTTCAAAGAAGAGCATTTCAATTTATTAAGAGCAGCAGAGCAAGAACCGGCAATCAATGAGTTCTATCATTTTGATTTTCTAGAAGCACGAGAGATTGGATTGAAGCATAACAGTTCTTTTTATTCTAAACATATGGTTATGCCAAAAGTCGAGATTACGTCTGACCTATTTTTTGGTGCGACGAACCATGGACGTAAAAAACGTGCAGAAGAGTATAAACAAGAGTTTGAAAAACGTGGAATAAAACCAAATTATTTTATTCTTCCGCTGAAAGGAAACGAACAAGCTGGTTATCTTTCTTATACAGAATACCTAGAACGAACGGCTCATTCCCGTGGTATTTTAGAACTTGTACGTGAAGGACAACGGGGAGTGACATTGCGAACCTTTGAATCACTTTATTTTGAAAAAAAATTAGTGACGGATAACGAAGCGGTGAAGCATTATCACTTTTACGATCCTCAAAATATTTTTCTTCTTCAAGAAAGAGCATTAGACGAATTGCCTGATTTTTTAGCTACACCTTATCACCCAGTTGATACAGCGCTTCTTGAATTTTTTGATGCACAAGCATGGGCTCAACGTTTTTTACAGCAAGATCAGGAGATATACCGACAGTATGAGTACCGTGAAGTAAAATAGAGGAAACCAACAAACAAGAATAATGAAGTAAATGTGGGACAAATCTAAAAAACAGATTTGCTACAGACCCTCGAATAAACGGCGGGAGCAGAAGCAACTCCTTCTTAAATAAGCCGAAATTCACAAAAATTTGAAAAGCAATTTTCGTGAATTTCTTCTTATTTTTCGGAGTTGAACACTTCTGCCCTAGCCTCTTTTTTCTCCAATTTTTCAAACCTAAACGACTTTTGTCTCGACCTCTTTTTCAAAACAAAATCTCTATTGGAATCGAGGAAAGGACCCAAAATACATAATTGTCACGTGCATGTTTGTCATAGCAGATTTAGTTACAAGAAGGGTCTCGTTCATTTGATGCTGTACTTCAAAGAAATGATTTTCGTTTTTTCGCAGATTTTGAAATGATTTTTGTTGATCGTTCGAAAACTAAGATACTTTAGAACAGTTAGATCAAAGCTCAGCATTTTCTGATTGGCTGGCTATCTTGTTCTTTGAAGTGTCTTTCTGGAAGGGATATTGGAGGCAAAAAAAACATACTAAGATTAGAGGGTAATTTCATCCGTCGATGAATTTACCCTCTAATCTTAGTATGTTTCCCTTACATTTATTATACAGGAAAAAGTGAGTGAAAAACAGACTAGTATTTTTGCCAACACCTCGTATAATGAGACATACTCTGGGAAATGGATGTGAAAACGGATGGAAAAGCAACGCATGTTAGAGGAACATCATTTATCATTTGTTCATCAAAAATTGGTTACTCGCAAAAATACTCTACGCTCTTTTCTAGATAAAAGCTATGGGAGCCATTTGCAGGACCTCCAAACAATGGGGACGGATATTCGGCTCAACTTTGACAACTTGTCAGATAGCCTAGAAACTTATGCTGCTATTGAGAGCAAAAATCGCGAAATTGACCAAATGAACCTGAGCTTACAGACAGCAGAAAAAGAACTGGCTACCATTGAACGTTTGCTTAAATCACCCTACTTCGGGAAAATAGTCGTTGATTTTCTTGATGGCGAATCCGCCGAATCTTTTTACATTGGCATCAACGGTTTTGCAGATGAAGAAAGTCATAACTTGATCTATGATTGGCGTTCTCCAATTGCAGAACTTTTTTATAATAATACGTTGGGTGATTCTTCCTATCAAGTCAATGGTCACATGATTGCTGTATCTATAGAAAACAGACGGCAACTAATTGTTGCGTATGATAAATTAATCCGCTTTTTCGATACGTCGATTGCAATCCAAGATGATGTATTATTGGATGCATTAGAAAAGAACGACGGAAAAAAGATGCGGGACATCACGGCATCGATCCAAAAAGAGCAAAACTCAGTCATTCGGGATCAATCGAGCCAAACCTTATTGGTCAATGGAGTCGCAGGTAGCGGAAAGACCTCAGTTATCATGCAACGTGTTGCTTATCTGTTGTATCAATACCGTAGTCAGATCACTTCTGACAATGTGCTGATCCTTTCACCAAACCAAGAATTTATCCACTATATCTCGGAAGTCTTACCTTCATTAGGTGAAAAGAATCCTTTGAATCAAACGATTCGGCAGTTTTGTTCGTTCTTGTTGCAAGAAGCAAAAACAGTTCCTTTAGAAAATGAAGAAGCCTATTTTTCCCGATTGCAAGAACCTGTAACTTTTCAGACAGAAACGATCCGCAGCAATGAGTTTGTAGCCTTTCTGCAAGAAGCGGCCAGTAAAACAGCGCTGATCGAACCTTCTTTTCACTCGATCCTTCGAAAAGGCAAAGTCATTATATCTAAAGAAAAGATTCAGTCAATCTATCACTCTACGCCTCAACTCCCAATGATCGAGCGATTACAGGCAACTAAAAAAAGATTAATAAGTGAGTGGGAGTCACAATTGATCAGAAATAGCAAAAAACAAGAATTACAGGATCAAGTATTAACACTTTCTGAACAACAACAACAAAGATACTTTGGTCATTTGATCGAGGATGATTCTCCAACGAGTATCCAAAAATATACCATGCAGTTATTAAGAATGAGGTATCACGTCGTTGATGACCAATTGAAAGATAATAGTTGGATCGATGAAGATCGATTTTTAGATCACTATTATACAGCGTTCACTCAACGACCTTATTTAAAGCAGTCTACAATAACTTTGGATGAAGCAGTAATTCGCTTATTCAACCGACATTTGTTTGTCGAGAAACTTGCCGTACCATCGCTGTCTTTTCTGTTGATTGATGAGATCCAAGACTATACTCCGGCTCAATGTGCACTGTTATTGACGCTATTTCCCCGAGCAGCCTTCACTATGGTTGGGGATGAAAATCAAGCAATTTTCAATTCGGCGATCCCGTTTAGTGAGATCCAAAAAATCTTCGAGACAAACAACCGAACAGTAAAACGTTATGATTTACGAACGAGTTACCGTTCTAGTGGGGAGATCACTAAACTATTTGCAAAACTTGTCAATGATGAAACTCTGTCAATTGTACCTGTTCGCCCAGCAGGAGAGTCTCCCCGATTTATTCGTTTTGAAAATGAAAGGAAATGGCTGGCGGTGATCACACCTTTCATGAAAAATGAAAACCACTATACGATATTGACAAAGAGCCAGACGGAAGCTGCTTTTTTGGAAGAATATTTCAAAGGACAGGCAAACCAACGATCTTTTTCGATTTATTCTATTGATATCGCTAAAGGAAGAGAATTTGATCATGTTATTCTTTACGATATCTCAAAAGAAAAATTCCATACCGCTCAAGACAAGCGGATATTGTATACACTGTTGTCACGGGGCATGGAAAGCATATTTGTCACCTATAAAAAAGAGCTTAGCGATTTTTTTCAAATCTGAAAATCATTCAATGCTAGAGGTCGAGACAAAAGTCGTTTAGGTTTGAGAAATTGGAGAAAAAGACGAGGCTGGGACAGAAGTGTTTAACTCCTAAAAAATAAGCAAAAATCCACAAAAATTGAGAAACAATTCCTGTGGATTTCGGTTTATTTTCGGTTGTAAACATTTCTGTCCCAATTTCTTTTTGCCGTTCTATTTTTATTTGGCGGCAAGTAATCCTTCTTTTGAGTGGATCAGTTGAGTCAGAAATGCACAATAAGGTGTTGGAATGTCATATTTTTGTCCTTTTTTCCATACCGCACCATTGATATAGTCGATTTCTGTTAATCGATGATTTTTGATCAGGTCTTGGTACATGGATGGATAATGCAATCCGATATTGTCAGGATCATAGGTTGCTTGGATATGTTGATTTACTTCTTCTTGATCGAGTTCAATACCTTCTTTTTCTGCAACTGCCGCAAATTCAGCAACGATGGTACGTACCATATCATTTGTTGGTTGCTGTTCGCCTAAACCAGCGATGTTGCAGTCTAAAATAGTACATAAACCATTTAGAGTACCGTTGACACAAGCTTTTCGCCAAATCGAATACCGGACATTGCTACTATAAGTTGGATTTAATTTGGCATCTTTGAATACCGCAACAACTTCTTTTGCAAATGCTTCTCCTTCGGGTTCAAGATTTTCCAATTCGATCTCACCGTCCCCCAACAAAGTAACGTGACCAGGTCCGTCTAATCCTGCTGTCCACATGGTGATCCCAAATAAGATATTCTTTTTCGGTACATATTTTTCTAAGACATCTTCGTGACCAAGACCATTCAAAAGACAAAGGACATGAGTCTGTTCCGTGATGATCGAGTTGATTGCTTGAAACATACCATCTAGCTGATTCGCCTTTGTTAGCGCAATGATCAAATCTGCTTGAATGTTACTTTTTATTACTTCTTCTGGGGAATAGATCGGGATTGCTTCAACGATTTCTTTCCCATTAAAATTTGCAATCAGACCATTGTTTCTGATTGCTTCGATGTGGGCAGGCCAGCGATCGATCAAAATCACTTCATTCCCGCTTTGATGAAGCATCAATCCCAAGCGACTACCCATTGCGCCAGCACCGGCTATAGCAATTTTCATATAAAAAATCTCTCCTTTTTTTACAATACCTCTTTAGTATATATAAAAAAGTAAAAAAAGAGCATTGTTTTGTTTGAAAAAAAGGAGAAGCCGTGTCTTACTAGAGGAGAGAAGAACAATTCAGGAGGAATGACCATGGATATAGTAGCTGCAATTGATTCCTTTAAAGGGAGTGCAACATCTCTCGAACTAAACCAAGCTGTGTTGGATGCATGGCAATTGACAGAAGGTAAAAAAGTCAATTTGCCTGTAGCTGACGGAGGCGAAGGGACAGCAGAGGTGATTCATTATGCGCTAGGTGGTACGTGGCGTCAGTTGGAAGCAATCGATCTGCTTTTTAGGAAAAAAATCTGTCGTTATCTGCTGACGAGTTATCAAGGTAAAAAGATAGCAGTCATTGAATCTACGGAAGTGATTGGGATCGACTTGCTGACACAACCAACCGACCAAACAATTCGTTTAGCATCTAGCTTTGGCTTAGGTGAATTAGTAAAAGATGCCCAGAACCAAGATGTAGATCAGATCATCGTGACTTTGGGTGGCAGTGGCTGTTCAGATGGCGGTTTAGGGTTGCTACAATCGTTAGGCGCACGACTTGAAGGGATCACGGAGGGGAATCCATTGCTTTCAACTAAAAAGATCGATCTTCGAAATCTACAAGAAGATTTTGGAGAAGTCGAACTATTGATAGCTGCTGATGTGACAAGCCCTTACACTGGTGCGCAAGGGGCAGCCCGCTTATTTGGAAAGCAAAAAGGAGGATCTCCCGAAACGTTGGCATTTTTAGATGCACAAGCTGTACGTCTAGCAAACCAACTGGCAACAGATTATGGCATCGATCTAGATCGTTTGTCCGGAAGCGGTGCAGCTGGTGGTATTGGAGGGGCATTACTATTGTTAGGTGCTAAAATGGCTTCTGGGTTTACCGTTGTTTCACAACTGATCGGTCTTGAAGAACAAATCAAGAAATCGGATCTTGTGATCACTGGCGAAGGGCGTATCGATCAGCAAACGATTCATGGTAAAGTTCCCTATGGTGTCGCTCGGTTAGCAAAAAAGTATGGAAAAACGATCATTGCCTTATGTGGAAGTCGTGAGAAAGATTTAGGAGAATTAACAAGATTTTTACCTAGTGTATTCAGTATCCAACTTGGGCCTATCTCTTTAGAAGAAGCAATGGGACACGAGGAGACGCTGACCAAAGTCAGTATCTTATCTGAGAATCTTAGTAGATTAGTAGAAAATGAATGACCTTAGTTGACAGATAGAAAAACAATATGTTAACCTAAGGGCAAATAAAGTGAAGTGAGGGATCCGCGCATTGAGAATTTAAGTCAATTATTGAAGCTGCATCAAGACTGTCTCCATCATACCATGGGGAGAGTGTGCAGATTTTCAGAATTGGCTAGTTCACAATGGTGGGGTCTCTTTTTTGTTCCCGTTCTTTAGTGACCAGTTCTGAAAATAGGACTGGTCTTTTTTTAGGGGGAATGAATATGTCCAAAATAGAAATTAAACAATTAACCTTTGGCTATGACAACCAAACGACATTATTATTCGATCATGCAACACTAAATTTTGATACAACTTGGAAGTTAGGACTGATTGGCAGAAATGGTCGTGGAAAAACAACTTTATTAACTATTCTGCAAAATAAACTGGCTTTTCAAGGACAGATAAAACACCAACAAGAATTTCTTTATTTTCCACAAAAAGTAACAGAAAAAGAGCGTTTGACTTACTACGTTCTTGTTGATATCGCTGATTTTGAGCTTTGGGAGATTGAAAGAGAACTGAATTTGATGGAGACAGACGTGGAAATCCTATGGCGCCCCTTCAATACTCTATCTGGTGGTGAAAAAACGAAAGTCCTGCTGGCTCTTTTGTTCATTGACGATCAGCATTTTCCATTAATTGATGAACCAACGAATCATTTAGACGTAGTGGGAAGAAAGCAAGTTGCCAATTACTTGAAAAAGAAGAATCAAGGATTTATTGTCGTCAGTCATGACCGCGGATTTATCGATGAAGTGGTTGATCATGTGCTGGCGATCGAAAAAAGTCAATTGGAATTGTATCAAGGAAACTATTCTGTTTATGAAGAGCAAAAACGGTTAAAAGATGCGTTTGAAATCGGCCAAAATGAAAAAATCAAAAAAGAAGTGAGTCGTTTAAAGAAAACTGCTGCTGAAAAAGCAGAATGGGCACGGTCTCGTGAAGGAGATAAAACGAAAAAAAGTGTTGGATTTATTGATACAGAGAACCGACGAGTCAATCGTGGTGCAATTGGGGCTGATGCGGCTCGTACGATGAAGCGCTCGAAAGCAATCGTGAATCGAATGGAAACGCAAATCGATGAAAAAGAAAAATTGTTGAAAGATATTGAATACATTGATCCATTGACGATAAATGTGACCAAAACGCATCATAAGCGCTTATTGGAAGTGGAGGATCTCCAATTAGGTTATGACGAGATGCTTTTCGCTCCGGTTCGCTTTTCTATTGAACAAAACCAATGTGTGGCATTGACTGGACCAAATGGTATTGGCAAGTCGTCCATCATACAGTACCTTCTTGGAGATTTTACTGGGAGAGCAGTTGGGGAAGTCAAGCAGCCGCAACAGCTAACGATTAGTTATGTCCGACAAAATTATGAAGATAACAAAGGGACCCTAAGCGAATTCGCCGAAAAGAATCGAGTGGATTATCAAGCTTTTTTGAATAATTTACGCAAACTGGGAATGGAAAGAGAAGTCTTTCATAATAAAATCGAGCAAATGAGTATGGGGCAACGAAAAAAAGTTGAACTTGCAAAATCACTGTCCCAAAATGCCGAACTGTACATTTGGGATGAACCGCTAAATTATTTAGATGTCTTTAATCAAGAACAGTTAGAACAATTGATTTTAGAAAACAAACCACCTATGCTGATCGTTGATCACGATCAAACATTTCTCAAAAAAATAGCAAGTCAGGTTGTCTTGTTGACACCAGCGAGATGAATCCAAGAAGAGAAACTTGTTTGACGAGTGATTTATGATACAATCGAAACAGAATTAGCGAAGGGAAGTTATTTGATGTTATACGTGACCAGACATGGAGAAACAACTTGGAATGCACAAGGGTTAGTCTGTGGCAGAGCAGATGTGTCTCTAACCGATAAAGGAAAAAGACAAGCAGAGTTATTAGCTGAAAAAGTCACACAACTAGATATACCAGTGACAAAAATCATCCATTCTCCTTTACAACGTGCCAAGCGAACAGCTCAAGCTGTGGCTGACAGACTAGAATTATCGATGGAAGAAGATGATCGTCTGATCGAAATGGACTTTGGAAAGTATGATGGTGTACCGAGCAAAGACGCAGCTTTTCAGGAAGCACGTCAGGAGTTTGCTGTACGTTTCCCAAATGGTGAATCCGTGCTAGATGTCTATGCTCGTGTGGTTCCTTTATTAAAAGAGTGTTTAGAAGATGAAGAGAATGTCTACTTGCTTGTTTGCCATAATGCATTGATGCGGGTGATCAATGCGTATTTCAATCCGATGCCAAATCATACTTTTTTTGATTTTTATGTGGATAATACTGAGTTAGTGACGTTCGAAAAAACGATTGATTAAATAAAGCAACTAGTTTCTAACGTTGAAAGTCAGCTGGGAAAATAGTGGATGCGCGTAATTAAATAAAAGAAATTCTCTTTGATCAGTGATGAAAAAATGAGAACTTTTCTTGATATAATTGCTTTGGGAAATTGTTTATTTGATAGGAGGAAGACGGACATTAGATGTCCGTCTTTTATTTTATTTTCTGATCAAAATCACATCAAAAAAACCTTTACAGAAATAAAATTAATATATTTTTATAAAAATGTTGAAATTTCATTTCATTCGAGTTATACTCTGTTCATAGAAATGAAGACGGATACACAAATGGGGGAGAAAAATGTTTGGATTTTCGATTTTTATGAATGAACCTTTGACTGAAGAAAAGAAAGCATATATCAAACAAATGGCAGACAGTGGATTTCAAGGGATCTTCACGTCCATGCATATTCCCGAAGATGATCCCACGGCCTATAAGAAGCGTTTGATGGCACTGGGAGAATGTGCAAAAAACCATCAGCTTGATTTGATGGTTGATATTTCAGGGGATGCTTTAAGTCGTGCAGGTTTTTCTTTTGAAGATTTGAAACCGCTAAAACAGATTGGTGTAACCGGTTTACGAATGGACTATCACATTCCAAATCAACAAATCGCTGACTGGTCTCATCAGATCAAAATCAGTTTGAATGCCAGTACGATAACAGCTCAAGATGTCCAGGAATTAGAAGAAGCTAAAGCCGATTTTACTCAACTTGAGGCATGGCACAATTACTATCCGCGTCCTGAGACAGGGCTTGACTATCAGTGGTATGCGAAAAAGAACCGCTGGCTAAAAGAACAGGGCTTCACGATCCAAGGGTTTGTTCCAGGTGATAAAGATTTACGCGGACCAGTCTATCAAGGGTTGCCAACACTTGAAAAACATCGTAATATCCACCCTTTAGCAGCAGCCATTGAGTTAGCCGCTTGTCAAACAGATCTGGTTTATATCGGTGATGGTGGTTTGTCAGAAGAAGTGCGCGAGCAGTTTTTGATTTATCAGCAAGAACAAAGCATTTTATTGCATGTAGATGTAATCGATCATGAGTTTTTTGAATATGTTTTAGGAAATCATACTAATCGCCAAGATGATGCAAGAGATGTTCTCAGAAGTGCTGATGCACGTTTTAGAGAAATCCCATACATTCCAGTTCGTGATACGAATGAACGAAAAAAAGGATCGGTCACTTTAGATAATGAGAAATACTGTCGATATATGGGTGAGATCCAGATCACGAAACGAGACCTACCTGCAGATGAAAAAGTCAATCGGGTAGCGCGAGTCATTGAAGAAGAATTACCGTTACTTGAGCAAATACATGCAGGAGTAAATTTTAAACTAATCAAAAAAGAAAAGAAGGCAAATTAGATGAATACAATCAACTTAGAAAATTTAACAACTGAACGTAGAAATGAACAAACATTTGGACTTGACGAAATGAGTATCACGCAAGCTGTCAATTTGATGAACCAAGAAGATCAAAAAGTAGCACAAGCAGTATCAAAGGAGTTATGCAATATCGAACCAGTGATCGAACAAACAATCGAATCATTCAAAAAAGGCGGTCGCTTGATTTACATGGGTGCTGGTACAAGTGGAAGATTAGGTGTCTTAGATGCAGCAGAATGTGTTCCGACATTTGGCGTAGAGCCTGAAATGGTCGTTGGGCTGATTGCTGGCGGAGAAGCAGCAATGACAGTGGCTGTTGAAGGAGCAGAAGATTCTCTTGAGTTAGGAAGAGAAGATTTGATCAACTTACATCTGACAGAAAACGATATGGTTGTAGGTATTGCTGCAAGTGGGCGGACACCTTACGTTATTGGCGGTCTTGATTATGCACGCTCGATTGGTGCCAAAACAGCGACGATTTCGTGCAACAAAGATGCAGAAATCAGTAAACACGCAGATTTTCCGATTGAAGTGGACGCTGGGCCAGAATTTTTGACCGGTTCTACTCGTTTGAAGTCAGGAACAGCTCAAAAATTGATTTTAAATATGATCTCAACAATCAGCATGATCGGTATTGGTAAAGTGTTCAATAATTTGATGGTCGATGTTAAACCAACCAACGAAAAATTAGTAGAACGATCAAAACGAATCATTATGCAAGCAACAGACGTTGACTATGAAACGGCAGAGAAGTATTTTAATGAAGCAGAACAAAATGTCAAATTAGCCATCGTTATGATTTTAACAGACAGTGACAAGAAAACAGCACAAGAAAAATTGGTTGACGCAAATGGGTTTGTAAAAGGTACCTTATAAGGGGGAAAAACACATGGCAAAAGAGGAATTGACTTTAGAAGAATTAGCTTCACGGATTTATGCTGGAGTAGGTGGAATGAACAATGTGGAAAGCATTGTTCATTGTATGACTCGTGTACGCATGAAGATCATCGACGATGCATCAGTCGATGTTGATGAATTGAAAGCGATACCTGGTGTTCTAGGTGTAGTAGAAGACGAGCAGTTGCAAGTCATTATCGGTCCTGGAAAAGTCAATAAAGTCGCTCAAGCAATGGTTGATCAAGCCGGAGTAAAACTAGGTGAAAAAATTTCTTCTGGTACACCTAAATCTACTAGTACGGATACATCTGGAAAAGCGCTAGTGAATGAACGCGCTCAAGCAATGAAGGCAGCCCAAAAATCAAAACAGAAACCTTCTAAAATAAAATCGATCTTGAAAGATATCTCTAATATTTTTGTACCAATGATCCCTGCATTCGTAGGAACAGGGATTGTTGCAGGGATTGCAGCAGTCTTAGCGAACTTAGTGACAGCTGGTACGTTAGATGCTGCAACATGGCAACAATACATCGACATCATGAATATTCTGAAAAACGGAATGTTTAGTTATCTAGTTATCTACACGGGTATCAATGCGGCCCAAGTATTTGGCGCAACACCAACGCTTGGTGGTGTAATCGGTGCGGTTGTTATGCTTACTGGGATGAACCCAGAAGCACCTCTTAAAAACTTATTTACAGGTGATCCATTGGCAGCAGGTCAAGGGGGAATCCTAGGAGTTATCTTTGCGGTATGGTTATTGTCGATCGTAGAGAAAAAATTGCATAAAGTAGTTCCTGATTCAGTCGATATCATCGTCACACCAACACTGTCATTGATCGTGATCGGGTTAGTAGAAATTTTCTTGATCATGCCATTAGCTGGATTTATTTCAGACGGTATGGTTGGCGGCATCAACTGGGTGCTAGGTGTCGGCGGTGCCTTTTCAGGTTTCGTATTAGGGACACTTTTCTTACCAATGGTTATGTTTGGATTGCATCAAATTTTAACACCTATCCATGTACAAATGATTGATGAAACAGGTAAAACACTTTTATTACCTATTTTAGCAATGGCTGGTGCAGGACAAGTCGGTGCAGCTTTGGCTTTATGGGTCCGCTGCAAAAAAGACAAAGAATTAACTGAAATGATCAAAGGTGCATTACCTGTTGGGATTTTAGGGATTGGTGAACCATTGATCTATGGAGTAACATTACCATTAGGCCGACCATTTATCACTGCCTGTATTGGTGGAGGTATCGGTGGTGCTGTAATCGGAATGATCGGAAATGTCGGCGCCATTGCGATCGGACCTTCTGGAGCTGCATTGATTCCATTGATTTCTGATGGAAAATGGTATGGGTATGTCTTAGGGTTATTAGCTGCTTATGCAGGTGGATTTGTAGCAACTTTCTTCTTTGGAATCCCTAAAGAACAATTGGAAAAAGAAGCTCTTGCAGAAGAAATGATCATCAATGAACCTGTTGCATCAACTGTCGCTGCAACGAACATGGGTACAAGTGAAATCACATTGACAGCAGTTGCGGATGGAACTGTTGAACCGCTTGAAAATGCAAGTGATCCTGTGTTTTCACAAAAAATGATGGGGGAAGGCTACTTCGTTGAACCTGTAAATGGACAAATCTATTCTCCTGTCACAGGGAAGGTCAGCTCAGTTTTCCCAACAAAACATGCGATCGGCATCACTACAGCAAATGGCTTGGAGATCTTGCTCCATATGGGAATCAATACAGTTGATCTCGGTGGCAAACCTTTTGATCTAAAAGTTGTAGAAGGACAGCAAGTGACCTCAGATACATTAGTTGCGGATGTGGATTTGGCAGCAATCAAATCAGCTGGAAAAGAAACATCGATGATGGTACTTGTTACAAATATGGATCGTGTTGCAAATTTTGTTCTTGAAAAAACGGGTAAAGCAAAAGCAAAAACACAAGTGATGGATGTCGAAACAAAGGCATAGAAAACACAAAAAGTAAACTACCGCCCTTGGTTGTCAGAATAAATTTCTAACAATCAGGGGCGGTAGTTTTTACGATTATCCACTCTATTGTTAAGAGGACTACTTCGCGTTATGTGCAGAAAAAGTTTTAGCTAATATCGCATATACATTTGCCACATCTGTAGGAGTACCTCGTAATTCATAGTCGGCGAGAAATGGGAAGCCGAATTTTCTTGCGTACTGTTTGGCGGTCAAGCAGTACTGGTTGTTAAAGTTTTTGTTACCACTTCCAACGACACCAAGACAAAGTGTATGGTTTTCTTCATATTCAAGATATTCACGCAACGTTTCAGTCAAGATCTCAGTGTCTCCGTTGTCCAGGCCGTTTCCACCATCTAAATAGGTAGGAACAAAAGTAAAGAAAGGTTCGCTTTCTTTTTCAAAGGGACTGTTTTCATGGATTTCTTTTAATGAAATCTCCGGCATCTCAGGATTATCTGCGTGTTGCTTTTCAGCATATTCCGCTATATGTTTAGCGAATGCACGTGTATTTCCAGAGATGGATAGATACAAAATATTCATGCCATTTCCTCCAATCATTCCTATTTAGTATAGCATCTTTTTGGTACTTTTTGTGAAAGGGTTTTGAGTCGATGAATATTCAAATTCCTTGTATAATTAGAAAAGAATCGTTACAATTATTTTTCTATTAGAATTTTTATAAATAAAGTAAATTAGACGAAGTTTTGCTATACTTTTGCTAAAAGCGCTTTAATTTTGGAGGATGTTTAAATGGATACAGAGCGACAGAACAAAGGAATTGGATTGGTTCCATTAGCGGCCTTAGTAATTGGGTCAGCAATCGGAGGTGGCGTGTTTGGTATCATGACGGACATCTCAGGATCGGCTGGAGGCCCCGCTATTTTCAGTTGGGTACTTGTAGGTACGGCAATGATGATGCTCTCGTTATCAATTAATAATATCAATAAAAAGCGTCCAGAACTAAAGGGTGGAATCTTCAGCTATGCAGAAGCAGGTTTTGGTCGTTTCGCAGGTTTTATCAGTGGCTGGGGTTATTGGCTGACGTGTTGGCTAGGCAATGTGGCTTTTGCTACACTATTGATGAGCGCACTAGGCTACTTTTTCCCTGTCTTTGACGGAGGGCAAAATGTTGCATCGATCATTATGAGTACGATCCTTCTTTGGGGGTATGCGTGGTTAGTCAATCGAGGAGTCGAAAATGCCAGTTATGTAAATGCTATTGTCACAATCTGCAAACTTGTTCCGTTATTCTTGTTTATTGTTGTTGCTATCAGCACGTTTTCGATCCAACAGTTTATAGATAATTTTTCGAGCGAGATCATTTTGAATGCCAATGGGCAACCAATTCCTTTTTCAAGTCAGGTATTGAGCTGTATCATGGTGATGTTGTGGGTGTTTGTTGGGATTGAAGGGGCCTCAGTCGTGGGTTCTAGGGCTAAAAAGAAATCAGATGTCGGAAAAGCAACGATTCTGGGGATTTTCGGATTGATCATTGTATATGTCCTTGTTTCAATGCTTCCGTATGGCACGATGTCGATGCAAGAACTACAAGGAATCGATACACAGCCAGCAATGGGGTATGTCTTTGAAATGATGGTAGGAAAATGGGGAGCTGTTCTGATCAATGGAGGATTGATCATTTCCTTAGTCGGTGTTTGGCTGTCTTGGACGATCTTACCGATTGAAACCATGCGAAACATGGCGGATGATGGATTATTGCCAAAACGTTGGGGAAAAGTGAACAAAAAAGGCGCACCAACATACGCGATCATTTTAACAACTATCTGTACGAATGTTTTCTTGCTCTCTTTATTATTTACAGACAGCGCGTATAATTTTGCGTATACGCTAGGTACAGCAGCAATTTTCTTTACTTGGTTATTCTTAGGGTTATATCAAATGAAACTCTCTTATCAAAGAAAAGAATGGGTTCAATTTCTGGTAGGTTGTTTAGCTACGGCGTTTCAGGTCTGGGCCATGCTTGTTGTAGCATTCAATGAAGTGATGTTGGTCTTAGTTTTATTCTTGCCAGGTATCGTTTTTTACCTGAGGGCGAGAAAAGAACAGAATGAACCGATACCACATCTCCATCTAGACAGGATTTTATTGATCGTCGTCACAATGATTGGTTTGATCGCTTCTGTTTTGTTTGCGACAGGGATCTTACACGTTTAAAAAGAAAAATCCAAACATCCGAGATCATCTTTTTATTCAACCTTAACTGGACTGAATAGAAGACTTCAAGGTGTTTGGATTTTTTTGTGTCAAGAGCCGATGATTTTTCGATTTAGCAGATATTCTGGAGACATCTACCAAATAATAAATAGTTGAAATATGCTTTACTCTTTAAAAGTCATATGCTCTACCATTGGTTTCTTCAAGGGGATCAATGGCCACTTGTCATCTTTATTCCAATAATACTGATCAATAAAAGTCCGACAAAGAACCAGGTTTGCGGAGTTAATTTGTCATGGAACAACCCAACTCCTACGATGACTGAACCAAGCGCGCCGATACCTGTCCAAATGGGGTAAGACAAACTCATAGGTAAAGTCTTGATTGCTTTTGAGAGGAAATAAAAACTAGCAATCATACCGAGAACTGTATAAAGAGAATAATTTAATTTAGAAAAGCCGTCACTCCACTTCATCATCGTTGACCAAAAAACTTCCAAGAGACCCGCAAAAATCAATTCGATCCATGCCATAAGTCATTCCTCCTTCTACACAAAAAAGAGGAGAAACATTCCTTCAAAGACCTAATGGAATGCTTTTCCTCTTTTATACTACCCGGTGGCAGTTGTGTATTTATTTTTGTAGCTATAGTATACCACATTTTTGTTTTTTGATTACTATAAGTAAAAAAACAGACAGGATAAGCATAGAAAATTGTTTGGAAAGAGTCATTATAAGAAAATAAGAAATTTAGAATAACCAATAAAAAAAGCGAATTTTAATGAAATTGACTGAATTTTCACAAAAAGAAGTGGATTTAATTGGATTTTGACTATATTTTCATTGCTTTTTGATTTATAATAAAAAAACATCTTGTAATCTTGGGGGAGGAAAACATATGGAGAACTATCTTAGTCTTTTAGGAGTATTGATCGTGATTGTCGGTTTTGCCCTTAAATTAGACTCAATCTTGATCGTAATGGTGGCGCTAGTTGTAACGGCGCTGACAGGAGGTCTAGGAATAGGCGGCATGCTTGAAACATTAGGGACAAGTTTTGTCAACAATCGAGGAATGGCAATTTTTATTATTATCATGCTTGCTACAGGAACACTAGAAAGAAATGGTCTGAAAGAATCAGCCGCTTCTTTAATCAAACGTTTCAGAAAAGTATCGGCAGGAATGATCATCGACATCTACGGTGTATTTCGAATGATTTTTGCCGCATTCAATGTCAGCTTTGGTGGGGTGGCAGGTTTTGTTCGACCAATCATCATGCCGATGGCTTTAGGGACAGTTGAATCAAAAGGATTAGAAATCGATCCAAGACACGAAGAAGAATTAAAAGGGATGTCTTCTGCAATGGAAAATATCTGCTGGTTCTTTGGTCAAGTACTGTTTGTAGGGGGAGCAGGTGCATTGCTTGTTCAATCTACATTGAAAGATCTAGGCTATGAAGTCACATTAGGACAATTAGCTTTAGTTGAAATACCAGTAGCAATCGTTGCATTAGTGGTTGCGAGTGGTTACTTCTATCTAAAAGAGAAAAAAATAGCGAAGAAATATTATTCAGGAAAGGGGCAATAAAATGAGCTTTTTTACAAGTCCTGAAATTTTATTGGGAGATAAATTATTAGAAGTACTATATATTATCATGGGTCTAGTCCTTATTTATACAGGGTTCAGAAATATCAACGATAAAAGCAACCCACATCGTTATGGCTCCGCATTTTTCTGGATAATTTTAGGTGTAGTCATTGCCGGTGGACGTTGGATACCTGCACTTGTCAATGGGATCTTGATCTTTGCTATGACGATTCCAGCAATTGCGCAAAAAGTAAGTAAAGGTGAAAGTCGTTTACCTTCAAAGCAATATATGGAAAAAATGTCAGATAAATTAGGGATGAAAATCTTTATTCCTGCATTGAGTATCGGTGTCCTTGCTATTTTATTCGCGCTGTTCACAAAACTTGGTGCATTAGTTGGTGTTGGTGTTGGTGTATTTGTCGCAATGCTTATCTTGATGTTTTTCTCAAGAGACAATCGTCCAACAACTTTCTTGGATGATGCGGCAGACATGTTAGGCACAGTAGGACCTTTAAGTATGCTACCAATGTTGTTAGCTTCTTTAGGTGCTGTCTTCACTAGCGCTGGTGTTGGTACTGTGATTTCTAATGCTGTAGGTACGATCGTCCCAGAAGGAAATGTAGATGTTGGAATCATCATCTATGCATTAGGGATGGTTATCTTTACGATCATCATGGGAAATGCTTTTGCAGCAATCACGGTAATGACAGTCGGAATCGGAGCACCATTTGTATTCAGTCAAGGAGCAAATCCAGCATTGATCGGAATGGTTGCTTTAACATGTGGGTTCTGTGGCACATTATTGACACCGATGGCTGCGAACTTCAACATCGTGCCAGTCGCAATGTTAGAAATGAAAGATAAATATGGCGTAATCAAGAATCAATTGTTTGTGGCTATCTTTATGTTAGTTTTCCAAATCGTGTATATGATTGTATTTAAATAGCATAAACTTTATAATAAGTAAGTAGTCCATTAACAATAACGGAGGAATGTAAGATGAAAGTATTAGTAACAGGTTTTGATCCATTTGGTGGAGATAAAGTCAACCCAGCTTATGAAGCAGTGAAAAAAATGCCTGATGAAATCGCAGGCGCGAAAATCATTAAAGTTGAAGTACCGACTGTTTTTGCTAAAAGCGGCCAAGTGGTAGAAGAAGCAATCAAAAAACATCAACCAGAAATCGTTATTTGTGTCGGGCAAGCGGGAGGACGTTCAGCTGTTTCTTTTGAACGTGTTGCGATCAACTTAGCAGAAGCTAGGATCGAAGACAATGAAGGAAACCAACCATTTGATACAGCATTGGAGCCAGACGGACCAGCAGCTTATTTCACTTTATTGCCAATCAAAGCGATGACGAAAAACGTTCATGATCATGGACTTCCAGCTTATATATCTTATACAGCAGGAACCTTTGTCTGCAACGATATCATGTATCGTCTCCTTCATTTAATCAATACAAAATTTCCAACGATCCGCGGTGGGTTCGTTCATGTGCCATTTTCACCAGATCAAGTGATTGATCGCCCAGCCGGCACACCGTCGATGTCACTAGATGATATTGCTGCTTCACTTACGTATGCTGTTGAAGCCGCTGTTACAAATAAAGAGGATATTTCTGGTAACGCAGGAACTACTCACTAATAAAGAGAAGATAGCATCGGCTGGTAGATAAACGATATCTATCAGTCGATTGTTTTTTTGAGAGGAAACAATAAGTAGTGGAAGAATGGCAACAAGTACTTCAAGAATGGTACCCTAGAGAAATCAATAAGACTTATCCCATCAAGATATCGAAACAATATACCAGTAATCAAAGATGGGAGATCTATGAAAAACTGACAAAAGACCAAAGAAAGTTAGTCGATCAGCATCGACGTTATCTGATCAATTCGCGCTTCATGGAAGAAAACTATTTGGCAGCGACAGATTGGGTGTTTGAAGATTTTAAGATCAATCCTTTTTTTCGAACCAAAAGAAGGCAACAAAAATTGTATTGTGATTGTGGAAGAGAACTAAAAGTACAGTATGTCGTCAAATCACCGAAGACTGGAAAACAGCTGAAATTGGGGATCAATCATTTTGCTGAACACCTCCATGTAAGTCCACAGATCGCTACGTCGATCAACCAAGGAATGACCAAGGTCGATCTAGCCTTAGACGAACTTTTATGGCTGAAACAGCAAAATATTGAGTTCCCAGAAGATTTATGGCAAGAATATTGCTTTATGCTCTACCAAAATCGTAAACTGAAGAATCCTTATCTTCCAGATGAAAAGCTAACTAAACGACTAGCAGACTTCCGTTTGGCTAAAATGCCTATCTATATTGCAGATCATCAAGCATTGAGTCATGAAATCAAACAGATCGAAAAACAAATTACAGGAAGTACAAAAACACTTCGTGGGAAAAAAGAACTATTTGATGACTTCTCTGATGCTTTAGAAAAAGATGTTGAAGCATTTCTCCATCAGTATAAAATATTTTTACAAAAGGATTGGGCATCTATTTCAATCGAAGGCGGAAGGAAACAATCTATCGCCTTTTTTGAAGCATTTATCGCAACGTTGCGCAAAACAAAGCAAATGGCAGGAAGACAACAAAAGACCGAAATCGAGAGATTGGCTCAGGATCAACGCTTTATCCAGCCGGCAATCTATTTGTTTATCTGGGAACAGTA
Source organism: Enterococcus sp. BSD2780061688st2 D3 (assembly GCF_005844145.1). NCBI lineage: Bacteria > Bacillati > Bacillota > Bacilli > Lactobacillales > Enterococcaceae > Enterococcus > Enterococcus sp. BSD2780061688st2 D3. The sequence continues at coordinate 108,808 of NZ_SPHN01000011.1, forward strand.
TGTACGCTATGGTTTTTCAGAAGGTTTTTTTGATAGTATTCCCCGAGTGATGCGTAATGGTTTTTTGAAGGTATTACGAAAAGAAAAAAAACAAAAATCCTATGAGTTACAGGAAGAGACAGTACCACGACCAAAAATCGTGTCCGAAAAAAAGTGGGAGGAACTAGCACAATCGGTAAAGGAAAAAGGAACAATACCAGTTTTGAAGAACCTAGAGCGAGAAGGCTATCAGTTATCAGATGAGCAACAAGAAGCATTACACTACTATCGAAAAATCGAATATGTTGCTCGGTCTGATAAGACCGAAATAAGACGATTGCTAAAAGAGTTACTATAAAAGAACAGTAGGACATTGCAAAAAATCAGAATTTCAAATTGGAAACAATGAATTGCGAAGATTTCCACTTGAGTATTTCAAAAAGGGGAGTGTGAGCAACAAATCAAAAAAATGCGGTAGCCAGGGCTAGAAAAATTTCTAAGCCATGGTTTACCGCATTTTTTAGGAATATCTTTTCTCAAGAGGAAGTATTAAGCGTGTTGAGAGTAATAGTCCTCTTCCATTTTTTGCATCCGTTCACGTTCTTTTTGGTTATACCAAGGAGAAACAGTGAAAGCAAGTACATCATTCAATAAGTATACAGAACTATTGACGAACATTGCTAGACTTGCAGAACCATGGGTAAAAGAGATATACCATAGAACCATTTGAGCTAATCCAGAAGCCAACCACCAATAGTATTGATTGTTGTAACGTAAGAAGCTAATGACACCAGCGGATAAACTGATTGAAAAAGCAATTGCATCCACCCAAGGGCGTGGATCATCTGTGTATGTGCCAATCAAGAAACCAGAGACGAAATAAACGATGATGGTAGAGATGATTGCGATGAACCAAATTTTTCCTGTAAATTTCCGGATTTTTGATGCCATGTTATGATTCCACTCTTTACTTAGTAATACTGGGATGTCTAAAGTAATCATATAGGCTATCTGTTCGCCGATGCTTAAGTAATTTTTGGCGGAAAACCCGACAATAATAAAGCAAATCGCAGATAATATACCTAAAATACCATTAACAGATTTGGCTGCATTGATCGATAAAATACACAATACACCAAGATTTGTTCCAATAAAGGCAACAATGGATAGCCAAGTGATTGGGCTGTTGACTAGTGTCATGATTTGACAACCAAGACTAAAAAAGAATAAATAATAATTTTGTTGTGGCCAGCCCTTTAACTGATGTGCTAAAAAACGAAAATATGATTTCATCTATATAAAACTCCTTTAGACACTAAATGTAGTGTTTGTTAATTTTTACAACACAACCTATTGTATTCTTTTCTAAAAAAAAATCTAGTCTTTCAATTAAAAATAATCTGTGTTATGATTACGATTGCTTGTTTTCTTGAGAATATCAAGAACTTTACATTTAAAGAATGAAAAGACGAGGTCGGGACAGAAGTGTTTTACTCCGATAAATAAGAAGGGGTTCATAAAAATTGTGTTTCAGTTTTTTTGAATTTCGGCTTATTTTCGAAGGAGTTGCTTCTGCTTCCGCCGTTTTTTTGTTTTCTGAGAACAAAACGAGTAAAATGAAAGAATAACCAGTGAAAAGGAGAAGTAGTATGGAGCTTTCTGTTATTCATCATGTAGCAATAATTGTATCGGATTATCAAAAATCACGTGATTTTTATGTTAATAAATTAGGTTTTGCTATTATTCGGGAAAATTATCGGCCGGAACGCAACGATCATAAATTGGATTTGAAACTTGGCGAAGCAGAACTGGAAATTTTTGGAATGGCCGATGCGCCAAAACGCCCCAACTATCCAGAAGCATGTGGATTGAGGCATTTAGCCTTTAAAGTAGAGAACATCGAACAGACAATCAAGGAACTCCATGAAAAAGGGATCGAAACCGAACCCATAAGAAAGGATACGTTTACTGGCAAGAAAATGACTTTTTTCTTTGATCCAGATGGCTTGCCATTAGAATTACATGAGTGATGTAACAAAAATGTCACTTTTTTTTTAACTCATTCGATTTTTCTTTCGAAAAAATCCTGTTATCCTGAAAAAAAAGAAACAGGAGATAAGTGATGAAAAAAGTGATTTTTAGCTTAGCTATTATTGTAATTATCGGCATCACAGCGTCTTTAGGATTGTTGGATGCGACATTTAGCTATGATGATATCAGTGAACAGGATTATCGTATCTCATTGAAAAAGGCAACAACGATTTTTAAGGAGGAAGCGCATCAAGAAAAAGTAGATGCTATCCAATTTATTTCCAAAAAAGATGTAAAAAATCAAACAAATAACACCTTTGAATATCTATTCATCTATCAGGATCAAGTTGTAGTGATCGACCCAACAACGGGTAAAACAGAGATAAATCCAGTAGAAAAAACCGAAAAAAGGTCCTACGTTACCTTTGATATAGATGCAGTTTCTAGTGTTAAAACACCGCAAGCCGCGATGAAAGAAGCATTGAAGCAATGTGGGCAAAAAAGAGCGAAGGCAAAAGACTGGCAGCTTTTGATCAAAAATAGCAAGCTCTATTATGAAGTTGATTTGTTGGATAATGAACGGACACAACGGTTGTTGATTCAAGCGTAAAGAGAAGTGTTATCGCTTCTCTTTTTTTTGATATGAGAGTAAGCTATTTATGTGAAGGAATGAAAGGAAGTCGTTCAATTATGGAAAAAATGAAATGCCCAAATTGTGGAAAGAAATTTGCTTATGAAGAAGTCAATAATGTGGTCGAACATCAAGATAAAGAAATGCCTGTTGTTTGCCCGTATTGCCGTACAGAAGCTACACGAATCGTTACACATGGCTATTTTGTGACACAAAAAATTGAAGATTATTTAAAATAACGACTTTGCTCTTTATTTTTCAGTATGATAAAATGAAAAAAAGGAGAGAAATAAATGATACGTTTTGCAAAAAAAGAAGATGCGCACGAAATCGCACCACTTATTTTAGTTATTTTGAATGATATGGAACTGCCATTTTTACAAAAATATGGGACAACAAAGACCCTCGAAATCCTAGAGGAAGCAATCACTGATCCTACCTATCGTTATAGTTATACAAGAGGGATCGTCGAAGAATTAGATGGGAAAGTAGCTGGAGTTGCCTATGGGTATACAGATGCAGATGAACCATTTATTGACAAGCCGCTAGAAAAAATCCTCAAAAAACATGGGATCGAAGAGACAGAACAGCTCTTTATCGATCAAGAAACATTTCCTAATGAATGGTACTTAGACTCAATCTCTGTTTCTGAGGAATTCAGAGGACATGGCATTGGTTCTAAATTGCTTTCTGCTTTACCAAAATTAGCAGAAAAAGAAAAAAGAAAAGTGATTGGTCTGAGCGTTGATGAACAAAATCCCAAGGCAAAAAAATTATATGAGCGTCACGGGTTTAAAGTAGTCGGTCAACGGATAATTAGCGGACATTTATATGATCACATGCAGAAAACGCTTGATTAAAGCGTTTTTTTATATTTATATAGTTATTTTTTAATCATCTAATTGAGAATGGAACGATTATCATATAATAAGTTTTTGAGCGGAAAAAGACAGTTGCCGCTCTTTTTTTTATGTAAATATACTGAAAACAGCTGTTGCATTTTTTATTTTATTTATTATAAATCCCTATTTTATAGCCGCTGACACCAGATTTTAATAGTTAAAGAATTTATGAAAATCATTTCTTTTTCATTTCAAATGTTTTACAATATCAAAGTATTTTTTTATTATAGTATAATACTAAAGAAATATTTATTATTGTTTGAAGGTATGCTTGAGTGAGGGAGCGTCAATAATTTTGTGTAAATAACTCGTCCTTCTGCAAAATAATGGGTTACTCAGTAAACATTGAAGCTAATGTATCCGTCACTTGTTGGAAGCCTTTATGGCTTCTATTTAAGAATTTTTGATTGTATGTATCAAAGATGGATACTAGGAAACGCTCTAGTGATTCTTCATTTTGAAACTGCTCTTTTCTGCGGCTGTATTTCTTGATTTGTTTATTGAAAGATTCGATTAAATTAGTTGAGTAAATGCTTCGGCGGATACCAGGCGGA
>NZ_SPHN01000012.1:0-109937 GCF_005844145.1 Enterococcus sp. BSD2780061688st2 D3
ACGAAAATTGCTTTTCAAATTTTTGTGAATTTCGGCTTATTTCCGAAGGAGTTGCTTCTGCTCCCACCGTTTATTCGTTTTTAAAGAATGAGACAAAAGTGTTTCTTAATTTTGTCCCAACCTCACATCATTATTCTCTTGGGATCAAAGCGAATTGTTCAAGGTCAGGGGAATAAATCACTTTATGACCTTGCCAAGTCTTGACCATCAAAGAATGATCGAATCTATTTTTAACTTCAGCTAATTTTTGTTCATAAGTAGCATTCCTCAATGGAAAATGCTGGATTTTGTCTGGTGTGATCAAAAAAACAAAATCAGGATGAAACGTTCGTGTGATTTCTTCAGGAAGAGAGTCTAAACGTTCGATTGGGTCCATAGCTATCTAACTTCCTTAACTTAGAATTGAGCAGTATCTGGATCTTTTGCTTTTCCAACTACGCCGTCCAATTGATCGATTTGTTTCATTTCTTCTTCGGACAATTCAAAATCAAATAGTTCAGTATTTTCTTTGATACGGCTAGGTGTTACTGATTTAGGCAATGGTAAAAAGCCGTGTTGTAAAGACCAGCGAAGAGAAACTTGAGCGATGCTCTTGTCATGTGCTTTTGCAATTTCTTGCATTTCAGGAACATCGAAAATTTTCCCAGTTCCTAGTGGGCTGTAAGCCTCCAAGATCATATCGTGTTTTTTAGCATAATCCACGACTTCTGGTTGTAATTCTCCTGGAGCAAGGAAGATTTGATTGACCATTGGCATTACTTTTGCTGTTTTAGCCAAAGTATCTAAATGGTGAGGTAAGAAGTTGCTGACACCAATCGCTTTGATTTTACCAGCTTCATATAATTCTTCAAATGCACGCCATGTTTCTGCATTTGCTTCTTCCCAATTGTCGCGAAATGCAACGGGATTAGGCCAGTGGATCAAGAATAGATCAACATAGTCTGTTTGCAATTTTTTCAAGGATTCTTCAAAGGAAGACATCACTAAGTCATAGCTGTGATTTGCATTCCACAATTTTGTGGTAAGAAAAATTTCTTCTCTAGGAATGCCACTTTCTTTTATTGCTTGTCCTACACTTTCCTCATTTTTATAGCCTTGTGCAGTATCGATGTGACGATACCCTGCTGCTAATGCTTCTTTTACTGATGCAACGGCAACATCTCCATCTGGTGTTTGCCATGTGCCAAAACCAACGACTGGGATCTTATAGCCGTTTGCTAAACGATACGTACTTGTTAATGAATCCATACTCTCAACTCCTTAATTTTTATTTCCTCTTTAATTCTAGCTCATTTTCCAAAAAAAAGAATCCATTTTGTTTCTTCTTTTTTTATTTTAGTAAAATCAATAAAAAAATGTTTTTCATTCTAGTATTTTGCCGGTAAATTACGTAAACTAAATCAGAAGGGAATGAGAGAATGGATATCTATTTAAAAAAAGCAATTTTGCATATTATTGATCGCGAAACTGGTTCTCCAGTTTTTTCTCAAAAAGAATTGGATTTGACAAAAGATTTTACTCGAGAGTTTTTACAAAAGAAAATCCAAAAAATTTCTTCTGCACAAACAAAGACCGGCCAGTTGACACAAGAAAGTGTAATCGGTACGCATTTAAAAAACTGTGAAGAAAATTTTGTTGAAGCGAGTGAATTGATTGTACAACGGTGGTTTGACGTCTATCAAGAAAGTGAAGAGGCACCAAGCGCAGATGTTTTTGTTGTCTTGTACGAGATGGATACCGTCATGTATTTAGCTTTGTTAAAAGTAAATTACCGAGAATCATATACTCACTTTGTCGAAGCAGATGAAACAGGCATCGATAATCGTTTGATTTTGAACAGGGCGATCCTTGGTTCAAAATCACAGAAAGCGGATGAAGCACTTGCTGTGAACTTAACTGAATTGACGTATGAATTGATCGAAAAGAAGTATGAATTCTCTGGGAAAAAAGAACTTTACTTTTCTGGAAGAGTGATCGAGAGTGTTCCCGCTCCCTCGTTAGAAGAAAACGTCAAGGTTATCCAAAAGGTTGCCAAGAGTCTAGGTAAGAAATTTGAAACGGAAGAGTTTGATATCATGGCAGATTTGAAGGAAGCTGTCTATGATACGATTGAAGAAAAGGGCAGATTAGATCATGAAATGATTGCCGAAAAGGTGTTCAAAGAAAACATCACAGCAAAATTGGCGTTTCAAGAAGAAGTACAGGAACAAGGTTTTGTTCCAGAAGCGCCACCTGTTAAAGAAGTACAAGAAATATCCGAGAAAAAATTTGGAAAACAAAAATTTAAACTATCAAATGGAATCGAATTGATTGTCCCTGTCGATGTTTACCGCAATCCTGATTTGATCGAATTCGTGAATAATCCAGATGGAACGATTTCAGTCATGATCAAAAATGTCGATGAAGTTTTAAATCGTTTATAGGACACGACTGAGCGATTCAAAAAATCGGTTAGATTTTCAACAAATAAGCCTGAGCACTGCGGAAATGATTATTTTCGTAGTGTTCAGGCTTATTTTTATTATTCTAACTGTTGCGCAGCAGCTTTTGGAATCTCATTGACCTTTACTTCTTCCCAATTCAAAACGCCTTTTCTCTCGTTCACTTCTAATTTGAGATATGCGTTCATCTTCAATGGTCTTTCTCTTAGTTCTTTAAAAGAGACTTCTTTTTCTTGACCTTCTTCATTATAAGCCGGTTGTTTATACGTATAGTACGTGTTTTTTCGGTCGCCCTCTGTATGTCTTTCGCCATTTGTCGTGATCTTTGTATAATAGGTTTCTCCCATGTAGTAATAACGATAAGTAGCAAAACTACCGCCTAAAAAAATCGCAACTACAATGAGCGCGCCAAGCCATTTTTTCATCATCCATTTCACCTCAATCTTATTATTCAATAAAATAGTCGATTCGTCTATTGAATCAATTGGAATGTAAAACTTTATAAAGAAAAATTAAATCTTCTACTTTTTAATACTAGGTAGTTGATTCTTTTTGATGATGTTGTTATGATACTCCAGTACTAAGTGTTACAAAGTATTTTTACACATAGAAGGTGACAGAAGTTGAAAGGGATGACCGAGTTATTAAAAGGCTCATTAGAAGGTATCGTCCTGCAAATCATCAAGAACAAGCAGGAAACATATGGATATGAGATCACGAATGAGCTAGTGGCTACTGGCTTTTCAGAAATCGTGGAAGGAACAGTGTATACTGTTTTATTGCGATTGGAAAAGAAAGGGTTAGTAACGACTGAAAAGAGAAAGTCAGAACTTGGTCCAGCAAGGAAGTTTTATCAGTTGAATGATAAGGGTGATAGATATCTAGAAGAATTTTGGGAAAAATGGCGTTTCTTAGTCTCTCAATTGGCAAAAGTAAAGACAAATGAAGCAAGTGAAGAAAGAAGAGATGAAAAATGAAATTTTATGACAAAATCACAGGTAATGATATTAGAAGAGCGTATCAGGAATTTGATGTGCGTTCAGATAAACTGCCGCTAGATTATCAGATAGCATGGAAAGAGATCCAAAGTAGTTTATGGGACTATTCGAATTTTTCCGGTAGGAACCTAGTCCCTATTTTGGATGGGATTCTGGGACTACTAGAAGAATCTGCACTAGATGGAATCTCAATCGATCAAATCATTGATGGGGATGCGAAGAAATTCAGTGCAGCGGTCGCAGGAGTTGAAGGTGCAGAAAATTACCGCGATAAATGGCGGAAGCAATTAAACGAATCCGTAGCTAAAAAACTGAAGAATTGAGGGATGAACTATGGGAATCCAACAAATGATCGATGAAAAAAAAGAGTGGCGTGTCCACATGATCCGTGTCAAGAGTTTACCGAAAGACTATCAAATCGTTTATAAAGAGATCCAAAAATATTTTTTTAAAGTAGCGCCGATTGGTGTGACTGAAAAGGATGGTGTGCTTTCTGAATTAGTAGAGTTATTCGAAGAAGGGGCGCAAAGCGGGAAAACAGTTCTTGATATCACAGGAGAAGACGTCGCTTTATTTGCAGATCAACTAATTGAAGGAAAACCAACATTGATCGAAAATCGTCAAATGAAACAAACACATTAGATAGAGTGATAATTCGTGTAACTTTTGTATTACATCAGTAGATAGGAAGAGGCCGAGACAAAAGTCGTTTAGGTTTGAGAAATTGGAGAAAAAAACGAACAATACGCTTTTTGTATTGCTCGTTTTTTTGAATTTCCGAAAAGCCTGTCTTCTGCTCCCACCGTTTATTCGAGTCTCTGTAGCAAACCTGATTTTTAGATTTGTTCCACATTTTTGTTCATTTTAGTTTATCATAGAAAAATAGAATAGGAAGATGACGCTTTATGTGAATTATCAAGCGTGGTATAAATAATTATCTAGATTTAAAATACAAAGGAGTGGAATTCATGCATATCGAGCATATTGCGATTTGGACAAATGATTTAGAAAAAATGAGAGCGTTTTACGAGGGCTATTTTGGCACAAAAAGTTCAGAAAAATATACTAATCCCAAAACGAGATTCCAATCTTATTTTTTAAGTTTTCCTACTGGTGGCAGAATCGAATTGATCACCAAACCATTTTTATCTGATCGATCAGTAGATACATTAGGCTATGCGCATCTTGCATTAGCAGTCGGAACAAAAGAAGATGTGGATTCATTTGCGGAACGATTCATCGCTGATGGCTATCCACTACTAAGTGGTCCAAGAACGACGGGAGATGGTTATTATGAGGCAGTGATCCAAGATCCAGAGGGAAATTTTATTGAACTTACAGCTGATTGAGAGTTCAAAAGTCGTTGAAGGGTTTTCGCTAAGCACAAGAAATAATGCTATGTATGATGAAGGAGGTGTAGTTATGCATTTTCATGAACAAAAATGTATCGATGAACAATCATTACTAGAACTTTATGGCTCTGTTGGCTGGACGGCTTATACAACAGATAGCAAACGACTAATGAAGGCGGTGGAGCAGTCACTTAAGGTCATCACAGTTTGGCAAGAGAAAGAATTGATTGGATTGATCCGCAGTGTGGGGGATGGTGAAACAATTCTTTACATTCAAGACTTGTTGGTACACCCTACCTATCAAAAGCAAGGCATTGGGACAGCACTGATGAAGAAGATGGTAGAAGCTTATCCAGATGTGAGGCAAAAAGTATTACTGGCAGAAAATGACCCTGTGATAAAAAGATTCTATGAAAAAAATGGGTTCCATCTAGCAGAGCAACAAGGAGTAGCTTGCTTTTATAAAGAATATTAAAAAGAATATCAGTATTCAGTTGATCCCAACGAACCGATCAGAGTGTGTTTTTGTTACAAGCAGATTTGGTAATCACGAAATACCCCTCACTTTTCCAAGTGATCATTGATGAATGGCAAGGTTATTTTTAAAAGACTTAATTGCCGAAATTTCAACGGTTGTGTATGTACGTTCTTCAAATACCGAACTGTTCAACAAGGCGAGTGTTCTTAGTTGACTTTGACCAAGTTTGACGTATAATAGGGTTTGTTCAATACTTACAAAAAGTAAGGCGGACATAATCTTTTTTATTTAAGCTAAAAAGGACTATAATGAACAAGTGAGAGCGAAAATCGAGCTCTAAAACATTTAGGAGGTTTGTTAATTATGGCAAAAGAACATTATGATAGAAGTAAACCACACGTAAACATTGGGACTATTGGTCACGTTGACCATGGTAAAACCACTTTGACTGCTGCAATCACTACAGTATTAGGTAAAAAAGGCTTAGCAAATCCTCAAGACTATGCTAGTATCGATGCGGCACCTGAAGAACGTGAACGTGGGATTACAATCAATACTGCGCACGTAGAATATGAAACTGAAAAACGTCACTATGCACACATCGATGCACCAGGACATGCGGACTATGTGAAAAACATGATCACAGGTGCTGCTCAAATGGACGGAGCCATTCTAGTTGTATCTGCAACAGATGGACCAATGCCACAAACACGTGAACATATTTTATTGTCACGTCAAGTAGGTGTTAAATATTTGATCGTCTTCTTGAACAAAATCGACTTAGTAGATGATGAAGAATTGATTGATCTTGTCGAAATGGAAGTTCGTGAATTATTAAGCGAATATGGTTTCCCAGGTGACGATACACCAGTCATCAAAGGTTCAGCATTAAAAGCTTTACAAGGAGATCCTGATGCAGAAGCAGCTATCATGGAATTGATGGATACTGTTGATGAATATATCCCAACACCAGAACGTGATACAGACAAACCATTATTGTTACCAGTGGAAGATGTCTTCTCAATCACAGGTCGTGGGACTGTTGCTTCAGGTCGTATCGATCGTGGTGCAGTTCGTGTAGGTGATGAAATCGAAATCGTCGGTATCAAACCTGAAACACAAAAAGCTGTTGTGACTGGGGTCGAAATGTTCCGCAAGACATTAGACTATGGTGAAGCAGGGGATAACGTTGGGGTATTGTTACGTGGTATCCAACGTGAAGATATCGAACGTGGACAAGTAATCGCAAAACCAGGTTCAATCACACCACATACAAAATTCAAAGCAGAAGTGTACGTATTGACAAAAGAAGAAGGTGGACGTCATACACCATTCTTCAATAATTATCGTCCACAATTCTACTTCCGTACAACTGACGTAACTGGAACAATCGTTTTACCTGAAGGCACTGAAATGGTTATGCCTGGAGATAACGTAACGATCGATGTTGAATTGATCCATCCAGTTGCCATCGAAAACGGAACAACTTTCTCTATTCGTGAAGGTGGTCGTACAGTAGGTTCAGGTATCGTAACAGAAATCGAAGCCTAATTTGCTCATTAAAGAGAATCTATTTAAATAAAAGACTGCAGACAAAGAAAAAATTCTTTGATCTGCAGTTTTTTTGTTATAATAAAAGATAACGTTTGCTTTTTACGAAGTAGTTCTACGAACATCCAGTTCTGTTCAAGATGCGCAGATCAAGATTGTCGTTTACAGCTTGATCCAGGTGTATCCAGTCAGAGTGAATAGTTTTATAGAATAAAAAGCAGTGATGAATGTAGGGATGCGGTGGAACTCAAAATGGTTGTAGGAGGGAAGAAACGATGAAAGCAGTTTTGCTTGAGAATGTATCAAAAGTATTTCCTGATAAAAACAAAGCGATAGACAATATAACAATTAGCATTGAACCAGGAGAAGTGTTTGGATTCTTAGGTCCGAATGGTGCGGGGAAAACCACCACTGTGAAGATACTCAATGGTATGCTTCAACTATCAGGAGGGCAGTGCCGGGTATTCGATATCGATCCTATGGAAAATCCTGAAAAAGTACATGCATTGGCTGGTGTAGTCACAGAGCATGCACAAATGTACGATAACTTGTCAGGTATTGAGAATCTTATGTTTTATGGAGCAGCATTCGGTATAAATAAGAGCGAGAGTTTCAAGCGTGCTACTGCACTTTTGGAAAGACTGAATCTGACTGAAGCAAAAGATCGCAAGCTAGGGTCTTATTCTACTGGGATGAGACAAAGACTTTCTCTTGCGCGTGCAATGATCCATCAACCTAAAATTTTGTTTCTAGATGAACCTACCTCTGGACTGGACCCTGAAAGTGCCCAAAGCGTCAATCACATGATTCGAAAATTGGCCCAAGAAGAAGGGATGACGATTTTCTTATGTACACATCAATTGCGTTATGCTCAGGAGATTTGTACTTCTTATGGTTTGATCGACAAGGGAGCATTACTTGCAATGGGCACACTTGAACAGCTTCGCGCAAAGATCCATTCTGGTATGACGGTAAAAATCGAGACGAATTATATGCCCGATAGTGTGTCTTATCGAAAAATCGAACAAGGGATGTTTGAAGTTGACGTCCAGAAAGAAAAAGAAATCCCTTCACTTGTGAAGCAGATCGTGGAGGCAGGTGGGGATATTTACCATGTTTCTGCCGAGCAGCCAACGTTGGAAGATATCTATTTCAGCTTGATCGAAAAACGAAAGGGGAACGAGTAAAATGTTGCATACTATGCAGTGGGCCATCATCAAAAAAGATTTGCAAAGTATCACGACCAACAAACAGGTATTTGTTACCATATTGATGGTTCCTTTGGCATTGACGATTGTTCTACCCACTATTTTTATTATGATGGTCCATTTTGTCCCATTAGATTCTCTCAATTTACAAGCACTATTAGAGATGATCCCACGGACAGGTGCGGATCAGGATGTCAAACAGAGTTTGATCAAGCTATTGATGAATAATATCATGCCTGTGTTCTTTTTGATGATACCTATCATGGCTTCGTCTGTTATGGCGGCAAGCTCATTCGTGGGAGAAAAGGAAAAGCAGACCTTGGAAACATTGCTTTACTGTCCTCTTCCACTAAAAAAAATTTTCCAATCAAAAATAGCGGCAGCATTTCTATTAAGTATGATCGTTTCCTTTACTTCTTTTTTTGCCATGATGATCGTGACGCAAGTTGAAATACTTGTTTTGATGGGTACCATGTTCTTACCTAGTATAAGTTGGCTAGTCATTCTGTTATTGGCGTCACCTGCAATATCTTTTATCGCGATCACGATTACTGTACGCGGTTCTGCAAAAGCGCAGACTGTAGAAGAAGCACAGCAGCGCGCTGTTTTTCTTATTTTACCTATCTTGCTTTTTATCATTGGGCAGTTTATGGGAATCATGCTTGTAAACACTTGGATCACATTAGGATTGAGTATTGCTTTGATCCTCCTTGCTTGGTTGCTTGTACGAGGAGTTACGAGGAAGTTAAGCTATGAAACATTATTGAAGTAGAAGCATCTTTCGAGGAGAGTAGTCCAGTCAGGAATGAAACTAGAAGTGACGTTTAGGATCAAAAGAACATATTTTGCGGAGTGAAATGGAGGAATACGAAATAGACAAAAGCAGCAGTTATCTTCTTACTAAGAAGATAACTGCTGCTTTTGATTTACCGTTTCCGATGAAAGACGGCAAGTATTTGCAAGATAGGATTCTTGAGAAACAATACTTTTAAGATTTCTTTTTATTCGCATTAGCGTCTGCGAAACCATTTCTTTAATCCAAATAATCGGTTTTTTGGAGTTTCTACAGGCGCATTATCGATGATCAATAAGGCAATCATGACATAGGTGATCCAACTATCTCTTGAGTAAAGCGTATAGCGTGGAATCCAGTTGGTTGCATATTTATCTTTGTATTCACGTAACCCATGGAATGAGTAGAAGTGAGAACCGAATTCATAGACAAGATAAGCGATTCGCTCTTGAATGAAACTCTTTCTAGAAGTTCCCACATTTGCTAAAGGTGCCATTCCCAAATTAAAGTATTCGATCTGTTCTTCTTTCATATACTCGAAGAGATGTAAGAAGAGAAAATCCATACTTCCAGATGGTGCTCGGTCTAGATCGTAACGCATCAAATCGATCGTGCCGATTCTATTATCTGTATAGGTAGGCATAATGGAGGCGAAAGCGACCATTTCTCCTTCTGGGCTATTCACAATAGCAATCGGTGCTCGTTGCAAGTAATCTTCTGAAAAGAATCCTAAGGAAAAACCTTTTTCTTTTCGCGTACCTAACCAACTATCAGAAATTTTCTTCAAGTCAGCCATTTGACTAGCTGAAAAGGGTGGTTGGATGACTTCAAAGGTAAATCCTTCACGTTCGATTCGGTTTAAGATTGCCCGAGATCCCTTCATTTTTTTGCCGGAAGTAGTGAAATCGGCTAATTTTACGTGCGCTTCTTCGCCCATTTTAATGAAGTCGTACCCAAATTCATGAAGGATCATCACGATCTCTTCACTTGTCTCATAGAAAACAGGGAGGTAGCACAAACGGTCTGTTTCTTCGATAAATGCCTCGATTGCTTCAGCAAAATCTTCTTTTTTCCCAGAAGGGTCACCCATCACGATGCATTTATTGTTATAGCAAGCAAATTGCAGTAAGACAGTTGGTTGCCCATCTTTTTCATAAATGAACATCCGCTTGTCTTTTAAGAAAATCAGTTGACTATCTGAATTTCCGCCAAAAGAATGTAATACTGACAATGCTCGTTCCTCGTTAAATGGTTCGCCGATCTGTTGTTTCTTCCCTTGTAAAAAATGAACGAGGAGAATGATGATGAAACTTACAGCGATAATTGCAAGTAATCCAGAGAACCAAATCTTTTCAGAAGGGAAAAGGAAAAACGAGATAAAGTGATGCTTCCGATGGGGGAATTCCGGCATGTTATATACCCCGATAATAATGTAAAGAAGGGATAAAGTGCCGGTGATCAGACCATCTACTGTCAACCATTCCCAAGAATAGATGATTTGTTCCCGAAATAGTTCATTTTTGGAAGCAACGATGATCAACAATAAGATCGTTAGAAAAACAACTGCTGTTAGGCTAAGATCTGTGATGCCAACATAGATCAGTGAAAGGAGGATCAAGCAAATCGTTGGCCAGTAGGCTCTTTTTACGCGAGCTGCCATTGCTCTTCCCATGACTACAAATAAAAAGCCTAATAAGATACTTGGAAATTGAATGATCAAGTGCAACCTCAAAGGATTCAAGCTGTGCAACCAGCGAAACTCAGTAAAAGCTTGTGGGATCGTTGCAGAGAGAACCAACATGATGCCCGAAAAATATAAAAGGACAACAACGATTTTATGCGCGATTTCTGTCGCTAATTGCCTTGGGATACCTGAGTAACGTTTATCAAAAGTTGAGCCGATATTTTTAAAGAAAAAGACGATCCCGATCAAGAAAGGGATAATATAATAAAAGACCCGATAAAGTAAGATCCAAACAACGACAGTTTCTTTAGGTACGCCAATCGCGGATAAGCCGATGATCATCATGACGTCAAAACTACCGATTTCACCGGGTATCATGGAGACGATCCCGATAACCGAAGCGGCAATAAACAGAGGAATCGTTTGCCAAAGATCGATCTTGATTTCCATCAAATAGCCTACTGCTAGGAAACTAAATAATACCCCTGACCATTCAAGAAAAGATACGAGCAATAATTGACCTTGTGTTTTTAAGGAAAGCCCGCCGACATACCCTTCTTTTTTCAGCGTAGTGACAAGGAACACGATCGGGAAATACAATCCTCCGCCAATCAACCAGATCCAGTATTGTTTAAGGAATGGAGCGACAGGACTGAATAAGACCATGAAAAAGGAAATCAGACTGTAAACCGAAAGACCAGCCATCAAGAAAAGAAAGATCTTAGAGAGGGCTTGCATCAGCTGTTTACTTTCTTTTTTGTGGCCATAAAGTTCAGAACGCAAGCCGATACTGACGAATCCGCCAAATCCTGCGATATTGTTGATGGTATTGATCAGCCAGCTTGTCTCAAATAAATATTGCGGTTTTTGCTTTTGTCCAAGCAATCGATTTAAAATAAGATCATAACCAATCATAGGAAGTACCGCGACTAAGCCGATGAGCAGCATCAATCCGGTTTTCCAAAGAGGAATGGTGGCGAATGTCTCTGCTAACTGGTCAACAGATAATGTTTTTCCAATTGAAATTAGTTCACTAACGATAATTACGATGACTGAAATCAAAAATATCATTTTAAAGAGACCTAAATGGTTTTTGATCCACTGCACGGTCTGTTTTATCAAAAAAATCACCTACTATTCTTTATTATTCAGCTAAAAATTCTAGTACTTCTTGATTAAATCGTTCTGGATCTTTTCTAGCGAGTTGATGCCCCTGCTCTTTTACAAGAACGAAGGAAGCATTTGGGATCGTTTTGGCTAAGTAAAGTGAATGCTTTAATTTGATCACATCTTTTTTCCCAACAATGATCAATGTCTTCGATTTGATTTTTTCCAAATCTGCTGTAGAAAGTCCCACATCTTGCAATAATAGATTTATTACTAGTAGATTTCTTCTAAGCGTTGGACGAAAGATCGATAGCAGCCAAACCCATGCATAATGCAAGTAACTAGCTATTCTTGCAGAAAAAAGAACACCTTCTACTAGAGTATTTCCTGAATTTAAAATCAGCCGATGCACTTTTTCAGGATAACAACTTGAAAATACTAAAGCGAGGTTTGCACCATCGCTAAATCCTAAAATGTTTGCCTTTGTAATCCCTTCTAACAACATGATGGTATAAAGATCTTCAGCCATTAAACGGAAGCTCAAGGTATTTGCATTGTTCGTTGATCGACCGTGTCCGCGACTATCGATCAGATATACTGTATAAAACTGTTTAAAAACAGGTACTTGTTCTGAAAAAAAGCGGCCACTGCCGTCATTACCATGAAGTAAGAAAAGCGGAAATCCTTTACCGCATTTTTCGTAATAAATCTCACTACCATCAGCCATTTTTGCATATTTCTTTTCATTTTCCACATAATCACCTACTGGTTAAATTATAACGACTTTTCTTTGATAAGGACAATGCTTTTCCTAAAAAAACAACGATCAATTTCGTAAGATAAGAAAAAATAGTGAATTTTTCATTTTTTATTAAGAGAAGCAACGAATTTTCTCTCTTAAATAGCCAAGGAAGATAATAAATAGTAAGATAAATAAGATGTCAAAATAACTAGGTGAGTTTTTATGAAGAAAAAAAGAAAATCGATTTTTCGATGGCCGTTGCGGTTGCTTGCCATTGCGGTGCTTGTAGGTATCCTTTTTATCGGAGGAAGAACCTATACATCCATCAAGCAGGTGGAACAATACGATTCGGAAATTGCGGTAGCTACAAAAAAATATCAAATGGAAAATTACAAAAATCTGATCAAAGGGATCATTCTCACAGAATCAAAAGGTAAGGGTACTGATTTGATGCAAAGCTCGGAAAGTGCCTATGGAAAAGCAAATATGATCAACAACCAAGAAGAAAGCATTGATCAGGGAGTTAGCTATTTGGCTGAAATGATCACTGAGGCAAACGAACAAGGCTGTGATCTTGCTACGGCTATCCAGGCGTATAACTTTGGCAAAGACTATATTGCTTACGTCAAAAAGCATGGAGGCAAAAATAGCGTAGAATTAGCAGAAGAATATTCCAAAAACGTACTAAGCCCGTTACTAGGAAATAATGGGAAAACGAAATATCGTTATTGGCGAGTTCAGTCCTTACTTTACAATGGTGGGTATCTCTATCATAATGGAGGTAACATGTTCTATTCAGATGTTGTGGATATGAATGAAAAACTAATCGAATTATATGAAAAAGTATGGAAATAGTTCCAAGTATTGAATGATTAAGAAAGAAGGAGTGCTAATATAGGTGGAAAATAGACAAGAAGCAACAGAAAATGTCACTAGAAATGGATCAAAAGATTGGCTTTTACGTTTTATCAAAGGAATGTTTATTGGCTCTGGATTTATTTTGCCAGGGGTAAGTGGTGGCGCATTAGCTGCTGTTTTTGGTATGTATGAACGGTTGATTTCTTTTTTGGCTCACATCACGAAGAATTTCAAAGAAAATGTTTGGTTCTTTTTGCCTGTGGGACTTGGAGGCATCACCGGCGTTTTCTTACTTTCATTTTTAGTTAGCTTTTTATTAGGGGCGTACGAAACAACCATTCTCTGGTTTTTTGTCGGTTGTATTGCTGGAACAGTTCCTGCGTTGTGGAAAGAGGCAGGGAAAAAGGGGCGGCAAACGACGGATGTCGTGATCATGGTCGTCACTTTTGTAGTTGCTTATCTTTTTCTACTTTATGGGGCACAACTTTTCGATGGTCAAGTGGAGCAAAATACAGTTACTTGGATCATTGCAGGCGGACTGATCGGTCTTGGAATGATCGTTCCTGGACTTAGCCCTTCTAATTTCCTTGTATACATGGGTCTTTATAAAGCAATGGCAGATGGCTTTAAAGAGATGCGTTTGGACGTGATTTTACCGATTGCATTGGGCGGAATTGTCTGTGTGTTGGGATTATCAAAGATCATGGACTATATTTTCTCTAAAGCCTATAGTAAACTGTTCCATTTTATTCTAGGTGTCGTCTTTGCTTCAACGATCATGATCATTCCAACAGATTATTCTGGACTTGGACTCTTGGGAATCTTACTTTGTCCAGTTTTATTCATTGCCGGAGCACTGCTCGGTTGGTGGATGAGTCGTCTGGAAGAACGATATAAATAGAAACGGTTGCTTTACACATGATTGGTCAAACCAGCAACAAATGCTTGGTGTTCGATCGTGTGTTTTTGTTTTGTTTAAAATATAAAAAAATAAGTTGTTTTTGCTACTGGAACAAGCTAGACTTAATTACGTTGATTATTTTTTGAAAGTTGGCGAAAAATGGAAAATAAAGAAATAAGAGGTCTCTCTCAGGAAGAAGTGAAAGAAAGAATTGCCTCTGGACAACAAAATGATTATCAAGAAGATGCTACGAAAAGTACTGGGCAGATCTTCAGCGATAATATTTTGACGCTTTTTAATTTTTTGAACTTTGGTATTGGAGTATGTTTACTCTTTGTCGGTGCGTACTCGAATATGGCATATCTAGCAATCATCATGGTAAATATCATCATTGGTATTTATCAAGAAATCCATGCCCGAAATCTCGTGCGAAAATTATCGATTGTTTCGCAATCGGAAGTTTTAGTTATCCGCGAAGGGAGAGAGTTATCCCTTAGTACAAAAGAATTGGTATTAGGTGATATCGTCAAAATCGGTGCAGGGGAACAAATCCCGTCAGATCTGCGGGTGCTATCTGGTCGCGCTGAAGCAAATGAAGCGTTATTGACAGGTGAATCAGATTTGATAGTAAAAACAGCAGGTGATGAATTACTGTCAGGTAGTTATCTGACAAGTGGTTCCGTCTTTGCAGAAACGATCCGAGTTGGTGCAGACAATTATGCAGTCCGCCTGACCAGTGAAGCAAAAACACACAAAGCAATCCATTCAGAATTGGTGGATTCGATCCGTAAGGTTTCAAAATTCACTAGTTTTGTCATTATCCCACTAGGTATTATTTTATTTTTAGAAGCATTGTTCATTCGTGATGCGTCGATCAAAATATCAGTTATTGCTTCGGCAGCTGCTTTATTAGGAATGTTGCCAAAGGGCTTAGTGCTTTTGATCAGTATTGCCTTAACGACTGGTGTCACAAAACTGGCGAAAAAGAGAATCTTAGTCCAAGATATGTATTCGATCGAAACACTCGCACATGTCGATACGCTTTGTCTAGATAAGACAGGAACGATTACAGAAGGTAAAATGAGTATCCAACGAGTTGAAGCACTTCATCCTGTCTATGAAAATGCCATTTCTGAGATCATGGGTACTTATTTAGCTGAGAGCAGCGACAATAATATCACGATGCGCGCATTAAGAGATTATTTTGCCGTTTCAAATCGCTACGATGTAACGGAAAAATTAGCTTTTTCATCTGACCGTAAATGGGGGGCGATGGAATTCCCTGAGTTAGGAGTCATTTATGTTGGGGCGCCTGAGCGTTTAGTTACAGAGGAACAATTACCAGAAAGTTTATTGTCAGCGCAAGCCAACGGGTATCGTGTACTAATGCTTGGACTTGCACCAAATCAGCGGTTGACGGATGGTGCACCACATGGCGTGGAGCCACTCGCATTGTTTGAAATTGATGATCCGATCCGTAAAAATGCTAAGCAAACTTTGGCTTACCTGCATAATGAAGGAGTCGATCTAAAAGTCATCTCAGGTGATAATCCATTTACAGTATCGAATATTGCCAGACGTGCAGGTCTATCAAACTATGATTCTTATATTGATCTTTCAACATTGACGGAAGAATCAGAAGTTCGAAACGCCGTACATGAATACTCCGTCTTTGGACGAGTGAGCCCGCAACAAAAGAAAATTTTAGTGAACGAATTAAAAGAAAGTGGACGTACAGTTGCCATGACAGGCGATGGCGTCAATGATGTTTTAGCATTGCGAGAGGCCGATTGTAGTATTGCAATGGCGGAAGGTGATGGTGCAACTCGTCAAATCGCTAATTTGGTCTTGTTGGATTCCGATTTTACTACTTTACCAGAAGTTTTGTTTGAAGGGCGACGAGTAGTAAATAACGTGACGAAAGTTTCAGGGATCTTCTTCATCAAGACGATCTATTCGTTTATCTTGTCTATTATATGTGCAGTGACAGCGATTGGTTTTCCTTTCATCCCAATCCAAATCACTCTGATCGATCTAGCCATTGAAGGCTATCCTTCTTTCTTCCTTTCGTTTGAACAAGATCGAAGAAAAGTCACTTATCGCTATTTACCAACCGCTCTGATCAATGCATTACCGAATGCGTTGTTAGTTGTATTAAATATCATTGTGGTGTACTTGTTAGGCGACATTTTATCGTTTACGAATATGGAAACAACGACACTGATGTATTACTTGTTGATAGGGATCAGCTGTATGGCAGTAATCAAAGCTTGCTACCCATTCAATCCGTTACGTATATTCTTAGCAGTCACGACAGTTATCGGTATATATGTTGCAGCAATGCTTTTCCATCATTTACTAGAAGTCAATCTTGGTCTAGGAACGACTTGGCCATACTTTGTCGGGTTCATGGGAATAAATATCGTCTTACGTTTGCTTTATTGGAAGGCAGATATCCAAAGTTATTTGCTCAATAGATTTGCAACAACTAAAGTTTTTGAGTAAGCAATAGTGCCACTTTCTGTAGGAGTAGATGGGCAAAAAATGAATCGTGAGTATAATGCTTGAAAAAGTATTGAATTATGATACAATGAACGATGTATAATTGTGTCCTTTAAAATCGCACTGATTTTCGTTAGTGCGATTTTTTACCGGTTATTCTCCTGAGAGTATCTCTCTTAAGATACTACAAGTATTGCTTACAGGGGGTGAAAACATGGCTCAGCGAATACCTCAAGAAGTCATTGAATCGATCCGAAGTCAAACGAACATCGTTGAGGTAATTGGGCAATATGTCCAATTAAAAAAATCTGGAAAAAATTACTTAGGGTTATGTCCATTTCATGAAGAAAGAACGCCATCTTTTTCAGTGGCTGAAGATAAGCAGATTTTTCATTGCTTTGGTTGCGGAAAAGGAGGAAATGTCTTTACCTTTCTCCAAGAGCTAGAAGGGCTTAATTTTCCGGAAGCAGTGATAAAAGTTGCTGATTTTGAACAAATCCCTTTGGAAGAACAGTGGCGTAATCAAGCGTTGCCTGTTGAAAACAGTGACTCAATAAACGGAAAACTGATTTTAGCCCATGAAAAAGCAGAAGAAGTGTATCATCACATGTTGCTTCATACAAAAGCAGGTGAACAAGCTTTGAACTATCTGCTCCAACGAGGGCTGACAGAGGAACTGATTGCCGAGTTCAAAATTGGATTTGCACCAAATGAGCGGTCATTTTTAAATCAAGTATTTAAAAATGAAAACTATGATCAAGAAGTTTTGGAACGTTCTGGTTTATTTGTATCCCATGATGATGGCCGATTATCAGATCGGTTTTATCAAAGAGTCATGTTTCCGATCAAAAATCCACAGGGACGAACGATTGGTTTTTCTGGGCGCTGGCTCGCACCGGAAAAAGGACAAGAAAAAGACCAGCCTAAGTACTTAAATAGTCCTGAAACAGAGTTGTTCAATAAAAGACAAGTGTTGTTTAATTTGGACAAAGCCAGAAGTGAAATCCGAAAAAGTGGTGAAGTTCTTTTATTTGAAGGTTTCATGGATGTGATTGCAGCATGGCAAGCAGGCATAAAAAATGGCATTGCTTCTATGGGGACTAGTTTAACAAATCAACAGATCCAGCATATCGAACGTTTAACAAAAGAGCTAGTCTTTTGTTATGATGGTGATAAGGCAGGTTTTGAAGCAACAAATCGAGGAATTGAATTGCTTCGGCAAAATAGTCGATTACGCCTATCGATCATTGTGATACCAGAAAAACTTGATCCTGATGAATATTTACGTAAATATGGAAACGAGTCTTTCAATGAATTGCTTTCTCATGGTCGAGAAACGGTATTTACATTTAAAAGCCGCTATTTGAAGCAAGAAAAGAATTTAGATAATGAAAAAGATAAAATAGAATATCTTGAAGAGGTGATCACGGAGTTAAGTAAGGTCGTTTCACCGATTGAACAAGATATGTATCTCTCGCAATTAGCAGCTGAATTTCAAGTGAACCGTGAAACGATCCAGACGCAATTGAGAGAACTTCGACGAGAAAATCAGCGAAGTCGCACAGAACAACAGCCAACGGTGGTCCCAGAAAGACAAGCTGTCAAAACAAGTACAGCGAAAAAAAGACCACTGACCCAGGTTGAAAAAGCAGAACAAATACTTTTGTATCGGATATTCAAAGAGGTTTCTGTTCGTAATCTTCTAAAAGAGCAGAATTTCCAGTTTATCCATGATACTTATGCAGAGGTCTATTTTTTATTCGATGCATTCGTATCACAACATGATGAATTCAACCTTGCAGAGTTTTTAGACTTTTTGCAAGATGAAAAATTAAGGCGGTTAGTGGTGGAGATCGAATACTTGCGCGTGGCAGAAGAAAGTACGCCAAGGGAGATCCAAGACCTATTGCGAGTGATCAGTAAATCTGGTTTAGCTGATGAAATAATGATAAAAAAACAGATGCAGCAAGAAGCTAGAAGAACTGGTAATAAGCAGTTGGAGTTGGAATTGACGATTGAAATCATTGATTTAACAAAACAGTTAAAAAAAGCCGAATAGCTACTCAAGGGGGGCCTTCTTTTATGGCAAATGTAACAGAAAAGAAAAAGTATGAAGCAGCGGTAGCAGCTTTTATCAAAGAAAACAAACCAAAAAAACAAGTTGTATATGATGATCTTTCAAATAAACTTGCGACACCATTCACGTTGAATGCAGACGAAATGGATAAATTGATCCAAAAAGTGGAAGATGCAGGAATCAGTGTCGTTGATGAAAACGGCGAACCATCTGTTCACAGTTTAAAGAGTGCAGAGAAAAAAGCAGAACAAGCGAAGACCGAAGATCTATCTGCACCAACGGGTGTAAAGATCAATGATCCTGTAAGAATGTATTTAAAAGAAATCGGCCGTGTGTCCCTTTTAACAGCAGAAGAAGAAGTAGCTCTAGCATTGAAAATCGAAGAAGGCGACCAAGAAGCAAAACAGCGTTTAGCTGAAGCAAACCTTCGTTTGGTTGTAAGTATTGCTAAAAGATATGTAGGACGAGGTATGCAATTTTTAGACTTGATCCAAGAAGGTAACATGGGCTTGATGAAGGCTGTTGAAAAATTTGATTACCGCAAGGGATTTAAATTTTCTACGTATGCTACTTGGTGGATCCGTCAAGCAATCACTCGTGCCATCGCTGACCAAGCGCGTACGATCCGTATCCCAGTGCATATGGTTGAAACAATCAATAAATTGATCCGTATCCAACGTCAATTACTGCAAGACCTTGGAAGAGAACCAACGCCTGAAGAAATCGGTGCAGAAATGGATCTCCCTACAGAAAAAGTACGTGAAATATTGAAAATTGCGCAAGAACCAGTTTCTTTAGAAACACCAATCGGTGAAGAAGACGATTCACATCTAGGTGATTTCATTGAAGACCAAGAAGCAACGAGTCCTGCGGAACATGCAGCGTATGAATTATTGAAAGAACAATTAGAAGATGTATTAGATACCTTGACTGACCGTGAAGAAAATGTTCTGCGTTTGCGTTTTGGTTTAGATGACGGACGCACTAGAACATTAGAAGAGGTCGGAAAAGTGTTTGGGGTTACAAGAGAACGTATCCGTCAAATCGAAGCGAAGGCATTGAGAAAACTACGCCATCCTTCTCGCTCAAAACAATTGAAAGATTTCTTAGAATAGTATCTGCAATAAGATTGGGACAGAAGTGTTTAACTCCGAGAATTTCGGCTTATTTCTCGGAGTTGCTTCTGCTCCCACACTCTTCGTGGAATCATTCAAAGTAGAACAACCAGAACAGAAATTATACATTTCTGTTCTGGTTTTTTGCTTTTTCGCTTTACTATTGAATATTCATCTTTACTGAATAAATAAGAATTTCTCGATCACATACCATCACATTACATCAAGCATTTTTTAGAATCAATTGTTGGAAAAACCAATAATTCTAAAAAAGAAAATAATTGTTTCAAGCAATTTTATGGAAATCATAAAAATAGGCTATTGGCGTGAGGTTCAGAATATGGTAGATTTAATGATAGCGTAAACCTAACAAAAGGAGCCGATCCCTAAGTGATAAAAAAATGTCCAAAGTGTGGATCAGATAAAATCGAGGACAAATCGACTTGTCCTGATTGCGGTTATCAAATCGAAGAGATAGATCAACACACCAATGAAGAAAACGAATCAATTTCCCAGTCACACGAGGGTTCTTCAGAAGAAGTTTTTCCAGATAGTGAATTAAATGATCCAATCGAGTGGTCAGAACTAAAAGATCTACCTTTGGAATCTGTGATGGAAATCTTTAAAAATGATGTAACCCCTGAAGAAAACGTAATGTCGCAAACGGCAACGAACTTGAATGATAAAGAAGAAAAGCAATCGCTGACGATAGAGAAAAAGCTGGTAAAAGAAGAACAAACAAAAGATCAGCCAAAAGACCAGTCTCTTGAAAAAACAATAGATACTGAACAGAAAAAACGAGTGGCGGAACTAAAGGAATTTGTGGATCAGGAAGAAGAAAATTCCATCTTAGCTGCCTACATCAAAGCCCATCGTGAAGATACGACCGAAGAGCATGCAAAAGAATTGATGAAGATGATCAACGATAAAATCGCAGCAAAAGAGGGTCAATCGTCAGTTCAAATGCAAGAAGTCACAGATGCATCTGCATCAGAAAAAGCAGAGGTATCAAAAACGCTAGAAGCAAAAGCACGATTGGAAGAAGAAGTGCCGCCAGTAATCGAATCCATAAAGGAAGAGGAAAAGGCGGAAAAAGAAGTAAAAGAAGTAGAAGAAGTAAAAGAAGAAAACAGTGGACCATTAGAGCCAATAAAAACGAATAAGCCACTTTCTGATTCGGAAAAAGAGATAGATACACCTATTGCTGCTTCTATCAAGAAGAGCGAAGAGGCAACTGATACGAAAGAAAATGAAACACAACAGCCGACTCCTGAAACGGTGATTCCTGAGACAGAGCCTCAAAAGGAAGAATTGCCATCATCAGAAGAAAATGAGGATGACAAAAAAGCGGCTAGAAAGAAAAAATCAAAAAAAATCCCGTATATAGTATTGGCAATTGCGGTACTGATTGGAGCGGGCGGCTGGGCGTATTATGATCACCAGCAAACGGTTCAAGCACAAATTGCAGCAGAAGCGAAAAAGCAACAGCAAAAAGTAAATGAGTTGAAGAAGACACTCGCTACTTTCTACTATGATGGGGCGCATCAGTTTTTACGTACTTCTATGATCAATCAAGATTTGACGAAGTTAAAAACATCGTTGAATGAGGTCAAAGGAGAAAAAGGCTATGCTGATCTAGAAAAAACGTATGAAGATATCCAAACAAAGGTAAAAGATATCAAAGGTGTCAACGAGTTGTTTACTACTGAGGCGATCATTGATGATCACTTAGCTGATGATCTGAAATTAAAAGCGGACCAAGAAATCAAACGTTTCGCAACAGACGATTCTGATTTTGGACAACTGCTAAAAAAAGCGCAAGATGAAGCTGAGGCACAATACGATCAACTGCAAACAGCGAAAGAGAAAACCAATATCGTTTTTGCTGATGATAAAGTCGCAGACTCTGCAACTCGTGAGCAATATACAGATGCACAAAAGGCTGTAGATCAGGTGAAAAATCAAGAGCTAGCTGTGACTCTAAAAGATCAGTTAAAACAAGTAGATGATATATTGACCAAGAAAGAGGAACAACAGAAAAAAGAAGAGGAAGCGAAAAAGGCAGAAGAAGCGAAGAAAGCAGCAGAAGCAGCAGAGGCAGCAAGAAAAGCACAGGCGGCACAGCAAGCAGCACAAGCACAAGCTGCACAGCAAGCAGCCAATTCTTCTTCAGTAAATAAAAATTCTGCGAATCAGCCAATCATGGCTACACGTCCAAGTGATGTAGCAGATACAGCAAATGCAGCTTGGAATTGGGCACCCGGTGTTCAAGAAAGCGTGATTAATACATGTATTCAGCGAGGCTACATCGTTCAAGGCGGTTATCGGTTGGAAAAAGTTAGAATCGAAAATGGCCAAGGGTACTACAATCTTTATGCAACTTCTACCAAATCTTCATTAATGAATGGAATCGGTGAAAGTGCGTTACCATTTTATATTGTGACGATCAACTGTAAAACAGGCTGGTTTGGCGGTAACGGCAGTCGTTAAAAGGATACGCAGAACAAAAACTTAGGTTTACTTTATTTTTCTATTCAACATGAGTAGGGGATCTCTATTCAGTATGTTGGGAAATGAGGGACCTAAGTTTTTTTGTAGTTATTGCCGGGTAACACGCTACTAATCAAAGGGACATTATGGTATGATAGCAAAGAAAGTTGGCAGAGATAACCTGTCTTTCGTATAAAGGAGAAATAAAATGAATGAATTATTAGCAACGATATTTACCGGTATGGTAATTGATGAAAATGAAAAAAATTATTTTGTTCAAAAAAATGGACAAACTTTTGGATTAAGTAAAGTAGAAGGCGAACATCGGATCGGTGAAGCGGTTGAGGGATTCGGCTACCAAAATCAAAAGCACGAAAACCGTTTTACAACAGTGATACCGAAAAGTCGGATCGGACATTACGCGTTTGGCACAGTCACTTCTTCCAGAAAAGATCTAGGGGTTTTTGTAGACATCGGCTTGCCCGATAAAGATTTTGTCGTTTCACTAGATGAATTACCTACAATGACAGAACTCTGGCCTAAAAAAGGCGACCGTTTGATGATTTCTCTAAAAGTGGATGCGAAGGATCGTATTTGGGGTAGTTTAGCGGATGAAAAAATCTTTAAATCATTAAGTAAATTTGGAACAGAAGAAATGAAAAACAAAGATATCACTGGGACAGCGTATCGCTTAAAATTAACTGGTACCTATATATTGACAGATGATTTTTACCTAGGATTCATCCATCCATCTGAACGATACAATGAACCAAGACTCGGAGAACAGGTAAAAGGCCGGGTAGTCGGTGTCAGACCAGATGGGGTACTAAACATCTCTTTGAAGCCAAGAGCATATGAAGCAATTTCTGATGATGCACAAATGATTTTAACGATCATCGAACGGTCTGCCGATCAGCAAATCAATTTCACAGATAAATCAGATCCAGAAGAAATCATGAAAGCATTTGGAATCAGCAAGGGAGCATTCAAACGTGCACTAGGCAATCTATTGAAACAAGGATTGATCAAGCAAGAAGATGGTGTAACGAAACGAAATAAAAATTCTAATTGAGAATGGCTTGCATGTTTTTCTTAACTAGCTTATAATTATTTTAATTTAGAGAGTAAAAATAGTCTGGTTAATTATAATTATTATAAATTGTTGGGGTTGAAAAAAATGGTTATGAACGCTATGTCAGTAATGAAAAAAACAAAACAGCAGTTACACGAATCTGGGTTTAAACTGACCCCGCAAAGAGAAGCAACTTTGCTTGTTCTGTTAGAAAATGAAAAAGAACACTTATCCGCAGAAGAAGTTTTTTTTCTAGTAAAAAAGAAAAGCCCAGAAATTGGTTTAGCTACAGTGTATCGTACATTAGAAATATTAACTGATCTAAAAATCATCGATAAGGTGAACTTTAACGACGGTGTTGCACGATATGACTTGCGAAAAGAAGGGGCTAAACATTTCCACCATCATTTATTATGCTTGAAATGTGGAACGATCGAAGAAGTGGAAGAAGATCTATTGATTCAGGTAGAAGAAGTAGTAGAGGACCGCTATCACTTTTTAGTAAAAGATCATCGCTTAACTTTTCACGGTATCTGCCAAAAATGTTATAATCAGGAAAAAGAAAGTAAAACCGTCTAATGGAACAGACGGCTTTTTCTTTGTCTGCACCTAAAAGAGACTATCGAAAATGAAGGCTATCTGATATGATAGAGTAGCACGAGGTGGATTATTATGAAAGAAGAACTCAATGATTATCTCCACTATCTGACGATTGAACGAGGATTATCATTAAATACTAGAAAAAGTTATGAACGTGATTTAGCGCAATACCTTCATTTTTTGGAGGAAAAAAAAATTACTGCATGGCAAGATGTCGATCGTTTCATAGTGATCAGTTATCTAGAGAAGATGCATGATGAAAAAAAAGCACCCGCGACTGTCACACGGATGATCACAAGTTTAAGAAGATTCCATCAATTCTTACGCCAAGAACGTATTACTGATCATGATCCGATGCAGCATATCGATACACCTAAAAAAGCCCAAAAGTTACCTAGCACACTGTCTTTGAAAGAAGTTGAACGTCTGATCGAAGCTCCAGATACAACCAAAAATCTGGGGATCAGAGATCGCGCAATACTGGAAGTCATGTATGCTACAGGAATGCGGGTGAGTGAACTGATCGGTTTGAAATTGAGCGATCTGCATTTATCTTTAGGGTTAGTACAGACGATCGGTAAAGGAGATAAAGAAAGAATCATTCCTTTAGGTGATTATGCAATCCAATGGTTGGAACGTTATTTAGACGAAGTGAGACCATTACTTGTCAAAGACGCTACTGAAGTCCACGTTTTCGTGAATAATCATGGTTCAGGATTATCACGACAAGGTATTTGGAAAAATTTGAAACAATTAGTGCGTGATGCCGGTATCACAAAAGAAGTGACGCCACATACTTTACGCCATAGTTTTGCTACTCATTTACTTGAAAACGGTGCGGACCTCCGAACTGTTCAAGAATTGCTAGGCCATGCGGATATATCAACGACCCAAATCTATACACATATCACGAAGAAAAGAATGACGGATGTTTATAAGCAGCATTTTCCAAGGGCTTAGTCATAGGAAGGTGAAAAAATGTTAACACATTACCGAAAAGAAAATCGTAAAATCGCTATGGGACTTTTAAGTTTCCACAAGAAATTAGCGGATAAAGAAAACCGGCTGAAAGAGATCGATACGTATGAAACAGAAGAAAAGTATGAGATTTTCTTCTTCACTCCTGAAGGCTCAACCAATATCCAAGGGATCATTGGCGTTTATTGGGGAGATGAAGAGGAACTAGTCATTCATGATGTAGCGTTGAATCCTTCTTATCGTGGAGAAAAGATGGGCTTTCTAATGTTGGATGAACTTGAACAGAAATATCCTGAAAAGAAAATTCGTGCCACAGAGATCACAGAGCCTTATTTTACCAAATGGCTGAATGAGAAAAAGAAGAAAGAGTGAACACGGTGACAGAGATCAATATCAAATTAGATGTATTTGAAGGACCATTGGATCTCCTTCTTCATTTGATCCAGCAAATGGAAATCGATATTTATGATATCCCTATTGCGACGATCACGGAACAATACATGAATTATATCCATACCATGAAGACGCTAGAACTTGCAGTTGCGGGAGAATACCTGGTGATGGCTGCTACCTTGATGGCTATCAAAAGCAAGACTTTACTGCCTGTTCAAGAAACAATCATTGAAGAAGACGGCTATTGGGAAGAAGATCCGCGCGATGAGTTAGTGAATCAGTTGCTTGAATATCGGAAATACAAATATGCTGCTGAAAAACTAACAGAAAAAGCACAGGAAAGAAGCTTGTATTTTACAAAAGAACCACTAGCCGTTGATGACTTGATCGGACAGGAAAGGCCGTTGAAACGTGGACAAGTGAAGCAAGTCGATTTGTTTCGTGCAATGCAGAAGATTTTGGAACGAAAGCAATTTTCGAAAAAAATTGAAAAGACCATTGCGCCAGACGATACAACGATCGAGGAGCGGATCATCTTTGTTGAAGAGCGTTTAAAAAGAAACAAACAAGGTTGCACTTTTGATTCTTTTTTTGAATCGCCCTCAAAAACAGATATCGTGACAACCTTTATGGCAATATTAGAGATGATGAAAAATGGACAGATCGTTGCCCAACAAGAAGAAAATTATGAATCAATCATGCTTTATCCAGCAATAGGAGATACCAACAATGACGAAATTAAGTGAACTTGAAGCGATTCTTTTTATAGTCGGTGAAGAAGGAATCGCCTTAGATGAAATCAGCCATATTTTAGCAATCGACAAAGAGGAAGCACTACGACTGGTCGCAGAGCTAGAAGAGAGATATGAAAATGACTCAACGAGCGCATTACATATCTTGGAGACAGAGGCGCATATCGTTTTGACGACCAAAAAAGAGCTAGCGCCGTTGTTGAAACGGTATGCTCAAGGAACGTCAAATACGCTTTCCCAAGCAGCTGTTGAAACTTTGGCAATCATTGCCTACAAACAGCCAATCACAAGAGTCGAAATCGAACAAATCCGAGGTGTACAAGTTTCAGGGGCCGTTCAACGTCTATCTGCCCACAATCTGATTGAGGAAAAAGGAAGAGTAGAAGGACCAGGACGTCCGATATTATACGGGACAACTTCTTATTTCTTAGATTACTTTGGTCTCAAATCGCTGAAAGAATTACCGGATATACAAGAAATGGAACTTTCATTAAAAGAAGATGCACCATTAGATCTATTTTTTGATGGAACGAATGAAGGAGAACAATCGTAATGGAAAGACTACAAAAAGTAATTGCCCATGCTGGCATAACTTCACGACGCAAAGCAGAAGAATATATTTTAGCTGGCAGAGTGAAAGTCAATGGCCAAGTCATCAAAGAACTAGGGGTCAAAGTAACGAAAAATGATGTGATCGAAGTAGATGAAGTGCCAATCTATCAAGAAGAATTTGGCTACTATCTATTGTATAAACCAAGAGGGGTCATTTCAGCAGTCGCTGATGATAAAGGACGTAAAGTTGTGACCGATCTTCTTCCGATGGTCAAGGAACGGATCTACCCAGTTGGACGTTTGGATTATGATACATCAGGCATCCTGTTATTGACAAACGACGGTGATTTTGCACAACGTTTGACCCATCCAAAACATGAAGTAGATAAAGTATATGTTGCTAAAGTAAAAGGTATTGCCACGAAGTCTAACCTAGCACCGATCACTAAAGGTGTCAAAATCGAAGGAAAATGGACTTCTCCAGCTAGATATCAAATCTTGTCTGTAGATCCAAAGACAAACCATAGTATCGTGGAATTGACTATCCATGAAGGCCGCAACCACCAAGTCAAAAATATGCTGCAGGCAGTAGGGCTACCCGTCCAAAAACTAAAGCGTGAAAAATATGGTGATTTGACGCTTCAAGGCTTGCGTCCTGGAGACTATCGTGAGTTGAACAAAAAGGAAGTAAGCAGTTTATTGAATCACTCAAAATAATTACTTACTAATTATAAGTATAAAAGATTGCATTTTTTCTAAAGGTATGTATAATGAAAGGGTAAACAAAAAATCATAAATGGTTCGTCTTCAGGGGCAGGGTGAAATTCCCGACCGGTGGTTAAAGTCCACGACCTACTTTTCAAGTAGCTGAACCGGTGAAATTCCGGTACCGACAGTACAGTCTGGATAAAGAAGATAGAGCTTATTTGACGCAGACTTTTGCCAAATAACTCTAACTCTCCCTGTGCTAAGGAGAGTTTTTTTATTTGCAAATGATCGAGTCGTTAAAAAAGTTCGCTGAAGAGGAGTCCTAACAGGAGGATTTCAAATGAAGAACACCCGTGTACAAAAAATGGTCGCTGTAGCAATGTTTGCTGCGATCGGTTTGGTTTTGCAATATTTTGCATTTCCAATCATGCCAGCTTTTGGTTTTCTAAAGATCGACTTTAGTGATATCCCAGTACTGATCAGTATGTTTTTATTTGGACCACTAGCAGGCGTAGTCACAGCATTCTTGCGTTCAATCCTACATCTAGTGACTACTGGCTTTTCACCAGATAATCTAGTAGGAGATGCGGCAAGTTTCTTAGCAACATCGATCTTTACATTACCGATATTCTACTTCTTTAGAAAGAAAAAAAATGAAGGTAGAAATAAATTTGCTGGAGTGATTTCTGGTACTCTTGCGATGACTTTGTTCATGAGCGTAGCCAACTATTTCGTGATCACGCCATTATACCTGATGTTTCTTGGTTTAAATGCGAATCAGATGTTGGGGATGCCTTTAACAAATTACGTGTTGATCGGTATCGTACCGTTTAATTTGATCAAAGGATTTATCGTTAGTGCAGCGTTCCTAGTGTTGCATGCAAAACTACTCCCTTGGTTAAGTCGCAAACAACATAAACTGGAACAGCGACATACGGTAATAAAATAGCTGCTCAATCATTAAATAACTTATAAAATATAAAGCTTGGAAGAATCTCATGTAGATAATGATGTTTCTTCTAAGCTTTTTTGCTGTTTTAAAATTACATATACCTTGTTATTATAGTAAAGATACAGAGGATGAATTATACTGTACATATAAATTAGATAAGGGGAAAATCAGAAAAATCCTATTTTAAATAACATTTATTCCCTTTGACTGGTGATTAGCATTCTTGAAATAGTCATTCGAGATACGAGGAATGGTTGAACTTAGCTACATTGAAAAAATAAATCAGGAAGAAGTATAGCAAAAAGAAGTAGCTAATGACAATAAATTGAGTAAGTGACTTATGATGTCAAAAATAGAAGGAATCATCTTGATTTGTTTAACCTTTTTGATTATTGGTTTTTCAGAGTATGCATTTGCAGATATCGCTATCAGTGAGAGAGGAAAAAATCGAACGATGACGAAGAAACTAACGATCGAAGAAACAACCAATGAAGTAAGCCAAACATTTTTCATTGATTCAAACGTGTCACTAACAGAAACAGAAAAGCACGAGTTATTAGAGAGAATACATGAGAGTAGAAGACAGCTCTTGCCGAGAGCAACTGGTGTTGCCTTGACCTATTTCATTATTCGCAGTGGCAATACAACAAATTGTGAGCTACTAACAAGATTTAATGCGACTAGTTCGATCAAGACTATTTGGTGGGACCAATTAAAGGTGCAAAACTTGGATTTGATCAATAAACAAACGTACGCTACTTTTCGTTCAGTACTACGAAGTTTGGATGCAAATCGTTATGGAACGGAAAGAATCGGCCATTTGTCCATACCATTAGGAGAAACGAGAGGGTATGTAACAACTACAGGTACGATGGTTGAATCAATGAAAGATGGTTGGGGAACCTTAATGAACTTTTCAGGTGGGGCAACGATCAATTAAGGAGGGGACGGAGAATGAGAGGACTTGTGCCACAGGCATTAAAAATTTTGAACGAACGATTTACCTTAACAGAGATCAATCCAGAGATGATTCCAAAGTCTACTTATGAAGGAGAATGTTTCAACGCTCTTGTCTCAATGAAAAATACGCAAAAACTCTCGTGGATGGAGCTACATGTCAAAGTGTATCAAATCAAACGAGAAACAGCATCAGAACTGTATTTTTCGGTTGGTCAGAGTCAGTTTAATCCGATCCCTTCATTGGAAAATATGGAAGAACTTTTATTGGTTTTTGTGGAAGAACAAGTCGACTACTTTCACCTCAACTGTGTACGCCTTTTTCTAGAAATATATGTAGCAATCGGTGTCACAGAGAAAGACCGGCAAGAAAAAAATGATTGGTATTTAGAATATCAGCGCAGCAAAGAACTATTGGATAATTTTCATTTGTATACGTATTGATTGGAAGAATCACCGACAGTGAAATAGAAAAATGATAGTAAGATTTGAGAAAATCATGAATAAACGTAAAGACCAACATTTTTAGTGGACCCAACCAGATTTCCCGATGAGCGTGAGAAGTAAGAAACACTTTTGTCTCATTTCTCATTCTTTAAAAACGAATAAACGGTGGGAGCAGAAGCAACTCCTTCTTAAATAAGCCGAAATCCACAAAAATTTGAAAAGCAATTTTCGTGGATTTCTTCTTATTTCTCGGAGTTAAACACTCCTGTCCCAGCCTCAATTTTTTTACTGAAAATGTGAATAGAATAGTTATCAACAAATAAAATGAAAATTTTCTCGCATTATTTTTATGAAAAAAAATACATTATATAAAATAATGTAAGCGTTTTATAGATGGTGTTTGAGTATTTTCTTCTTTAATGCATAAAAATGTATTTTATACAAACAAGTGTGAAAATCATCGCTTTTTGAATGATAAATAGGTTTATTTATTAGCTGAAAGAAACCGCTACAATAAAGATGAAAAAGCTTTCCAATAATTTTATAGAAGGAGGTATAGAAAAAACGAACCTTTTTGAATAAAACTTTTCGATTCTACGAGTTATTATTTTTGTTATTTAGCTATTTTTGATAAAATAACATTTGAATCGAAACTAAAAAGATTCTAAAGAAATAAGAAAGGAAGAAGAACATGGAACAAACAAAAAAGAAAAAATTTCAGATGCCTTCAGCGTATACGGTCTTATTCATCATTATTGCGATTATCGCTGTATTGACATGGTTCATCCCGGCAGGACATTATGGTGTTGACGCTGATGGGAATATTATTGCTGGATCTTATGAACGAGTGCAACAAAATCCCCAAGGACTATGGGATATTTTCATGGCACCAATCAATGGGATGTTAGGGGTTCCTGCTGGAGAACTAACAAAAGAAACACCAGCGGCTATTCCAATTTCTTTCTTTATCTTGGTTGTTGGGGGATTCCTAGGGATCATCAACAAGACAGGGGCACTAGATGCAGGGATTGCTTCTGTAGTGAAAAAATTTAAAGGTAAAGAAAAAATGTTGATTCCTGTATTGATGATCTTGTTTGCTCTAGGCGGATCAACTTATGGGATGGCAGAAGAAACGATTCCATTTTATGCGTTGCTTATTCCAGTAATGATGGCAGTTGGTTTTGATACTGTAGTTGCTGTTGCAATCGTTTTAGTAGGCTCACAAGTGGGTTGTTTGGCTTCAACAGTTAACCCATTTGCCACAGGGGTTGCTTCACAGGCTGTAGGTATCTCTATGGGTGAAGGAATTGGCTTACGTTTCTTGATGTTCGTTGTATTAATCACGATTTCTATTCTATATGTTTATCGTTATGCATCAAAGATCGAAAAAGATCCGACAAAATCACTGGTTTACAACCAACGCGACGAAGACATGAAACATTTTGATATCGATTCGATTGGTCGCCAAGAAACGATCACGAAACGTCAAAAACATGTAAACGTTCTATTCTTTATTACATTTGGTATCATGATCATCAGTTTGATTCCTTGGACGACTTTGAATTCAAACTTCACTATTTTTGAATCGTTGACAAAATGGATAACAGGTATACCTGTTGTTGGTACAGTTTTAGGTAAGAACATGCTTCCGCTAGGTGATTGGTACTTCCCTGAAATCACAATGCTATTCTTAGTAATGGCAATCGTTGTGGCATTTACTTATGGGATGAAAGAATCAGATTTTATCTCTGAGTTTTTAGCTGGTGCTTCTGACTTGATCGGTGTAGCAATCGTTGTAGCAGTAGCTCGCGGTATCCAAGTCGTAATGAACAATGGTTTGATCACAGATACGATCTTACATTGGGGCGAACAAGGACTAAGTTCATTATCATCAAGTGTCTTCTTGATCTTGACATTCATCTTCTATATCCCAATGTCATTCTTGATCCCATCAACTT
Organism: Enterococcus sp. BSD2780061688st2 D3; assembly: GCF_005844145.1. Taxonomy (NCBI): domain Bacteria; kingdom Bacillati; phylum Bacillota; class Bacilli; order Lactobacillales; family Enterococcaceae; genus Enterococcus; species Enterococcus sp. BSD2780061688st2 D3. The sequence continues at coordinate 31,667 of NZ_SPHN01000012.1, forward strand.
CTGGTTTAGCAGCTGCTACGATGGGAATCATGGGACCAATGGGTGAATTTGCTGGAGTCGGCAAAGACTTAGTTATCACGGCTTATCAATCTGCATCAGGTTTAGTGAACTTGATCACACCAACTTCTGCAATCGTGATGGGTGCGGTAGCAATTGCCCGCTTCGATATCTCAGTATGGTGGAAATTTACTGGTAAGTTGATTGCTATCCTTTTTGTATCCATTTGTGTTATCTTAGGTGTAGCAGCAATGTTATGATCCTCTCCTAACAAATTTTAGATTTGTAGAGGAAATATGTGGTGTAGCAATAACCCTACACGTTACAAGATCCAAGCTCTTGTAGACTAATTATTTTTGAAAAAAGAGGTTGTGTCTGTTGTTTTGACATGACCTTTTTATTATATTAGGAGGCTAAAAACATGAAACAATTTGTAACTGAACAACATCGTGAACAAGCAGTAGAATCTTTAAGTGAATTGATTCGAATCCCGTCTGTTTTAGATGAAGGAGATTCTGGTGAAGGTCATCCGTTTGGTAAAAAAGTTGTTGCGGCTTTAGACAAAGTGTTAGAAATCGCTGAAGGTTTAGGATTCAAATCGTTTAAAGATCCTGAAGGCTACTATGGCTATGCAGAAGTTGGTTCAGGAGATGAACTCTTCGGTATTTTATGTCATATGGACGTGGTGCCTGCCGGAGATGAAAATAACTGGAAGACAAAACCATTTGATCCAACTGTAAAAGATGGTTTCATCATCGGACGTGGATCAGAAGACGATAAAGGGCCTTCTATGGCGGCGATGTATGCTGTTAAAGCTCTGATGGATGCAGGTGTTGAATTCAAAACGCGTATTCGTTTCATTTTCGGAACAGACGAAGAAAATCTATGGCGTTGCCTAGAAAAATACAATGAAAAAGAAGAAGGCGTTACACAAGGTTTTGCGCCAGATGCTGTTTTCCCATTGATCTATGCAGAAAAAGGCCTATTACAAGCTTATTTAACTGGACCTGGAACAAGTGAATTCTCTGTTCATGCTGGTGGAGCATTAAATGTTGTTCCTGATGAAGCACCTTATTCAGGTGAAAAATTAGCGGAAGTTAAAGATGCATTGAACAAACATCACTTCGATTTTGAAGACAAAGGTGATGGCATCGTGGTCCTTGGTAAGAGTATCCACGCAAAAGATGCGGCAGAAGGCGTCAATGCTATCTCACGTTTAGCCATTGCCCTTTCAGAAGTATTTGATTTTGCACCTATCCAATTTTTAGGTCAGTTAGTACAAGAAAATGCGACTGGTGAAAAAGTGGTAGGTAAAACAATCGATGAACAGTCAGGCGAATTGACAATGAACTTTGCTAATTTGGAAATCACACCAGAACATACAAAAATTGGTGTAGATATGCGTATCCCTGTTTCATTCAAAAAAGAAGATCTTGTTGAAAAAATGAAAGAAACTGTTGAAAAATACGATTTGACATATGAAGAGTTCGACTTCCTTGATTCACTTTATGTTCCAAAAGATAGCGAATTGATCCAACAATTGTTAGGAACGTATCGTGATATCACTGGAGATATGACCGAACCACTTGTGTCTGGTGGAGCTACATTTGCGCGGACGATGAATCAATGTGTAGCCTTTGGTGCCTTATTCCCTGATACTCCAGACCTAATGCACCAAGCAAACGAAAAATGGGAATTAAGCAGTATGTATAAAACGATGGAAATCTATGCAGAAGCGATTTATCGTTTGTGTGGGAAATAAGTTTCACTAGGTTTTCTTGAAAAATAGTGTGAATCAGAAATTTCTTGAAGTGATCTTCAAAGGTTAGTGCAAAATCTAACACTTGAGGATCGCTTTATTTATTTACCTCAGGAATCAGTAAAAAATAGTTGCATTTTCAGCGTAATTTCCTTAGTGTAACTTTATAATGATCAGATAAAATTGATTGAAAAAGGGGAGAGACAGTGAAATTATTTAAACGAATACTTATAGGTTTAGTCATCATATTAGGCATAGGAGGCGGCGCTGGCTATTACTATCTGCAACAGAGTACGTATGAGCCTTCCATGCAAGCAACTCAAGCTTCTCAACATGGCAAAGATAAAGGAGACTACTTATTATTTGGACAAAAGAACAATAAAAAGGAACCTTTAGTGATCTTTTACCCAGGTGCATTAGTAGAACCAGAAAGTTACAGTATTTGGGCAAATGATTTAGCAGAAAACGGCTATACTGTTGCTATTGCCAAAATGCCGCTAGATTTAGCCATTTTGAGTGGAAACCGCGCAGATAAAATCAGAGAAGATTTTCCCGATAGAAATTACGTGATTGGTGGCCATTCGCTGGGTGGCGTGATGGCAAGCCGTTATGCGAATGCAAACTCAAAAGAACAACAATTAAAAGGGATCTTTTATTTAGCAAGTTACCCTGACAAAAAAGGAACACTTGCAAAAAGTAAACTACCTATCTTGAGCATCACTGCTTCCAACGATCAGGTATTGGACCAAGAAGCTTATGAGTCAGCAAAAGAATATTTGCCAACGCAGACAGAATATGTTTCGATCGAAGGTGGAAATCATGGGGGCTTTGGTAGTTATGGCGAACAAAAGGGAGATGGAAAAGCGGAGATCACGAACGCAGATCAACAAACAGCAATCGTCAACACTCTACTGAATTGGTTAGCTGGGCTGTGATCTGCTCAGTCGCTGTTTAGGGTCAAATAAGACACAAGAAGAAGGAGCGTGGGACAAAAGTAAGAAACACTTCTGTCCCAGCCTCTTCTTTCTTCTAAATTTTTTCTTGTTAATGAGATAGCTGTATTATGATCTTTCTAGTAAGATTGCTCTTACCGGACATTTTTGGTAGGCTTTTTGTACGGGTTCTTTTTCTTTTTCAGAGACGAATTGTTGATGGGCTTCTGGTTCTTGTGCAAATAGCACGATGCCCTCTTCATCATAATCAAAAATATCTGGCGCCTCGATTTGGCAAAGTCCACAAGCGATACAACGCTCAGGGACGAGTTTACATAGTAATGACATTTCTAACCATCCTATTCTTAAGGGGATTAATATGACTGAATTTATTTTATCTTTATTTTTATCAAGAAACAAGCTAAGGGTATCTAGCCTATTTCAACTAATTAGTGGGAAGCGTACGACGTCTGTTTTGATTTATAGTTTTTTGAATGATCTTTTATTGGTTCATGGGAGTTTTCCAACATTGAAGCAAGAAGAATTTTTGGCGATCATTACTCGCTTGGAGCAAGAAAAGCTGATTGTTCTGATTGATAACCACGCATCAATCACCACGCTTGGGAAGAAGAAATTAGAAAAAATCGAATTTTCTTATCAAGGAGTGCACTATGATCGATATGGCAGGACCTATTTGACTTGCTGGCGTCTCCTCAAGTTTGCTGTCCAAGTAGTCTCGAATCTGACAAATGGTACAGCAAATTATTTACCGATTGAAACAAGTCCGTTTTATACATTCCAAATAAAAAGATGGCTAGCTAGTACAAAGTTGAACCGAGAAGAATTATCAGAAAAAATCTATCAGGAATTCGTAGCGTTGTTTACTGGGATGCCAGAAGAATTGGCTGACTTTCTAGCCAATCAATTTTCAGGAGAACATGACTTAGGGCTTTTACCTTATCAATTGACGGATAAACAAGAAACTCAAGCAACGTTATTCGAAGCAAAAGCAATTCATGTCATGTTACAGAATCTCGAAAAAAGAAATGACTTCTTACTTTTTAGATTGCTCAAGCCGCTATTTGATCAGAATCTAAATCAGAGTATGCTGATTACGCGAAAGCTTATTTTAGAAGGATATTCTGTTGAACAAGTGATGTCTGTGCGTCAACTAAAAAAAGGAACAGTAACAGATCACTTGATTGAATGGTTGCTTTTTTTTGATGATTTTCCTTACACAACGATGATTTCAAAGAAAACAGTGGACTCTCTTAGTCGGTTGAATGATGTCCGTTCTTGGAATTATCGAGAAATAAATGCGCAGTTCTCTCTAGATTACGGAGAATTCCGCTTTTATCAACTTGGTCTATTGAAAGGAGAACTTGAACATGGAACTGATCGATGAGCTACGCAAACGATTTGGTTTTTCATCTTTTCGACCAGGTCAAGAAGAAATTATCCAAGCCCTTTTGCAAGAACAAAATGTGCTAGCTGTCTTACCAACTGGCAATGGGAAAAGTCTATGCTATCAGCTAACTGGCTATTTGAGGGAAGGGCTAGTAGTCATCGTTTCCCCGCTTCTATCGCTGATGGAAGATCAGGTCACACAGCTTCAAAAGCAAGGAGAGAAAAGAGTAGTTGCATACAATAGTTTGTTGTCTAAATCAGAAAAAGCTTATGTGCTGCAACATCTAGCAGAATATAAATTTTTGTTTTTAAGTCCAGAGATGTTGACTCAAAAAGAGCTTCTGAATGTTTTGCAACGACAAAAAATAGGCTTATATGTCATTGATGAAGCCCATTGTGTTTCTCAGTGGGGAGTGGATTTTCGTCCGGAATATCAGCAATTGGGAGTGATTGGTAAACGGTTAGGATCACCCGTGACGCTCGCATTGACGGCAACGGCGACAACGGTTGTTCAACAGGATATCGAAAAGGTGCTTTTTGATTTGCCACCGCAAGTAGTGAGACATTCTGTCAATCGTAAAAATATTTCTTTATTTGTCAGAAAAACGGAAGACAAAGATGAAGAATTAGCTACTTTGATGAAACAGGCGAATGGCTCAATGATCATCTATTGTGCGACTAAAAAAGAAGTGGAACGACTGTATCAATTGTATCGAGGATCATTTTCAGTTGGCTATTATCATGGTGGATTAGATGCTTCACAAAGGAGACAGTTGCAGTTACAGTTCAGTCAAAATAAATTACAATTTCTAGTTGCTACCAATGCTTTCGGAATGGGTATCGATAAACCAGATATCCGAGCAGTCGTCCATTATGATCTGCCAGATAGTTTAGAAAATTATGTTCAAGAGATTGGTCGAGCCGGCAGGGATCAGCAACCAAGCAAAGCAATTTTGTTATACAAAAAAAACGATGAGCGTATCCATTATTTCTTTAACCAATTGTCCAGAGAGCAACGCCAAGTATTTGAATTTTATCTAGAAAATGATCTTGATAACAACGAATTTTTTGATGAAGTACAGCAAAAGTGGTTGGAGGTCGTTGAAAAAATGACTGATCCGCAACAATGGGTGGATCGATTAAAGGCACAAGAAAAAGCAAAGCAGTATCGCTTACAGCAAATGCTTCATTATATCAATAGTGAAACTTGTCGAAGAGAATTGATTCTTGATTATTTTGGTGAAAAATTGGTCGACAAGCCAATACAATGTTGTGATAAAGACGGAGCAGAGTTATATGGAGAAGCAAAAACAATAACACCACCAATTGTACAGAAAAGCTCGTGGCAGGAGATTTTACTAAATTTGTTTAAAAAAAACAACGGATAGCATTTTTTTAAGACAATGGAGTTCTTACTATGGTATAATACTCACGAAAGAATTTAGGAGGTTAACAAGGTGAGCAGAAAAGATCGACATCAATCATCAGAAAATAACGAAACACAAGAACCATGGGAACAACCGATCTATGATACGGAAGATGAATTTTCTTCAAGAAGTTCTCAACGACAACAAAAGAAAGGCAATACATTATTCTTGTCTCTCTTTTTAGTTCTATTAGTTTTATGTATCGCGATTCCAGCAGGAGCTTATTTCTGGATCAGAAACGGTTCAACGAATAGTGCATCAAGTGCATCATCTTCTTCGACAACATCATCATTGGTTGAAAGTTCTTCCACAAAAGAAGAATCTTCGGCTGTAGAATCAAGTAAAGAATCTGAAAGTACTTCTGAGAGTCAAGCAGTAGTGGAAACTACTCCTTCAAGCAGCAGTGTTAGTCAAGGAGAAGCAACTCCTTCTTCATCTGTTGTAGATCAAGAGGAAGTACAACCTTCAAGTAGTGCGGCGGCTGAAACGACACCATCTTCTTCATCTACTGCGCCAGCAGGTTCAACTACAACGGTCCAATCAGGTGAAGGTCCTAAACAAGTTGCAGAGCGTGCAGGTATTACGATCGATCAACTGTTTGAATTAAATGGGATCGATCCAAACAACTACTTCCTTTACCCAGGACAAGAGTTACGAATTAAATAATCATGAGACATGTTAGAAAAAGAGTCATCTGATACTCAAGACTCTTTTTCTACAGTCTCTTTTTGTATGAAGGTAGATAAAAAAAGAGTGCATCCATGAAGTTGTTTGCACTGTTGACTGTAAAAAAAGAAGGCGCAGTGACTTTGGTCGCAGCCCCTTCTTTTTTGAGAAAAGGGAGTTAGAAAATGACAAGAATCAGTATTGCAATAGACGGACCTGCTTCTTCAGGAAAAAGTACTGTTGCGAAAATTTTAGCAAAAGATTTCAACTATATTTATACTGATACAGGAGCAATGTATCGCGCAGTGACCTATCTGGCTATAACTCATCAGATTGCTTTTTCAGACGAAACAAAGTTAGTAGAATTATTGGATCACTATCCGATTTCTTTTAGTCAAGAAATTGATGGGCAGCATGTATGGGTAGCAGACGAAGATGTTACAACAGCTATCCGTCAACCAGATGTGACTCGAGCTGTTTCGGAAGTTTCAGCACATAAAAAGCTGCGTGAAGCGTTAGTGGCGATCCAACGTCAAATTGCTAAAGACGGAGGAGTCGTGATGGATGGACGTGACATCGGAACTTCAGTATTGCCACAGGCAGAAGTGAAGATCTTTTTAGTTGCCAGTGTCACTGAACGAGCACAGCGACGATATAAAGAGAATCTCGAAAAAGGAATCCCTACAGATTTAGCGACATTGACGGAAGAGATCCAAGCACGCGACCATTATGATTCCACCAGAAAAGCATCTCCATTGAAACAAGCAGAAGATGCAGTTCGAATCGATACTACTGGTAAATCGATCCCGCAAGTCGTGCAAGCAATCAAAGATGTAGTCAACGAAAAAGGCTATCGTTTGTAAAAAAATGAAAAATTACGAAAATTCCGCTTTTTTTAGAGTAAAACAAACGAAATCGCTTTATTTTTTTTAAATAATCAATTAAACTTAAAGCAGTACCGTGGTTACGGCAGAATGTTGGTTAGGAGGACAAGTGTTATGACAGAATTTGAACAAAATCAAACAGATAGCAATCAATCGATGGAAGATGCAATGAATAGCGTCCAAGAAGTAAATGTCGGTGATGTTGTCAAAGGCGAAGTGTTAGTAATCGAAGACAAACAAGTGGTTGTAGGGATCGAAGGGGCTGGAGTAGAAGGCGTCATTCCTGCAAAAGAGTTGTCAACTTCACCTGTCGAAGAAATCAACGATATAGTAAAAGTTGGAGATGTCTTGGATCTAGTTGTTATCAGTACGATTGGCAAAGATAAAGAAAACGGGAGCTATTTACTTTCCAAACGTCGTTTAGATGCAAAAAAAGTATGGGAAGATATCGAAAAAGATTTCCAAGCTGGAAATGTGATCGAAGCACCAGTGACAAACGTCGTGAAAGGCGGATTGGTCGTTGATGTAGGCGTTCGTGGCTTTGTACCAGCTTCAATGGTGGAAGACCATTTTGTTGCTGATTTTTCAGAATACAAAGGGCAAACGTTGACGTTCAAAATCGTTGAAATCGAACCTTCAGAAAATCGCTTGATCCTTTCACATAAAGCAGTTGTCGAAACTGAAAAAGAAGAGAAGAAAAAAGCAGTTTTAGCAAATATTCATGAAGGCGACACGATCGATGGTCGTGTAGCACGTCTTACTGATTTTGGTGCTTTCGTTGACTTAGGCGGAATCGATGGACTAGTCCATGTATCTGAGATTTCTCATAGCCATGTTGCTAAACCAAGTGATGTCTTAGCTGTAGGCGATGAAGTAACAGTGAAAGTACTATCTATCAACCCAGAACAGGAACGTGTATCATTATCAATCAAAGATACGTTGCCTGGACCTTGGTCAGATATCGAAGAAAAAGCGCCAGCTGGATCAGTCTTAGACGGTAAAGTGAAGCGTTTGACAAGTTTTGGTGCCTTTGTGGAAGTATTCCCTGGGGTAGAAGGACTTGTTCACATTTCTCAAATCTCACACAAACATATCGCTACACCTCATGAAGTTCTTCATGAAGGCGATGATGTGAAAGTGAAAGTGCTAGAAGTAAATCCTGAAGAGCATCGTATTGCTCTTAGCATCAAAGCTTTAGAAGAAAAACCAGCTTCTGAAGAAGAACCTAAAGATGTAGAATCTTATGAATTGCCAGAAGAAAACACTGGATTTACAATGGGAGATCTTTTAGGGGATGCATTAAAAGAAGAAGTAGAAGGAAACACATCAGACGATTCAGAAAAATAATCGTATCGTTTGGTAAAATCAAAAGCAAGCGGATCGAAAATCTTAAAAAGGTTTTTGATTCGTTTTTTGTTTTTGATGGTTGTTTGAAGTTAGGGGGAAGTAGCGGAAATAGTAAATATGAATCCGTAACTTCGAGAGAACTTTTTAGTATAGTAGGCTAGAATAGACTTTTTTTGATTGTAACTTTCAAATAGGACAGGTTTTACGATCAAAAAGCTGTTTTTGCCTGAAAGGAAGATAAATACTTTGTTTATTTGTCAGTCTATGCTTGAAAGTTAGTGAGACATTCGTTAAACTGAATAAGATTGGAAACTTGTGAGGAGGAAATAACTATGGCAAATCCAACAATTGCAATCGTTGGCCGCCCGAACGTCGGTAAGTCTACGATTTTTAACCGCATCGCTGGTGAGCGTATCTCGATTGTCGAAGATACTCCTGGAGTAACTCGCGATCGCATTTACGCAAAAGGTGAATGGTTAGATCGTGAGTTTAGCGTGATCGATACAGGTGGGATCGATTTAGGTGATGAACCATTTATGGATCAGATCAAACACCAAGCTGAGATCGCCATCGAAGAAGCGGATGTGATCATCTGTGTGGTTAGTGGACGTGAAGGTGTCACTGATGCGGATGAGGTCGTTGCAAAAATATTATATCGTAGTAACAAACCAGTGATATTAGCTGTTAACAAAGTAGATAATCCTGAAATGAGAAATGATATCTATGAGTTCTACTCATTAGGGTTAGGCGATCCATACCCAGTATCTGGGAGCCATGGATTAGGTATTGGTGATATCTTGGATGAGGCAGTGAAATTCTTTTCTGATGAGAATGAAGAGGAAGATGATGATACGATCAAGTTTAGTCTGATTGGTCGTCCAAACGTCGGTAAATCTTCTTTGATCAATGCAATCTTGGGAGAAGATCGTGTCATTGTTTCTGATATTGAAGGAACTACACGTGATGCAATCGATACGCACTTTGTATCAGAAAATGGTCAAAAATTCTTGATGATCGATACCGCTGGAATGAGAAAGCGCGGCAAAGTCTACGAAAATACTGAGAAATACAGTGTGATGCGTGCGATGCGTGCCATCGATCGTTCTGATATTGTTTTGATGGTATTGAACGCAGAAGAAGGAATCCGCGAACAAGATAAACGAGTAGCGGGCTATGCTCATGAAGCTGGCCGTGGTGTGATCATTGTGGTAAATAAATGGGATCTTGTCGAGAAAGAAACGAATACGATGCGTGATTTTGAACAAGAAATCCGCGAAGAATTCCGCTATCTCGATTATGCACCGATCGTTTTTGTTTCTGCAGTCACAAAGCAACGGCTTGAACGTTTGCCTGAAATGATTGAAGATGTGAGCATGAATCAAAACTTACGGGTATCATCTGCTGTTCTTAATGATATCATCATGGATGCAGTGGCCATCAATCCGACACCAACGGATAAAGGAAAACGTTTAAAAATCTTCTATGCAACTCAAGTAGCTGTTAAGCCACCGACCTTCGTTGTTTTTGTCAATGAAGAAGAGTTGATGCACTTTTCTTATGAACGTTTCTTAGAAAACCAAATTCGAAAAGCATTTACCTTTGAAGGGACATCGATTCGCATCATTCCTAGAAGAAGAAAATAGGCATTTTAACACATCAAGTAGAATTTTTCAAAAAAAATAGTTGGTTTTAAATATTACGTTTTCATGACTAAAAAAAGCATGTGAAAATTGGTAAAAACCTTGCTATTAAGCGGTTCATATGATATCGTGATAACAGAATATTGAACTTGATCAATATTTCTTTTAAACTTCTGGACCACTCAGAATGTTTTTAACTAAACTGATGTTTTACATCATATCTCTTGTGGAGGAGGTGAATCTATCCATGGCAAACAAAGCAGAATTAATCGAAAAAGTTGCTTCAGCTACTGACTTAACTAAAAAAGATGCAACTGCAGCAGTAGATGCTGTATTTTCAACTATTCAAGATGCTTTAGCTAACGGCGAAAAAGTTCAATTAATCGGTTTTGGTAACTTTGAAGTTCGCGAACGCGCAGCTCGTAAAGGACGTAACCCACAAACTGGTGAAGAAATCGAAATCCCAGCTAGCAAAGTACCTGCATTCAAACCAGGTAAAGCATTGAAAGATGCTGTTAAATAAGACAGCTAAAAAGCACTTGTAGCTCTCCTGCTACAGGTGCTTTTCTTTATACATGACGTGGGGCTTAAGCATAAAAATGAGAAAGGCTCCTCGTTCGCTCTCGTGAGTTGTAGGAACTAGCAAAGTTTCGTGGAGCGGGTCTTTTTACAACTTAGCCCATAGTGTTCAAAGTGCTGACCTTCAACAATAAATCAAAAAATCTCAAAATATGGAAAGCTATTTCGAGATTTTCTTCCTTATTGCTCAGGTCAAGACGCTCTTTTCACAACCTATTCCACGGTGTTCAAAGACCAACTCCTTGAAATAAGTCTGAATTTTTCAAAACATGGGAAGCTGTTTCGAAAAAATCCATTCTTATTGTCGGCGGAGCTGAACGGTCTTTTCACAACCTATTCCACGGTGTTCAAAGACCAACTCCTTGAAATAAGTCTGGATTTTTCAAAACATGGAGAGCTGTTTTGAAAAAATCCATTCTTATTGTCAGCGGAGCTGAACGGTCTTTTCACAACCTTATCCACGGTGTTCAAGAAGCAACTCCTCAGCAATAAGCTCTAGATTTCCAAAATATGAGAAGCTATTTTAGAAATCTAGTTCTTATTTGCTCGGAGCTGTGCGCTTCTTTCACAACCTTTATCCACGGTGTTCAAAGGCTTGCATCTTCAACAATAAGCCTAAACAGATTAAAAACATGAGAAGCTGTTTTTCTCTGTTCATTCTTATTGCTTGATGCAGAACAGCCTTTTCACAACCTTTATACATATCTTATCCTTTTTCGTTTTTACTTACTAATGGTAAAATAAGGGAAAGGAGGGGTGCACATGGAATTGGATTATGAGTTGCATGGTGAAACGGCTAAAATCTTTTATGCAGAAACTTTAGTTAGTCAGTTAAAGTCTCTGAAGATCGAGCAATCTGTGCTGTTTTTGACGAATCAGCGGTATTATGACTTATTTGCTGATAAAATCAATCAGTTGTTTGCGAATCCTCGTAAGATTGATTGGTACATCTGTGCAAACACGCAATGCAATCATTTGATCGAATTAAGCAATCTACTTACTTTTGCCAAACGTTATCCTGAAAATGAAGCATTCCTCATTATTGGTTTTGGAAACGAAGGGATCATGGACTTGGCTGGCTTTTTTCAAAAACATACACCGCTGGAATCGAAGCTATGGCTTATTCCAGTATCTATTCGCTCGATGGCTCGGGCATTGACACCAGAGCGAATCATTTTGCAGCTGCCTAACCAAGTTGTTCTTCAAACGCAGACCCTCCCAGAACGAATCGTCTACGATCAAACCATCAGTGAAAAACAAATCAGTGGCAAACAAATCGATTTTTTGACTTTTGTTTTTTGTGGGATCCTATGCGACCACTCATTTTTACAGACATTATATAAAAATTATCCAACTACGCAGCAGTTATACCATCGGCCATTTACTGGGATGCTAGAAGAAATGATCTATTTTTATCAAGAAGAGGCTGACAAACTCACAAATTATGGTAAACTGTTTGAACAAGCTTTTTATTTGTCAGAAAACGGGCATTTATTATCTGCTAGTATGAAAAAATTACTAGGGATGCTTTTCCAATTTGTTTGGAATGTGGAAATCACAAAGATGCCTTTTCAACTAAAAAATTTCTTTATATGGTTAAAGCATCTCAATTATCCGATCGATTGGCCAGAGCAGCTATCGAAAACGGATTATTTAGAAAATGTTCTGCAATTAGCTGAAAAAAGCAAAAAAATTCTCATTTTGGAAGAAATCGGTATAATAGGTGGTTACCAATCACCAACTGAGAAAGAATTATTGAAAACTATGGCAACTTACGAAAAGATTGTCAATGAGATAAGAGGGATTAAATGAATACAAATAGTGAAAAGATGCTACAAGCATTATCAGAGGAAGACTTAACGCAAGCACAGCTATATCTAGCACAGGCTCTAAAAGAAGATCCAGCAGATGTATTAGCTGAATTGGGAGAAGAATTATTAGCGCTCGGTTTCTTAGAAGAAGCGAAACAAATCTATGAGCAGTTACTTGTACAATATCCTGAGAATGACGAGTTGAATATTCCATTAGCGGAGATCGCGATCGAAGACAATGAGATCGATCAAGCGTTTGATTATTTAGAACGAATTTCTAAAGACAGTGAGTATTACCCACAAGCTTTATTAGCGATTGCTGATTTATATCAAGTAATTGGTATACCAGAGGTCAGTGAAGCAAAATTGAAGGAAGCAGCAGTGTTATTACCAGAAGAACCACTGATCCAATTTGCTTTAGCAGAACTTTATTTTTCAGTTGATCGTTTTAAAGAAGCAGCAATGATCTATGAACGTCTGCTATCTTCTGACATAGATGAAATCTCTGGTATCTCTATGCAAGAACGCATGGGTCAATCGCTTAGCATGCAAGGAGAATTTGAAGCGGCGATCGAACCATTAGAGAAAGCACTCCAAGAGGAACGAACAGATGACCGTCTTTTCCAACTTGCTTTTACAAATCTTCAACTAAAAGAAAATGAAAAAGCCATCAATTATCTCCAAGAATTGCGAGAAGTTAATCCGCAATATCAGTCTTTATATCTTTATTTAGGACAAGCATTACAGGAAGAAGAACTGATCGAAGAGGCTCAAAAAGTTTTAGAAGAAGGAATAAAGGAAAATCCATATCAAGTAGAACTTTATCATTTGGCATCAGAGAATGCGTTTCGACTTCATGATAAAGAAAAGGCTGAGAAGCTGCTGTTAGAAGCGCTTGAGTTAGGGGAAAAACAAGATGAAACGTTATTGACGTTAAGTAATCTTTATCTAGATGATGAAAGATATGAAGATGTGATCGAAGTCGTGAACCAGATGGAGGAAACAGCTAATCCTTATGCAGAATGGAATCTAGCCCATGCGTATAATGAACTAGAAGATTTCTCTGTAGCGGCTGTCCATTATGAACAAGCTTATCATGAACTAGAACATGAACCAGACTTTCTGAAAGAGTATGCCTTTTTCTTACGTGAGGAAGGACAACTAGAGCGAACACGAGAATTACTTACCCATTATTTAGAACATGAACCTGGAGATTTGGAGGCACTGTCAGTCTTAGATGATCTAGCAGAGAGGTGAGAAAGATGCTGATAGATGTAAGAGAAAAAAAGAATTTTTTGACTTGGATGGTGAATCACGTCTCTTTTAGTCGAAGGGAAGTTTTTTGGATCTTAAATTATTTAGCAAACCATGAAGCGATATTGAGTAATGTTCACTTCGTGGAGGGAGCCAACCAAGCAAACCGCGGCTTACAGATTAGTGATCTGTCTTTCGATGGGGAACCAATGAAGCTGTTTTTGGAAGGAAAAGAATTTACCGATACAGATCAAATTTTTCATGAGATCCGTTTGAATTGGAAAAGACCATTATATGTAGAATGCTTATTTGAGAATGCGTGGCAAACACGAGAGTATTTAATGATATTGGAGGATAATCCTTTTGCTTCATGGGATGATTCGATCAGTGAAGAAGATGCAGAATTGATCGAACATTACTTTAAAGAAAAAGAGCAAGAAGTACGGTTGAAGATGCTCTATGCACAAATCGATCAAGCATTAGAAAAAAAAGACAAAGATGCATTTCTTGCATTGTCAGATGAGGTCAATCGGCTCATTCTCAAAAATAGTTCGGAAATGAGCGAGCATACACGAGAACGTCCGTAACAAGGCGTAAAAAAGTATTTTAAAACCCCGTATTTCCAAAGTCAGGAAATACGGGGTTATTTTGATGGCGAAATCAGGCAGTTTGGTTATTATAATCGCTTCAACAATTTTGTTTGAGGTTTAAGATAAGTGAACCCTTCTCCTTCTACTTCATGGACGTTGATCACAGAAACAAATGCTTTTTCATCAATATCATGGATGATTCGCTTCACTTCGGTTATTTCACTTGAACTAACGACGATGTAGATGATTTTCTTCGACTGTCCAGAAAAACCACCTTCACCAGATAAAAACGTCACACCGCGTTCTAAACCAGTCATAAGGAGTGGCGCAATCTCTTCATTTTTATTCGATACGACCAAGATTCCCTTAGCAGCGTAGCCACCGTCTAAAATCGAATCAATGACTCGACTAAATACGTAAGAGACGATCAAGGTGTACATCATTCGTTTTAGATCAATATAAGAAAGGGAAGCAAGTAGGACAATGACATCTAGCGCCAACAGCGAACGCCCCATGGAGATGCCATAATTTTTCTCTAAGATCCGTGCGATGATGTCACTACCACCGGTTGTTCCACCCATCCGATAAACGAGACCGCTACCGATACCAGCAACTAATCCAGCAAGTAACGATACGATCAGCAGATCATGTTGTAGATTGATCTGTAAAGGTACACGTTGCCAGATCCAAAGAAATGCAGACAGTGAGAGCGTACCTAAGACGGTGTAAGCCAAGGAACGTTTACCGAGGATCTTACCACCGATAAGGATCAACGGTATATTGATAAATAAGGTAGAATAGGCGGGGTCAATCCCAAAAAGTGCTTTAAGTATCAAGGTGATACCTGATACACCGCCTTCTGCTAATTGATTAGCGATATTCAAATAAACTAAACCAAAAGCATAGATGCTTGTCCCGATAATGATAAGCACTATCTCTTTGATTGTTTTTAATGAAGTCATCAAATCCCTACTTTCAAATGATTAATTTTTCAAAATATTTCAACTTTTTACATTTCCTTACATAATGTAGCATGGAATATTCATTTTCACAATTGCTCTTGCCTAGGATTTGGCAGAAAATTTTGGTAAGATAGTGTGTGAGGTGAAACTGATGAGTGACGAACGTTCATTAAAAAGTATGCAAAAAGAAGTAGATGACTATATCCAACAATTCAAGGTGGGCTATTTTTCACCGCTGGCGCAGATGGCTCGATTAACCGAAGAAGTAGGCGAACTAGCACGAGAAGTGAACCATACATATGGAGAAAAAAGTAAAAAGGCCTCTGAACCTGACAATTCTGTTGCGGAAGAATTAGGAGATGTATTATTTGTGACGATGATCATGGCGAATTCTTTAGAAATAGATCTAACAGAGATCTTTGAAAAGAATATGGCGAAATTCAATCAGCGAGATCATGATCGATTTGAACGAAATGAAGAGAAATAAGAGACACGGAAGAGGGAAAATGATGAAATTAAAAGAATTACCACAGGAGTATGAAAAAGCCATCCCAGTATTGAAAAAACTAGAGAATGCAGGTTTTGAAGCATATTTTGTGGGAGGAAGTGTCAGAGATACCCTTTTGAAACAAAACATTCATGATGTGGATATCGCTACAAGCGCATTTCCAGAAGAAATCAAACAACTTTTCCCGAAAACAATCGATATTGGTATCGAACATGGCACAGTGTTGGCTCTAGTTGACGATGAGCAATACGAAATCACCACCTTTCGTACGGAATCGACGTATCAGGACTATAGAAGACCTGATAGTGTTGAATTTGTCCGTTCATTGGAAGAAGATCTCAAGCGACGGGATTTTACCATCAATGCATTTGCTTTAAAGGAAGATGGACAAATCATTGATCTGTTTGACGGACTATCTGATTTAGAGAACCAGGTCCTTCGAGCTGTGGGAAACCCCCATGAACGATTCCATGAAGATGCGTTGCGCATGATGCGTGGCTTGAGATTTGTTAGCCAGTTAGGATTCGAACTTGAGGCAGAGACGGCGCTAGCAATCCAAGAAAACCATCATCTATTAGAAAAAATCTCTGTAGAACGTATCAATGTCGAGTTTGTCAAGATGTTGCTAGGACAAGAGCGTTCGGCAGGACTTCGTGCCTTTGTTGAAACAGAATGCTACGTTTATTGTCCAGGATTGAAGGAATTTGGGGAAGCATTATTGCGTTTCGCTGATTTACCTAAAAAACCGTTGAGAACAGAAAGTCAGGCATGGACATTGCTGATCGATCAATTAGGTCTTGAAGAAAAAGAAATCCGTTCATTTTTAAAACAATGGAAATGTTCCAATCAGATGATCAAAGAGGTCCAGTTATTAGTATATGGATTGAAACAACGTAAACAGCACTCTTTAGAAGCACTTGATTTATATCGTTTGGGAAGAGAATCCGCTTTGAACGTAGAGGAGCTGATCGGCTATTTTGCTGAAACACCTGAGTTGCAGCAAGTGATGGTAAATTATGATAAGCTTCCTATCAAATCGTTAAGTGAACTTTCTATTGATGGAAATCTATTGTTAGAAACAAGTCAAAAAAAGCCTGGAAAATGGGTAAGTGAAGCGTTGCAATTAGCTGAACGTGGCGTTATTACAGGAGCAGTTGCTAACGATAAAGATGAACTACTTGTTTATTTGAAAGAGCAAAATATAGGGATCTGACAATTCAAAGGTATTGCTCACGAGTGTGGGACAAAAGTAAGAAACACTTTTGTCTCATTCTTTAAAAACGAATAAACGGTGGGAGCAAAAGCAACTCCTTCTTAAATAAGCCGAAATCAACAAAAATTGAAAAGCAATTTTCGTTGATTTCTTCTTATTTCTCGGAGTTAAACGCTTCTGTCCCAGCCTCATTCCTGTAGAGGATTTTCTGGTAAAAAAACGTTAGATGTGACCATGAAGCGATGTTTATGCTAAACTAAAGATGAACCAGAATAAATGACGTCAAAAAGGGGATTTTTTAATGAGTAAAGAAATGACAGCGCTAAAATTTTATTTCCGAAACGGCGAAACTTGGACAATCAACCGTCGTCATATCGGGGACTTGTGGATCAAACAAATTACAACTAGCTTTGGTCGGATCAACGGCAGTGAGTTCATGGAGATCCATCCATGTGCTGGATTTAAAATCGAAATCTTCCATGAAGGGGATTCAGTGGCAACGCATGATATCAATTTGGGCGGACTTGAGATGGGAATGTTCAATCGCGCATTGAAATATGAAGATATCGAACGCATGGAAATCCTATACCGTAATGGTACGCCAGACCTTGTTTATTTCCCATACCTTGATAAAGGAACAGAAGGTCTAGATAATCAATATCAATCAACAAAAATCAGTGAAAAAACAGGCAATCTTTATATCGTAATCAATCCAGAGCAACGAGTAGACGATGTTTATGGAGAATTTTTTGAATAGATCCGTCATGTAAGCCGGACGATCATAAGCCAAGAAGGGGAGGACAGTCGCGTATAAATGTCCATTTTCTTGGCTTTTTTTCTGTACTTGCTATTTTATGTTTTTTGGAATAGAATAAGCTTCGGAAATTGAAGCAAACTTATGAACAGCTAAAAGTATAGAATAGTTTAAGAGAAACTTGGTTGTTTTTCATTTACACTAGCTTTTGTTATAATGGTAAAAGTTTGTATATAGGAGATCTTAAAAATGAGAGAGAGTTTTGAACAACAAAAAAAATTGTTGTATGATCGTTACGGCGTGTTTTCAATGGAAGATCGTCGTCAAATTCTTTGTAAGCTACGTAAAAGAAATATACTCATGTACCGCCAGTTAGAGCGCTTGAAACATGATCTATTGCGTTTGGAATCCAAACGCGTACAGTGTGAACTGGAAGGAAATGCGATTCAAGTCGAAGCGGTAGAAAATAAAATATTGAAAAAGAAAGAACAATTTCTGAAGGTACTTGCTCAAAATAAAAAATAAAGGGGATGGACCATGGAATTTGCAGAGTTAGTTATTGTATTTGCAGTAACGATTACGCTATCTAATATAGCTAGCCGCATCTTACCAATGATTCCAGCTCCACTGATACAAATATTACTAGGAATTGTCTTAGGCTTGACTAAATGGGGGCAATCCATCAATTTTGAACCGGAATTATTTCTGGTCATGATCATTGCCCCGTTGCTATTTAGAGAAGGTGAAAAAGCAGATATCTCCTCGATACTTAAAAACTTCGATACGATTTTGTTTTTAGCTTTCGGTGGTGTGATTTTGACACTGATCGGAGTTGGAGTGACCTTATCTTTTCTATTACCAAGTGTCCCGATTGCCGCTTGTTTTGCTTTTGGCGCAGCACTCGGTCCGACCGATGCTGTAGCAGTCAGTTCATTGTCTGGACGAGTAAATATCCCTAAAAAGGCGATGCACATTTTGGAAGGCGAAGGATTGCTGAATGACGCATCTGGCGTTACCGCGTTTCAATTTGCGTTAGCTGCTTTGATCACCGGGTCATTTTCAGCAGTCCATGCTGGATTTAGTTTAGTGATCTCAAGTATAGGCGGAGCAGTTGTAGGTTTCTTACTTGTGTGGGTCAAAAGAAAAGTCATCAACTTGATTGAGAAAGCTTCGGCTAGGGATGTCACAGGCTATTTATTGATTGAATTGTTATTGCCATTTTTAGCGTATGTTTTAGCAGAAGTATTTGATGTTTCAGGAATTATTGCCGCAGTGGCAGCCGGAATACTACAGGCTTCCGGTTTTAGAAAAATCACGGTGTTTGATGCAGAATTATCGAGTTTATCCAATAGTACATGGACAACGATTGCTTTTACCCTTAATGCGTTAGTGTTCATTTTTCTAGGGATCGAACTTACACAAGTCTTTTCACCTGTTTGGGGAGATGGTGTCTATCCAAACGGCTTGCTCTTAGCAACGATTTTGTTGATTTCTGTTATCTTGTTTGTGATCCGTTTTGTATCGATCAGCCTCTTTTATATCTTCAAAGATGGTTTTGAAAATTGTAAAAAACAGTTGAATGAAATATTGATCTTGACGTTTGGTGGAGTAAAAGGAACAGTGAGTTTAGCAACGATCTTTATCCTGCCTTTTTCGATCAATAACATGATGTTCTACCAACGATCGTTACTTTTGTTTTTGACCGCCGGAGTGATCTTGGTTACTCTGATCGTGGGTATCGTTGTGTTACCAATGTTGACTGAGACAGAAGAAGCGAAAAGCACGGATCTGAATGCATTGATGATCTTAGAAGAAGTTGTTGCCATATTGAAATCTGAAATGAAACAATTAGACAAGGATTCCAAAGAATTTTTAGCGACAGATGCGGTGATTGAAAACTATCAGGAACGGATTCGTGATTTATATTTAGCAGATCTTTCTGACGATGAGAAACAAGAAGTACAGGAGATCCAAGCACTCATACTATCGATCGAACGTGACGGATTAGATGAAAGTTTTCGTTCAGGGAAGCTTTCTGCTAATGGCTATCGTTTTTATTCTCGTTTTCTTTCGAACTTCGAGCACTCGATTACTAGTCAATTTCTCTCATTCATCGGTTTTTGGTTTATCTTCGTTCGTCGATTGATCCGGATCATTTTGCATCCTAAGATGTTCTGGGAACGACGCCATTCTGATCGACAAACATTTATTTCAGAAAAAGATATACAGGAAATCCGAAATACCTATCAAAAAAATACACAATTGATCATTGAAAGTTTAGAAAACTTAACAGATGTTTACGATGAAACAATGGTTGATTTTTTTATTCAACAAAGAAAAATCCAAGGAATCAAAATGGTTTCAGGAAATCTTATTTCAGCGTGGCTGATCCAACAAGATAGTCTGTTTTCAAAAAGGATGCTGCGAGGCTATTACCTTGAACGTAAAATCGTTGATGAGTATGAAGAAGCAGAAAAGATAACGACATTTTCTGCGAACATTTACCGTAAAAATATCAACTTATTAGAATCCTATACAATGAATAAACCAACCGATAATTTTTCGTTTAGATTTGCTTTAAGAAAGAGGAGAAAACCTTTATCTGAAGCAGAAATGAACGATAGTAATGAAAAATGAATCCGTTGATTAGCAGCGAATAGTTGAAAACTTTCTTTCGGCTATCCGCTGTTTTTTATACTACGATTTAGACAAAATTGGAAGAGTAAAAAGCTACTCCATCGGAAAATAAATGGAAATTCAAAAATACTTGAAAAGCGATTTCCATGAATCCTTTTTTATTTCTTGGCGTGAAATATTTCTGTCTCGACCGCTCCTTTTTATTAGAAAAACATATCTAAAAACAAATTGTTTATGATACAATGTCCAAGACGAGGAGGGAATGTATTGAAAGAATTAAAAGTAACTGACCTCAAAAAAACTTATGGAGAAAAAGATTTGTTCGATGGAATCTCGTTTTTGATCCATGAAAAAGATCGTATTGGTCTGATTGGGACAAATGGGACTGGGAAAACAAGTCTATTAAATATTTTAGCGGGAATCGATACAGGTGACGGAGATCGTCAGACTGTTTTTTATCCGAATGATTACCGCATTGGTTATCTTTCGCAAGCATCAGCATTTGATGAAGGATTGACGGTGCTACAAGCTGTTTTTCAAGGGGATAGCCCGATGATTCGTGTAGTAAGAGAATACGAAGAGGCGCTGATTGCTCTGTCTGCAAATGGGGATGATCCAGCAATCCAAAAACGTTACTCAAAAGCCGAAGAACAGATGAACAAAGAAGATGCTTGGACGACTGATACAAATGCTAAAATCATTTTACAGAAATTAGGCATCAGTGAATTAGAGAAAAAAATCGGTGAACTTTCTGGTGGGCAAAAGAAACGCGTAAGTTTAGCTCAAGTGTTAATCGATGAACCTGATTTATTATTATTAGATGAACCAACGAACCATCTTGATTATGAAGCAATCGAATGGTTAGAAAATTATCTTAGACAATACCGCGGCGCATTGCTGATGGTCACACATGATCGTTATTTCCTAGACCGCGTGACAAATCGAATCTTTGAACTTGCGTTTGGAAAACTCCATGAATACAAAGGGAATTATGAAGCCTATGTACTAGAAAAGGCAGAAAGAGATCGTGTGGAAGTTGAGCAGGAAGAAAAACGAAAACGTCTTTACAAACAGGAATTAGCTTGGATGCGTGCTGGAGTACAAGCAAGGGGAACAAAACAGCAGGCGCGGATCAATCGATTTGAGGACCTCAAAGAAAATCTCTATCAAGTGAATCACGAAGAAGATCTTGAGTTGAATATCGCAACAAAACGTTTAGGGAAAAAAGTATTAGAAATAAAAGACGGTAGCTATTCTATTGATGGCAAACAGCTATTGGATCATTTTGAGTTATTGATCCAATCAAAGGAACGACTAGGGATCACTGGGAAAAACGGTGCTGGAAAATCAACATTACTGAATATCTTAGCAGGCCGTATCCCATTAGACAAAGGAACACTGTCGGTGGGAGAAACAGTACGTTTCGCTTACTACACGCAGGAAAATGAAGAAATGAATCCTGAAAAACGGATGATTGCTTATTTACAGGAAGCGGCAGAGGAAGCACAAACGGCGGATGGTACGCAGATCGGTGTAGCAGAATTACTCGAACGATTTTTGTTTCCACGATTTATGCATGGAACGTTGATCAAGAAACTTTCTGGTGGCGAAAAACGTCGCTTGTATTTGTTGAAATTATTGATCCAACAACCGAATGTGTTGCTTTTAGATGAACCAACGAATGATTTGGATATTGCGACTTTAACGATTTTAGAAGATTATTTTAGAAGTTTCCCAGGAGCTGTGATCACAGTTTCCCATGACCGTTATTTCTTAGATAAAGTTGCAGAAAAACTGTTGGTGTTCCAAGGAGATGCAAAACAAGAATTATATTATGGAAATATGTCGAGCTACTTGAGCAAACAAAAAGAAGCAGAGCAAACAAGTGACAAAACAAAAAGAAAAATAGAACCAGTAAAAGAAGCGGCAACGAAAAAGAAGCTTTCTTATATGGAACAAAAAGAATGGGAAACGATTGAAGATGAGATCGCTGTACTTGAAGAAAAGATCGACCAACTTCAAGAAGAAATGAATCATCAAGGAGATGATTTTACTCGCTTGCAGGAGTTGCAAACGGAGGTTTCACAGACTGAAAGTAAACTAGAAGAAAAGATGGCACGATGGGAATACCTAAGTGAATGGGCAGAAGAATAGGAGGAGTAACATGGAGCAAGCATATCTCGATTTAGGAAGAAAACTACTCGAAGAAGGACATGAAAAAGGCGATCGTACAGGTACAGGTACACGGAGCATATTTGGGTACCAGATGCGGTTTGATCTGCAAAAAGGCTTTCCATTACTGACAACTAAACGTGTTCCTTTCGGATTGATCAAAAGCGAATTGCTTTGGTTTTTAAAAGGAGATACGAATATCCGTTTTCTGTTGCAAAACAATAATCACATTTGGGATGAGTGGGCATTTGAACGTTATGTCAAAAGTGACGAATATCAAGGTCCTGACATGACAGACTTTGGTCATCGAAGTTTGACTGATCCAGTATTCAACGAGCAATACAAAGAACAACATCAGCTATTTTGTGAAAAAGTCTTGACTGACGATGACTTTGCTAGAAAATTTGGCGATCTTGGACACATCTATGGATATCAATGGCGTCATTGGGAAACAAAAGAAGGGGGCTTCATTGATCAAATCAAAGAAGTGATTGAATCAATCAAAAAAACACCCGATTCAAGACGTTTGATCGTTTCAGCATGGAATCCAGAAGACGTACCAAGTATGGCATTACCACCGTGTCATACAATGTTTCAGTTCTACGTTGCTGACGGCCGTCTCAGCTGTCAGTTATACCAACGGAGTGGCGATGTCTTTTTAGGCGTACCATTCAATATTGCAAGTTATGCGTTATTGACACATCTGATCGCACATGAAACAGGTCTAGAAGTCGGAGAATTCATCCATACTTTAGGCGATGCACACTTGTATTCCAATCATGTCGAGCAAATGAAAGAACAATTATCACGCGAGGTTCGTGCATTTCCTACATTGAAGTTGAACACAGAAAAAGCCTCTGTTTTTGATTTTGATATGGAAGATATCAAAGTAGAAGGATATGATCCACATCCTTCTATCAAAGCACCTATCGCAGTATAAGGTAGAGAGGATGAGCGTATGTTAGCTGCAATCTGGGCACAAGATGAGAATGGTTTGATTGGAAAAGAGAATAAGCTACCTTGGCGATTACCCAATGATCTGAAATTCTTCAAACAAATGACTGAATCGAACACTCTGGTCATGGGCAGAAAAACGTTTGATGGAATGGGGAGTCGTCCGCTGCCAAATCGTCACACGATTGTATTGACGCACAATCGGGATTATACAGCAGAAGGTGTAATGGTGATGCATAGTATAGACGAAGTGTTAGCGTATGAGAAGGAAACGGATGGAATTATTTTTATTGCTGGAGGATCAACGATCTACAAGGAATTTCTCCCTTTTTGTACAGTCCTTTATCGTACAGTGATCCATCACACGTTCGAAGGCGATAGCTACTTTCCTACGCTTGACTGGGAGGATTGGTCAATGATCAATGTCAGTCAAGGAGAAACAGATGAAAAAAATCGTTACAATCACCAGTTTGAAACCTATCAAAGAAAAGAAACCCAATCAGAAGAATCTCCCGAATAAAAAAGATGAGCGTGAGGCAAAAGTAAAGAATACTTTTGCCTCACACTCAAGCATGAATATACGACCGAAACAGAAAGTGACTTTCACAGAGTTCACTGCTTCTGTTTCGGTCTCTTTTTTAGGTATAAAACAAGACTGAAAAGTAAATAAAACCAGCACCTAACATAACAAAGAGATGCCACACCACATGCATAAAACGAATGGAATGCAAACTATAAAAAAAGGCACCAATGGTATAGGAGAGACCGCCAGCAACTAGCAAAATCACCCCAGTTAGACTTAACGAGTGGTACAAAGGACCCGCTGCCACTACACAGAGCCATCCCATCAAAATATAAATAAGCGTGGAGATTTTTGAGACTCGCTGTTGTTTATGAAGGGTCAATGATTTATAAATGATCCCCAAAATCGCAAATAGCCAGATGGCCCCAAACAAAGTCCAACCCAGCCAGCCACGGATACTGATCAAACAAAAAGGGGTATAACTACCAGCAATCAACAGAAAAATCGTGCTGTGATCCAGTACTTGAAAGACTGTTTTTGCCTTCGTAAAAATCAGCGCATGAAACAAGGTAGAAGTCAAAAATAGCAAAATCATCATAGAGCCATAAATGGCATAGGAGACGACATGGACGGATGAATGGAGTCTAGCACCCTTCACTAAAAGAATCGCTAAACCAGCAATACTTAGCCCAGTTCCGATACCATGTGTGACAGCATTGAAGACTTCGTTTAAAATACGATAGGTACGATTAAATTTTGTGTTTTCCATGAAAACGGCTCCTTCCCGAATGTATTTAATGAAAAAACCAGACTTGTCTGTTATACTAAAAAGAGTAATTGCCTTTATTTTAGTTTACCACGAAGAAGGCATCTTGTTAAAGGAAGAGTGAGATAGAATGACAAACGTAAAAATCGTAACAGATTCTTCTTGTACAATCGAAAAAAGTGTGCGAGATAATTTAGATATCCACGTGATGCCGTTAGCGATAATGATCGACGGTGTGGTTTATCCTGATGATGATCAGTTAAGTGGAGAAAAGTTTATGGAAATGATGGCACAAGCAAAGTCATTGCCAAAAACGAGTCAACCACCAATCGGGGAGTTTATTTCGATGTATGATTCTCTTGGAGAAGATGGCAGCGAAGTCATTTCGATCCATATGACAAAAGGATTAAGTGGCACTGTCGAAGCGGCTCGCCAAGCAAGTAATCTAACAAAAACAAAAGTAACGGTGATCGATAGCGACACCACCGACCAAGGGCTGTCTTTCCAAGTTATCCGAGCAGCTGAATTAGCAAAAGAAGGAAAAACGGCAGAAGAAATTCTAAAAGAAGTCCAAAAAGTACAAGAAAATACAACACTTTATATTGGAATATCTACTTTAGACAATTTGGTCAAGGGTGGCAGGATCAGTCGGACCACTGGGCTACTTTCTAGTGTCTTGAATATCCGCGTTGTCATGAATTTTACCCATGGTGAATTGATCCCAGTTGCAAAAGGCAGAGGCAAAAAGACATTTGATAAATGGTTCAACAATTTGAAAAAAGAACTAAAAGCTTTGCCAAATGTTCGACAGATCGGTATCTCTCATGCTGATGCTGCAGAACTCGCTCAAGAGTTTAAGGAAGGGCTGCAAGAATTATTCCCAGATATGAATATCCCCGTTTTGCACACAAATCCGGTTATTGCTACGCATACAGGTAAAAACGCCTTTGCGATCATGTATTACGTCGATTAATTTAATTTGAGAGGATAAGACAGTGGCCGGTCCATTGTGTTATCCTTTTTCTTTTGGAAAAATTATTTATTTTTTTCGTAATTACTACTTTTTTAGTGGAAAGTTTGATAACATAAGAAACAATCGAATAATATGAGGTGAAAAGAATGAAATTTACAAAACGACAGGTATTGCTCGTTTTGTTCCCGCTACTGATTGCCGTTATCGTTTTTGCGGGATTGTCGTTATCGATCCCAAAAGCGGCGCCTTTGTTGAAACCAGCAGCAACTGCTAGTAAGGCGACAGATCACAAGGAAAAGATCCATTATGTAGCAATCGGTGATTCCTTAACCGAAGGAATCGGCGATCAAACGAAACAAGGTGGTTTCGTTCCATTGGTTGCAAATGATTTGCAAGATCGATATGATTTGACAGCTGTTGAAATCGAAAACTATGGAGTAAATGGTGAACGAAGCGACCAGATCCTAAAAAGAGTGAAGAAAAAAGAAGCAATCCAAAAAAATATCGAATCTGCAGATTTTATTACATTGACAGTAGGTGGAAATGATTTGATGAAGGTCATCCAAAATGATCTTTTTGGAATCAGCATCAATTCGTTCAAGAAGCCAATGAAAAAATACCAAGAAAATGTAACAAAATTGATCGAAGAAATCAGATCTCTCAATGCACACGCACCGATATACGTGCTTGGTATCTATAATCCGTTCTATTTGAATTTCCCAGAAATAACGGATATGCAAACAATTGTGGACAACTGGAATGCTAGTACAGAAAAAGTTACTAAAGATTCTAAAGATTGCTATTTCATCCCAATCAATGATCTGCTCTACCAAGGATTGAATCAGGAAGTTGGAGTGGCTGAAGAAGGAACGACCCAATCTAGCACAGGTGAATCTTCTTCTGGCACAAAGAATAATGTGCTGTATGAAGAGGATCATTTCCATCCCAATAATCTAGGCTATCAGTTAATGGCAAATGCTGTTCGTGATAAATTGATAGAAACGCAAGAACAATGGCTGCCAAAGGAGGATAAGTAGCGATGGAAAAACGCTCAAAAGATGTATCAACGGAATCAAAAAAGAAGAATTACTGGAAATTCGCTTTCTTGATCCTTTTAGGAATCGTACTCGGTTCGTCTATATTTTTAGGTACTCGGATTTTTGCTAATCGAGAGCCTGAGTTTGCCAAAGTACCGGAAATCACTGAACGACAAGGTGATCCAGTCTTAACGATCAATACGAATAAAGAAAAAGTCAATCAGATGATCAGCTTCTTTTTATCTGACTATCAAAAAGATCAAGATATCCAGTATAAATTTTATTTAGAAAATGAAGCAATGTTGAACGGTACGTTTGAAGTACTTGGTTTTCCAATCAATTTTTATCTTTATTTTGATCCTTATGTGATGGAAAATGGGAACGTCCAGTTAAAAGCTCGAAGCCTTTCAATCGGGACACTCAGCTTGCCGATCAAAGATGTCATGAATATGATCAAACGTAATTACAAATTACCTGATTGGATCGAAATCAACACGGACGAACTAACGATCATGCTTCGTTTAGATCAGTTCCGTATGCAAAATGGCATGTATATCAAAGCGAACAAAATCGATCTGGTCAATGATGACATTCGTTTTAGCTTATACCTTCCTAAAGATACGAAGCAAAAATCAACAAAAGAATCAACGAATGAAAAAACAACTGATAGTAAAAGTACAACACAGAGTAGCAAACAATAATGATTTTTAGGGGGAATTGAAATGGAACGAGCTATTTTCGCTGGTGGATGTTTTTGGTGTATGATCCAACCCTTTGATACATTACCAGGAATCCACACGATCATGTCAGGCTATACAGGAGGTCATGTCCAAAATCCAAGCTATGAACAAGTAAAGGCTAAGACAACAGGGCATACAGAGGCAGTAGAGATCATCTATGATCCGAAAAAGATCACGTATGAAGAATTGTTGGAAATCTATTGGCAACAAACGGACCCAACGGATGCATTCGGACAATTTGAAGACCGAGGAGAAAATTATCGACCTGTTATTTTCTATACTACAGAGGAGCAGCGTGTGATTGCTGAAAAAAGTAAGCAAAAATTAGCTGAAAGTGGACGATTTGATGAACCAATTGTTACCATGATCGAATCTGCGAAGCCTTTTTATTTAGCAGAGGATGAACATCAAGATTACTATAAAAGAAATCCTGAAAATTATGAACGAAACCATGCAAGAAGAGCAGCATTCATAAAAGATAACTGGGAGGAAAAAGAGTGAACCGAAGCTTTTACCATTATTTGATGACACTACGTGGAGGAAAACATACGGATATGATCTCCTCTTTTGCAACCGATGCTGGGAAGGATATTCAATTCCCAAAACACAGTACAAGCTACGAAGAAATTTCAGATTACTTAGAATTGAATGTTGATTACCTACCTTCAATGGATATTTTTGATGAAGTATGGGAAAAATATTTAGAAAATAGTCATTGAGCAGGTTGTCTGCGTAGATAATTGGATGAGCTCTTTGGGTCGCATGAACATCGTATTGTTTATTGTAACTGGACATCTTGCGGATGTTTTTGAATCATTTGTAAAGAGATTGGAACAAAAAAGTGTGCAACTTTCTAGCAAGAGATGCCTTTTGTTTCTGTCGTTTAAGCGTGTTTTGAGTGTGAGGCAAAAGCATTCCTTACTTTTGCCTAGCACTCTTTTTTTGTAAAGATAGTGTTTTCAAATGAGGACGCATAAAAGTAAAAAAATGCGACTGATCACAATTTGTTAAAAATTTAAAAAAGCTACTCAGCTAGTCGCATTTTTTGGTTAGATTTTCTATAATGGAGAAAGAAGGAAAAAATTAAAGGATGGATTGATGGATATTGACAAAAAAACAACAATATATAGACCGTTTTTGGCTTGTATTTAAATATGTCCTCTGCTCCATTTTTATTGTATTCATCATCAGAGGATTTGTTCTGATTCCAGTTCCAGTTGAAGGAAATTCAATGGAGAACATACTGAAGCAAGGCGATATGGTAGTAATGGAAAAATTTTCAACAATTAAACGGTTCGACGTTGTTGTTTTTCAATTGGCAGATGGAACGATTTACATCAAACGAGTGATTGGCTTACCTGGTGAAACAATCAGCTACGAAAATGATCAGTTACGAGTAAATGGAAAAATAGTCAAAGAACCTTTTTTGACAAAAAATATCAAAACAGACCATGAAAGTTTACCGTATACGACAGATTTTACTTTAGAAGAATTGATCAATCAAAAAAAATTGCCAGAGAATAGCTATTTTGTTTTAGGGGATAATCGGCGGGTCTCAAAAGATAGTCGATCATTTGGTACGATTTCGCAAGAAGATATTTTAGGGAAAGCTCGGTTCGTTTATTATCCATTACACGAGATAAAATGGATTGGCTGAATCTGGCTATATTATATGATGAGAAAAACGAATGGGTAGAAGTGTATAACTCCAATAAGTAAGAAGGAAGTAATGAGAATCTTTTTTGTGATTTTTTGTGACTTTTGACTTATTTACGAAGGAGTTATTTTTGTTTCCGATAGTTATTTTACGCTCTTTCTTTCAAGGTTATTATTCGCCATAGTGTATCTCTCAAGCGGGTGAAAATGCCCTAATCTTTACGTAAACTAAAAATAAATTTTAGTACAGATATTTGAGGTGAATAATACAGTATTTAGTCAAAATAGTTGCCATTTTGAAGGAGAAAAGAGAAGATAGAACCAACAATTACATCAGATAAGAGGGGTTGCTCATGCGGTACCATATCATGGAAAGTCGAGATATCCGTAAAAATTTAGCCACTGAAGAATACTTAATGAATCATTATGCTGGCAACGAACCATTATTGCTGTTATACATTCAGGAACCATGTGTGATCATCGGCAGAAATCAAAATGTTTATGAGGAAATCAATCAAACTTACGTACAACAGAAAAAAATCACAATCACACGGCGAACTTCTGGTGGCGGAGCAGTGTATGATGATCTTGGGAATCTTAGTTTCAGCTTTGTCACAAAGAAAGATCAGACAGTATTTGGCGAATATAAAACTGTTACCTCACCCATTGTACAAGCGTTAAAAAACATGGGTGCCACAACTGTCGAAGCTAGTGGACGCAATGACCTGTATGTTGATGGTATGAAATTTTCAGGCAATGCAATGTATACGAAAAAGAATCGGTTATATTCCCATGGAACATTGATGTATGATGTGGATTTATCTGTACTAGATAAGATATTGACAGTCTCAAAAGAAAAGATAGAGTCCAAAGCAACGAAATCAGTACGGAAAAGCGTCACAAACATCAAGCCATACTTAAATCCTGAATTCCAATATGTGCATATTGAAGATTTCCGTGATGCGCTTTTAAAAGAACTTTATCATGTCACTGATTTAGCTGAAATTGAAGATAAAAAATTAGTACTAACTTCTGCAGATAAGCAAAAAATCAGCGAATTAGTGAATGACCGCTACGGCAATGATGAGTGGATCTACGGTGAGACACCAGTGTTCTCTTTAACTCGTCGTACACGCATTCCGTCAATAGGGATCATCGACATCCGTTTGGCAACAAAAAAAGGAAAAATCACAGATATTCGCTTTTTGGGCGATTTTTTTGGACAAAAGAACATCAGAGAGCTTGAAGAGGCTCTTAAAGGTCAGCCATTTCTATATGAATCGCTTAAAACTAAGCTGAATGAGGTGAATGTTTCGGAGTATATCACTCATTTTAGTACGGAAGGGTTACTTGATTTACTTTTCGGAGAGGACGTTTAGAATAGTTACATTATCCTTGGACTGGCAGAAATCAAAAAATTAAATATGTATTATTGAATAAAAATAAAAAAACTCTCAATATGCGAATGAACACAGTAAAAGATATTGTTACACTTTTTTTGCTCGTGTCGCTCGCTATGAGAGCTTTTTTGTTAAGGCATCTTCATCCAAACTGGTTCTAAAGTGTTTCCATCTAAGTCTTGGACTTCCAGGGAGAACATTTCTTCCTCTGGTATCCCCATATCGACTGCATGATAGTTACCGCCGTTTGCTTTTGCAATTTCTGCAAATTCTTTGACAGCATCTGCATTTTCTACACTAAACGAAATCAAGGCCCCACTAGATTTGTGATTGTCTGCAATTTCTTTATCTTTCAAGAACTTTTTATAAAAATCATGAGAAAGTAGCATGATCCAAAAGGTATCATCCCAAACCATCGAACTCGCCTGTTCATTTGAAAATTCCTCGTTTTTTGTAAAACCTAATTTTTCATAGAAAGTGACAGAAGCATCCACATTCTCCACTGGAAAATTAACAAAAACCATACTATTCATTTTCAACAGCTCCTTTCTTTTACTCATCATCCGCCTTTTTGTAAACGTTGTCAAAAAATTTCAACTATTTGTTTAAGGAATATATACGAGTTTATCTAAAAATTTTCTGTTTTTCTTCTTTTCAATGTGTTTATCGAAAAATGTATAATAATTCCGAAATGGCGTTTTTTTGTATGATAATTATCAATGTATATAAATCTTCAATGGTCTGTACTATAATTAAGAAGGATGTGTGGCAAAAGTAAAGAAGCTTCCACCACAGCCTTAGTACTAGGATAGTATAGATACTAATATCAGAAAAATTTGACTTCTATCACTCATTTGATACAGTATTACAACTAAAGAATAATCAGTTGTCAGAAATAAAAGATATCTCATAATTGCTGAAAAAGAAAAAGTGAACTAGATTAACGTATAGATTAATGTATCCAATACACGCGGGATAATGGGAAACAAAATTATCAAGGAACTGCCAAAAACAGGGGTTAGTATTTGATATCGAAACAATTTATGATAAAATGTGAAAGATACTCAGCTATAAAATAACATATGATGAGAATGAGTTTTTTTTAAATTGATGAAACTTATGAAGGCAATTTTAGCCAAAAGTATGGAAGATCAGGGTCAAAGAAACCTTGATACGAAAGGAGTTTATTTCACACTATGACTATCCAATGGTTCCCAGGTCACATGGCGAAAGCACGCCGTGAAGTATCTGAGAAAATGAAATATGTAGATATCGTTTTTGAACTGGTGGATGCGCGGTTACCTTTATCTTCAAGAAACCCGATGCTCGACCAGATCATCCAACAAAAACCACGATTAGTATTATTGAATAAGGCAGACTTGGCAGATCCGCAGCAGACTAGATTGTGGCAAGACTATTTTAAAAAGCAAGGTCATTCAGCACTTGCAATCACGGCACAAGAAAGTAAAGGAATTAAAGCACTGATTCCTGCGGCAAAAGAAGCCTTAAAAGAAAAACGGGAACGTGATGCAGCTAGAGGGATCAAGCCTCGTGCGATACGGGCAATAGTCCTAGGAATCCCCAATGTGGGTAAGTCAACATTGATGAATCGACTAGTTGGGAAAAAAATTGCACAGACAGGGAATAAACCCGGCGTAACAAAAGGTCAGCAATGGCTGCGTTTAGGCAGCGAACTCGAATTATTAGACACCCCAGGGATACTATGGCCTAAATTTGAAGATGAAGAAATCGGCAAAAAATTGGCATTGACTGGTGCGATCAAAGATCAACTTGTGCATTTAGATGATTTAGCGATCTATGGCCTAGATTTTTTTGCGCGCTATTATCCAGGAAGAATAGCAGAACGCTATAACATATCGGAAGATCAAGAACAGAAATTAGGTTCTGAACTACTGATGGATATTACCGCTAAACGGGGCTATAAGGATGACTATGAACGTGGGAGTGAAGTCGTCGTATTCGACATCCGTCAAGGGAAATTAGGCCGCTACACATTAGACCGTTACGAAGAAGTGGGTCAAGAAGAACATGAGTGAGTCGATTCAAAGTATCAAAGAGCACTTAAAAGCCATTCATTCGCTAACAGATCCAACTATTGAAGAATTTCGGCAGGACTCACGTAAAGGCGTAAAGCAAGCATTGGTTGCTTTTGAGAACCGCTTAAAAAAAGAAGCATTGATCAAAGCAAAATATCAAGAAATGTCGATTTTTGAAAAAAAGGGGTATGAAAGTGGTCATGAATGGATCGCAGGGATCGATGAAGTAGGTCGCGGACCATTAGCTGGACCAGTTGTGGCTGCAGCAGTCGTTTTGCCTAAAAATGAAGAAATCCTTGGTTTAAATGACTCCAAACAATTGTCAGAGAAAAAACGAGAATTGCTTTATGCGCAAATCCAAGAAAAAGCGATTGCTATCGGGATCGGAATAATTGATGAAAAGACGATTGACGAGGTCAATATTTACGAAGCAAGTAAACTTGCGATGATCCAAGCAGTTGAAAAACTAGATGTAAAGCCTACGTATTTATTGATTGATGCGATGACGCTTGATTTACCGATTCAACAAGAAAAGCTCATCAAAGGGGATGCACGTTCTGTATCGATTGCTGCGGCAAGTATTATTGCCAAAGTTTATCGAGATGATCTGATGAAACAGTATGACAAGTTGTATCCTGGCTATGGTTTTGATCACAATGCAGGCTACGGCACGAAAGAGCATTTACTTGGTTTAGCAGAAAAAGGCGTGACACCGATCCATCGCAAAACATTTGCGCCTGTAAAAAACTATTTGCTTTAAAATAATTGATCGCCTCTTGCGCATGTTACTTATGAGAAAGAGAGGCGATCTTTGTTATGTATAAAATAGATTTATTTTTGGTAAAATTAGCATGTGTAAAAGGGTTGAGCATCCAAAGAAAATGGCAAGTGATTCAAGATCTGCTGAAATCTGGGAAAAAAGAATTATCCCTAACAGAAATCATTGCTATTGCAAAAATCGGCGACTCCCATCATCTATTTGAAGAGAGCTGGGCAGAGATTTGTGCAAAACAGGCGGATAGCTTGTCAAAACAATCAGTCGTGACATGCCTAGATAAAAAGTATCCATCGCAACTACTGCATCTTACAGCGCCCCCTATTGCACTTTTTTACCAAGGTGATCTTTCGTTGTTGGATAGAAAGATGATCAGTGTCGTTGGTGGAAGGAAAACGTCTGTTTTAGCAAAAAAAGTAGTGCACCATCTGCTGGCTCCAGTCGTTGAAGCAGGAGTTGTGATCGTGAGTGGCTGTGCAAAAGGTATCGATACCTATGCACATCAAGCGGCAATCAATTACTCTGGCAAAACAATCGCTGTCATTGGCACAGGGATGAATAAAGTCTATCCTGAAGAAAATCGTGCATTACAAGCAGAGATAGGAAAAAATCATTTGCTACTCAGTGAATTTCTTCCTGATACAGGTCCGAAGAAATATCATTTTCCGATGAGAAACCGGCTCATCGCAGCTTTATCAGAAGGAACCTGTGTGATTGAGGCAAGAGAAAAGAGTGGTTCTCTGATCACTGTCCAGCACGCTTTGGAGTTGGGAAGACCCATTTTTTCTGTTCCAGGAAATATTTTGACAGAACATTCGAAAGGTTCCCATCAATTGATACAAGATGGCGCAGTTTGCGCGGTTTCTGGTCAAGATATATTGGCTGAATTAAAAGAATAACAACGGATTTATCATTGGCTTTTCTTGACAAACGTTTTCTGAATGGATATGATAAGCTACGATTTGTATGAATCCTATATATATAGTAGGAACACGACAATGGAAAGGAGTCCATTCAGTAATGGCATATAAATATTTAGTGATCGTTGAATCACCTGCAAAGGCCAAAACGATAGAAAAATATCTTGGTCGTAATTATAAAGTAATGGCTAGTGTTGGCCATATACGTGATCTACCTAAAAGCAAAATGGGGATAGATGTTGAGAACAACTATGAGCCCCATTATATTTCAATTCGCGGTAAAGGCGATGTCATCAAAAGTTTGAAGTCTGCTGCCAAAAAAGCACAAAAAGTTTATCTCGCAAGTGACCCGGATAGAGAAGGGGAAGCAATTGCATGGCATCTTGCTTATTTATTAGGATTAGACTTAAATGACAAGAATCGGGTGGTTTTTAACGAAATCACAAAGGATGCGGTTAAAGCAGCCTTCAAAGAGCCACGAACGATCGATGTTGATCTAGTCGATGCCCAACAAGCACGAAGAGCATTGGATCGTCTAGTAGGTTACTCGATCAGTCCGATTCTTTGGCGCAAAGTGAAAAAGGGGCTAAGTGCTGGCCGAGTTCAATCCATAGCTCTGAAGATCATCATTGATCGCGAACAGGAGATCCGTGAATTTATTCCAGAAGAATATTGGAGTATTGATGGGAATTTCAAAAAAGCGCGTAAAAAATTCAAAGCGAATTTTTGGGGGATCGACGGGAAAAAGAAAAAATTACCAGACGCACAATCCGTGAAAGAAGTCACTGAGCGAATCGATGGACAAGATTTCACTGTTCAAAAAGTTGAGAAAAAAGAACGGAAGAGAAATCCAGCCAATCCGTTTACGACTAGTAGTCTTCAACAAGAAGCTGCCAGAAAACTCAACTTTAGAACACGTAAAACGATGATGGTCGCTCAACAACTATACGAAGGAATTTCTTTAGGAAAACAAGGAACAGTTGGTTTGATCACTTATATGCGTACTGACTCGACACGTATTGCTGAAACAGCGAAAGCGGAAGCGGCTGATTTTATCGAAGAAACATACGGAAAAGAATTTTCTAGTCATGCCAATCGTAAAATCAAAAACGCTCAAGGGGCACAAGATGCCCATGAGGCAGTACGACCAACGAGTGTATTGCGTACACCAGATGAAATCAAGCAGTATCTAGATAAAGATCAATTGAAACTTTATACATTGATCTGGTCACGGTTTGTAGCAAGCCAGATGACACCGGCTATCTTAGACACAATGAAGGTAACCATTGAACAAAACGGCGTGATTTTTATTGCGAATGGCTCAAAGGTTAAATTTAAAGGGTTCATGCAAGTGTATGTCGAAGGACGTGATGACGGCAAAGAAGACAAAGAAAATATTTTGCCAGATCTTGCCGAAGGAGACGTTGTCCAATCTACTGATATTGAACCAAAACAACATTTTACTCAACCACCAGCACGATTTAGTGAAGCAACGTTGATTCGTGCATTGGAAGAAAATGGAGTAGGACGTCCATCCACGTATGCACCAACTTTAGATACGATCCAACGTCGTTATTACGTCAAATTGACGCAAAAACGTTTTGAACCAACAGAACTTGGTGAAATCGTCAATTCATTGATTTGCGAGTTCTTCCCACAAATCGTCGATATCCACTTCACCGCTGAAATGGAAGGCGATTTAGATAAAGTAGAAGAAGGAAAAGAAGCTTGGGTCAAAGTAGTGGACCGTTTCTATAAACCTTTTGAAAAAGAACTAACAAATGCAGAAGAAAAAATCGAGAAGATCCAGATCAAGGATGAACCTGCTGGCTTTGATTGTGACATTTGTGGGCATCCGATGGTCATAAAATTAGGTAAGTATGGTAAATTCTATGCATGTAGCAATTTTCCAGAATGTAGAAATACCAAACCAATCGTCAAAGAAATCGGTGTAACTTGCCCAGTTTGTCATGAAGGACAGGTCATCGAACGTAAATCTAAGAAAAATCGTATTTTTTATGGTTGTTCTCGTTTTCCAGAATGTGAGTTTACTTCATGGGATAAACCTGTCGGCAGAAATTGTCCAAAATGTGACCAATATCTTGTAGAGAAAAAGGTTAAAGGCGGCAAACAAGTCGTTTGTGTAAATGGCGATTACGAAGAAGACATCCAAAAATAAGAAATGAAAAGAGGTCAATCATTGAAAACTGTTAATGTTGTAGGAGCAGGTCTTGCTGGAAGTGAAGCTGCGTGGCAGATTGCGCAAGCAGGAGTCCCTGTTCGTTTATATGAAATGCGTCCAGTAAAATCAACTGAGGCACATCACACAAGTAATTTTGCTGAACTAGTCTGTTCCAACTCCCTAAGAGGCAATAGTCTAGCAAATGCGGTCGGTTTGTTGAAAGAAGAAATGCGTCGTTTGAATTCCGTAGTCATTACTTCAGCTGATGAAACAGCTGTTCCTGCTGGAGGAGCTTTAGCGGTTGACCGTGATTCCTTTTCTGAAACCATTACGCGAAAAGTCAAAGAACATCCTTTGGTAACAGTCGTCAACGAAGAAATAACTGCCATACCAGAGGGCATCACGATCATTGCGACAGGTCCGTTGACTTCTCATCCTTTGGCGGAAAGTATTAAAGAATTCAATGGATCAGAAGGATTTTACTTTTATGATGCGGCTGCGCCAATCGTCGATAAAGCAACGATCGACATGGACAAAGTCTACTTGAAATCTCGCTACAATAAAGGGGAAGCAGCTTATTTAAACTGTCCAATGACAGAAGAAGAGTTCAAGGCTTTTCATGAAGCATTAACGACAGCAGAAGTTGCCGAGTTGAAATCTTTTGAAAAAGAAAAATACTTTGACGGCTGTATGCCAATCGAAGTGATGGCACAAAGAGGCTTCAAAACAATGCTGTTTGGTCCTATGAAGCCAGTTGGATTAGAAGATCCAAAAACGGGCAAAAGACCGTATGCAGTCATTCAGTTACGCCAAGATAATGCGGCAGCGTCTTTGTATAATATTGTCGGTTTTCAAACACATTTGAAGTGGGGCGAACAAAAACGTGTTTTCCGGATGATCCCTGGATTAGAAAATGCTGAGTTCGTGCGTTATGGTGTGATGCACCGTAACAGTTTCATGAATTCGCCAGAATTATTGAAGCCTACGTATCAATCGACAAAACGCGAAGATCTATTTTTTGCCGGACAAATGACGGGTGTCGAAGGGTATGTTGAAAGTGCCGCCAGTGGTCTACTTGCAGGTATCAATGCCGCTCGTTTGGCAAAATCTGAGGAGCCAATTGAATTTCCACAAGAAACTGCTATCGGCAGCATGGCATACTATATCACACACGCAGAAGGCAAACATTTCCAACCGATGAATGCAAACTATGGATTGTTCCCTGAGTTACCGAAACGTATTCGTGATAAAAAAACACGCTATGAAACAATTGCTCAAAGAGCATTGGAAGTGGGCGAACATTTCAAACGTGAATTATTTGAAGAAGTTCCTGCCAATTAGACAAAAGAGGGTAGAAGCGTTTAACTACGAGAAATAAGAAAAATTTCATGGGGATTTCTTTTCAAATTTTTGTGGATTTTGATTTATTTTCGAGGGAGCTTCTTCTTCTACCCTCTACTCGTGTTGAGAGTGTGAGACAAAAGTGTTCCTTACTTTTGTCCACGCTCTTCTTTTGGTGGGGAACTTTTTTTTTCAATGGTCGATAAATAAAAGAAGACGCCTTCTTTTTGTCAAGATAATTGTTTTAATTGTGAATAAACTTAGAAATATTGGTTAAATTCTGACAATTTATTTGTCTTTTTATTTTTGCTATGCTAAATTTATCTCTGGGATCAAAAGGAAGGTGATGAAATGACAGAACAACCATGGAAAGAAAAATTTTTACGTTATTTAATCGTTGAACGAGGGTATTCCGAAAAAACAAGGGAAGCGTATGAAGAAGATATCAACAACTTCCATCAATTTTTGGCTGACTCTGGTGATGACGATTTATTAAAAGTAAAACATATGGATGTACGCGTGTATTTGAGCTACTTGACTGATGAGATGTACAGCAGAAATTCGATTAGTCGAAAGATCGCCAGTCTACGTTCATTTTATCAGTACCTTTTAAAAGAAGAGCTGATCATTGAAAACCCTTTTTCCTATGTGCACCTCAAAAAGAAAAATTTAAAATTGCCCCGCTTTTTTTATGAAGATGAAATGCAGGCACTATTCGATAGTGTAACGGGAGAAAAACCGTTGGAACTGAGAAATCGAGCATTATTAGAGATTCTCTATGGTTCGGGTATCCGTTTAAGTGAATGCAGCAATCTGAAAATGTCGGATATCGATCTTGATTCGGAAGTCATGCTGGTCCATGGGAAAGGAAACAAAGAACGATATGCGCCGATTGGATCATTTGCACATGATGCTTTAATGGAATATGTTGAAAATGGCCGTCAAGTCTTGATGACGAAGTATCAGAAAGAGCATGATATCGTTTTTGTCAATCATCATGGAGAACCAATCACACCAACAGGCATTGAATATGTTTTAAACCAAATAATAAAAAAAAGCAGCTTAGATAGTTCGATTCATCCCCATATGCTTAGACATACATTTGCAACCCATCTATTGAATAATGGTGCAGATCTGCGTACGGTGCAAGAATTGCTTGGTCACGCGAACCTCTCAACGACCCAAATCTATGCGCATGTAACCAAAGAAAGCTTACAAAAAAATTACCGTTCTTTTCACCCAAGAGCGTGAGATAAAAGAGAAAGTTAACTATTTAGGAGGAAATAACTATGGTAGAATCACAATTCCATTCAACGACAATCTGTGCTGTTGAAAAAAACGGCAAGTTCGCAATGGCGGGCGATGGTCAAGTAACGATGGGGGAATCTGTTGTTATGAAAGGCACTGCCAGAAAAGTACGCCGCATCTACAATGACGAAGTGGTTGTCGGTTTTGCTGGAAGTGTGGCAGATGCTTTTACTTTAGAAGAAAAGTTTGAAGGAAAGCTAAATGAATATAACGGCAACTTGCAAAGAGCAGCAGTAGAATTGGCGCAAGAATGGCGCACACAACAATCGATGCAAAAATTAGAAGCAATGCTGATCGTTATGAATGATAAAGAGATGCTTCTAGTATCGGGGACTGGTGAAGTGATCACGCCTGATGATGGTATTTTGGCTATCGGTTCAGGAGGTAACTTCGCATTAGCTGCCGCCCGTGCAATGAAAAACTATGCTCAAAATGATATGAGTGCAAAAGAAATCGCAGAAAATGCATTGAATATCGCAGCAGATATTTGTATTTTCACAAATCATAATATCATCGTGGAAGAAATATAGAGGTGAACAAACTATGAATGAATTAAAACAAACACCAAGACAAATCGTCAGCGAATTGGACCAATACATCGTTGGTCAACATGACGCTAAAAAATCAGTTGCTGTAGCATTACGTAACCGCTACCGCCGTCTACAACTAGATGAAAAAATGCAACAAGATATCACACCTAAAAACATGTTGATGATCGGACCGACTGGGGTAGGTAAAACAGAAATTGCCCGCCGTTTAGCGAAAATCGTCAATGCACCTTTTGTCAAAGTCGAAGCAACTAAATTTACTGAAGTAGGTTATGTAGGGCGCGATGTCGAATCGATGGTGCGTGATCTAGTTGAAAATGCGATCCAAATCGTAGAAAAAGAACAATATAGCCGTGTATATATGGATGCGAAAAAGAATGCTGAAAAACGCTTAGTAAAAGTGTTGGTTCCTGGTATCAAAAAAGAACAAAAACAATCTGGCAATCAATTTGAACAGATGATGAATATGTTCAATATGGCGCAGCAAAATAATGCAGAACCTCAAGAAGATGTCACTGAAGACATACGAGTGAATCGCAAAACGGTATTGGAACAGCTACAAAAAGGTCTTTTGGATAACCGCGAAGTAACGATTGAAGTGGAAGATCAAAAGAAACCAGCACCAATGATGAACAACGGATTAGAGCAAATGGGTATCGACTTGAACGAAACACTAGGAGCTTTGACACCTAAGAAAAAGGTCGAACGCACAGTGACAGTCAAAGAAGCCTTAGAATTATTGACAAAAGAAGAATCTGCTAAACTTGTCAAAGATGCGGATATCCATAGTGAAGCAATCAAATTAGCAGAATCAAGCGGGATCATTTTTATTGATGAAATCGATAAGATCACGTCAAAATCACAGCAATCCGGTGAAGTATCAAGAGAAGGGGTCCAACGTGACATTTTACCAATCGTTGAAGGCTCACAAGTAAATACGAAATATGGTACGATCCAGACTGACCATGTCTTGTTCATTGCTTCAGGGGCGTTCCATCTGTCAAAACCTAGCGACTTGATCCCTGAACTACAAGGACGTTTCCCGATCCGTGTTGAATTGGATGATCTGACGGCAGAAGACTTCATCAAGATCCTGACTGAACCAAACAATGCGTTGATCAAGCAATATGTGGCTTTGATCGGTACAGAAAATGTCTCAGTAACGTTCACAAAAGAAGCGATTGAGAAAATTGCACAAATCGCTTATGACGTGAACCGCGACACAGATAACATCGGTGCGCGTCGCTTGCACACGATTCTTGAAAAACTATTGGAAGATCTACTATTTGAAGCACCTGATATGCAGATGGGGGAAATAACCATCACAGAAGCATATGTGGATGAAAAGTTGGGCTCAATCGCGGCAAACGAAGACTTAAGCCGCTATATTTTATAAAATCGGAGGAAGAAAATGACGGATTTATTGACAAAGACCCGCAAGATAAATAAACTCTTGCAACAAAAAAATACTTTTGATATGCAAGCAGATTTACCTTACGATAAGATGGCTGTTACTCTAGGTGCTATTTTAGATAGTAATGTATATATCATCGGTAGTGATGGTGTACTTTTAGGTTATAATGAACGTCACGATGTAAACAACGATCGTGTAAAAAGCATGTTTGTTGAAAAGCAATTTCCCGATTCTTATACAGACACTGTTGGTCAACTAAATAAAACAGAAGCGAATATTCCTATCACCAGTGAAATCACTGCTTTTCCTTTTGAAACCAGAGAAAAGTATCCTTTTGGTTTAACCACTGTTGTACCGATCTTTGGTGCAGGGGAACGTTTAGGGACGATCATTCTTGCGAAAATGGAACAAGCTTTCAATGATGATGATCTAGTATTGGCTGAATACGGAGCAACAGTAGTTGGGATGCAGATCTTGTATCAAAAATCTCGAAGTATCGAAGCCGACGTTCGCAGTGCGACTGCGGTCCAGATGGCGATCAATACGTTATCATACAGTGAATTAAAAGCGGTGCAGGCGATTTTTGATGCATTAGAGGGAGATGAAGGCCGTTTGACGGCTTCAAATATTGCTGACAAGATCGGCATCACTCGTTCAGTGATCGTGAATGCATTACGCAAATTAGAGTCAGCCGGTATCATTGAATCTCGTTCTCTGGGGATGAAGGGCACGTATCTAAAAGTTTTGAATTCTCGCTTTAAAGAAGAATTGACTAAGCACAGCTATTAACTGATTCAATCTAAAAAAGCAGTTCAACATTTATTCAAATAGAGGAAAAACTTATAGACCTGAGACACAGCTATCGTCTCAGGTTTTAGGATTTAATGATGGAGGAATTACTATGACTGTTATCATTCAAAATGATCAATTGATTGCTGAAATCGCTGAACATGGCGCAGAATTGATTAGTTTAAAATCAAAAGAATCAAATTTGGAATACATTTGGCAAGGTGATCCTGAATACTGGGGACGCCATGCGCCAGTATTATTTCCATTTGTCGGTCGCCTTAAAGATGACCAATATACTTATCAAGGGAAGACTTATTCGATGGGGCAACATGGCTTTGCTAGAGATATGGATTTTGAGGTCATTGAGCAAGGCGAGGAATTAGCTAGTTTTATGCTAAAAAGTACTCCTGAAACAAAGAAAAATTATCCATTTGATTTTGAACTCGTCATTTCTTATGAACTAGGTGGGGATGGGATCACTGTTCATTACCAAGTAGCGAATGTTGGAGAAGAAGAAATGTTCTTTTCGATTGGCGGGCATCCTGCCTTTAACGTTCCACTTGAAGAAGGATTGACTTTTGAAGATTTTTATCTTGCATTCTCACCAAGAAAATCTAGATTGCGTTTACCTCTAAATGGTCCGTATATCGATATGGATCAAAAAACATTGGGCCAGACAAATACGAATCTTGCATTGATGCGTGAATTATTCGATCAGGATGCGTTGGTCTTTGAGACAAAAGGGTTGAATGCTTATGCTATCAGAAGCGAAAAAACGAGTCATAGTGTGACTTTGAGCTATAAAGATATGCCTTACGTGGGTATTTGGTCTCCTTATCCCAAAGAAGCTCCGTTCGTATGTATCGAACCTTGGTGTGGGATCGCGGATACAGTGGACAGCACAGGTAAGCTGATGGAAAAAGCTGGAATCAATCAATTAGGGGCCCATGAAATCTTTAAAACAAAATATTCGATTACAGTAAAATAGAACAGAATTTCAAGAAATATGTTAAAAAACAATAAAAAAAAGCGTGGGACAAAAGTAAGAAACACTTTTGTCTCATTCTTTATAAACGAATAAACGGTGGGAACAGAAGCAACTCCTTCTTAAATAAGCCGAAATTCACAACAATTTGAACAGCAATTTTCGTGAATTTCTTCTTATTTCTCGGAGTTAAACACTTCTGTCCCAACTTCTTTTTGTCTCACTTGCTCTCTGCTTTTCAATTATTCTTTTTGCTGCTGTTCAAGCCAAAAGGGACTCTACTTTCAGTTTTATCTTTGATACGTTTGATATTGTCTTTGTGACGATAAAAAATAAAAGATGACACTAAGAAGGCAATGATCGTAAGCAACCAGTTAGGCTCAGGTAAAATGCTAGGGGCAATATAAGGCAAGAAGATCGTGGATAATGTGATCAACACTGCACTGATCATACTGCTCAAACTAACCATGCTTGTACAAAAAAGACTAACGATGAAAATAATACACGAATAAACGAAAAAGAGCGGATTGAATCCCAAAAGCATGCCGGCACTTGTAGCTACAGCTTTTCCGCCCTTGAATCCTGCAAATATCGGGAATGTGTGCCCTAAAATCGCACAAACACCAAACCAAAGCGGATTAATGCTCGTAACGTGGAAAATAAACGGCAGACAAGTTGCCAATGTTCCTTTCAGGATATCCATGAACAAAACAATGGTTCCTGCGGTTTTACCTAGTACTCTGAATGTATTCGTCGTGCCAGTATTGCCGCTGCCGTGTTGGCGAATATCTTTTTTAAAAAACAATTTGCCTACCCAAACGCCCGAAGGAATCGAACCTAAAAGGTATGCTACAATAAATAATAAGATCAATTTCATTTTTAACCCTCTTTCAAGTTGAAAACTAAGGTTTATTTTAGCATGAATAGTAAGCAGGAACAATCGGAAAAACTTGAAAGATCAGACGAAAGGAAGCGTAAAATAGATGGCATTTGAAAATCCAACGCAAGAAAGAATCTTTGATTATTTAAAAGAAGCGAAAACGATCGCGGTCATAGGCTTAAGTAATAAGGAAGAGCGTACAAGCTATAAAATTGCTCAGTTGCTCCAAGACAAGGGATATCGAATTTTACCAGTCAATCCTGTTTTAGCAGGACAGGAAGTCTTAGGAGAAAAAGTATTTGCACGTCTTTCAGATATAGATGAACCTATCGATATTGTCGATATTTTTCGTCGCAGTGAATTTTTACCAGGAATCGCCGAAGAGTTTTTACAGACGAATGCAAAAGTTTTTTGGGCGCAGTTAGGGATCCAAAATGAAGAAGCAGCGAACATACTCCAAAAAGCAAATCATGAAGATGTCGTGATGGACCGTTGTATCAAGATCGAGTGGAACAAAATGCAAGAACAGAACAATGGTTAGAAAAACTCAAAAGACAGAGAAATGCCA
Organism: Enterococcus sp. BSD2780061688st2 D3; assembly: GCF_005844145.1. NCBI lineage: Bacteria > Bacillati > Bacillota > Bacilli > Lactobacillales > Enterococcaceae > Enterococcus > Enterococcus sp. BSD2780061688st2 D3. The sequence goes on from NZ_SPHN01000012.1 coordinate 76,022, forward strand.
AAAGAGAAATGGCTCAAAAAGAGCATATGTGGGTAGGAAACGAGGTATTAAATAGTTTTTAATTCGCTTCTACCCTCTTTTTTTTCAGGAGCTTTTCTAGTATGATTATCGTGGTGCGGTTTTTACCGCAAAGTATTATTGAAGGAGCGTTTGCCTTGGCAAAAAAAGTAAAGAACGAATATAATGATGCGTCAATCCAGGTTCTTGAAGGATTAGAGGCAGTCAGAAAAAGACCAGGGATGTATATTGGGTCGACTGACAGCCGAGGCTTACATCATTTAGTCTATGAAATCGTCGATAATGCTGTAGATGAAGCATTATCAGGATATGGAAATGAAATTGGCGTAACGATACATGAAGACAATAGTATCACCGTCGTAGATAGCGGACGTGGAATGCCAGTAGGGATGCATGCGTCAGGTATCCCAACAGTCGAAGTGATTTTTACGGTATTGCATGCCGGCGGGAAGTTCGGCCAAGGAGGATATAAAACCTCTGGAGGACTTCATGGTGTAGGTGCCAGCGTTGTAAACGCATTGTCAAAATGGCTGGTTGTCACGATCGTACGTGATGGCATTGAATATCAACAAAAATTCAGTAATGGCGGAAAACCAAACGGCACACTGAAAAAAATCGGCAAAACTAAAAAAGCAAATGGCACGACCGTCCATTTCTTGCCAGATGATTCGATTTTTTCTACCACAAAATTTTCTTATGAAATATTATCAGAACGTTTGAGAGAATCAGCTTTCCTATTACGCGGCGTACGGATCACTCTCTCTGATTTACGTGGAGAAGAGCCAGTTAATGAAGTCTTTCATTATGAAGAAGGAATCAAAGAATTTGTCGATTATTTGAATGAAGAAAAAGATACATTGACACCAGTTGTTTATTTCTCTGGTGAAAAAGACGGAATCGAAGTGGAAGTAGCTTATCAATATAATGATGGCTATTCTGAAAATGTCTTGTCTTTCGTTAATAATGTTCGAACAAAAGATGGTGGTACCCACGAAGCAGGAATGAAAACTGCTATGACAAAAGCATACAATGAATATGCTAGAAAAGTGGGCTTGCTGAAGGAGAGAGACAAGAACCTTGAAGGTAGTGATTTTAGAGAAGGTCTCGCCGCTGTCCTTTCAATTCGCGTGCCAGAAAACCTGCTTCAATTCGAAGGACAAACAAAAGAAAAACTAGGGACACCAGTAGCACGGACCGTCGTAGATAACGTCATTGGTGAACAAATGGGCTTTTATTTACAAGAAAATAGTGAAATGAGTCAAATGCTTGTTCGAAAGGCTGTAAAAGCCAGAGAAGCGCGAGAAGCAGCACGAAAAGCGCGAGAAGAAAGCCGCAACGGCAAGAAGCGTAAAAAAGGGGAATCTCTCTTATCAGGGAAATTGACGCCTGCGCAATCCCGTAATCCCAAAAAGAATGAATTGTATTTAGTCGAAGGGGATTCAGCCGGTGGGTCAGCGAAACAAGGACGAGATCGCAAGTTCCAAGCTATTTTGCCACTTCGAGGAAAAGTTATCAATACCGAAAAAGCGAAGATGCAAGATATTTTAAAAAATGAAGAAATCAATACCATGATCTATACGATCGGTGCGGGTGTTGGTCCAGAATTTTCGATTGAAGATTGCAATTATGACAAGATCATCATCATGACCGATGCAGATACGGATGGTGCACATATCCAAGTATTGTTGTTAACTTTCTTCTATCGCTACATGAAACCTTTGATCGAAGCTGGGAAAGTCTACATTGCTCTACCGCCATTATACAAAGTATCTAAGGGACAAGGGAAAAAACAAGTAATCGAATATGCTTGGACGGATGATGAGCTTGCAGCAACGATCAAGAAGATCGGTAAAGGCTATATGCTTCAACGTTACAAAGGGCTTGGAGAAATGAATGCGGAACAATTATGGGAAACAACGATGGACCCAACATCACGTACGTTGATCCGCGTTCGGATCGATGACGCAGCCCAAGCAGAGCGTCGTGTCACCACGTTGATGGGAGATAAAGTCGAGCCACGTCGTAAATGGATCGAAACCCATGTCCAGTTTACTTTGGAAGAAGATGGAAGTATCCTTGATAAAAAAGAAGAAGTTGAGATCACACCATCTGTTTCAAACGAATTACTGGATGAAGAGAAACAAACAGATCAAATTGTTGTAGAATAGGAGGTCACCTGATGGAAAATCGTCAAGAAGTACAAGAGCTAACGCTAGAAGAAGTAATGGGTGACCGCTTTGGACGTTACTCAAAATATATTATCCAAGAAAGAGCGTTGCCTGATATTCGTGATGGATTGAAACCCGTTCAAAGACGGATTTTATTTGCCATGAATAAAGATGGTAATACTTTTGATAAAGGCTTTAGAAAATCTGCTAAATCTGTTGGGAACATCATGGGGAACTATCACCCTCATGGAGATAGCAGTATCTATGAAGCAATGGTTCGTATGAGTCAAGATTGGAAACTAAGAGAAGTCTTGATCGAGATGCACGGAAACAATGGGAGTATGGATGGAGATCCACCAGCTGCCATGCGTTATACAGAAGCCCGATTATCACAGTTGAGTGGTGAAATGCTGGCAGACATCGAAAAAAACACAGTGGATCTTGTCTGGAACTTTGATGATACAGAAAAAGAACCCACTGTTTTACCAGCCAGATACCCTAATCTGCTGGTCAATGGATCGACAGGGATTTCAGCAGGGTATGCAACAGAGATCCCCACACATAACTTAGCGGAAGTGATCGATGGAACGATCTACATGATCGACCATCCAAAAGCTAGTTTAGACAAGTTGATGGAATTTATCCCAGGACCAGATTTCCCAACTGGCGGAATCTTACAAGGGAAAGATGAAATCAAAAAAGCCTACGAAACTGGACGGGGCAAGGTCATACTTCGTTCAAAGACAAAAATCGAGGCCATCAAAGGGAACAAACAACAAATCGTGATCTCTGAGATCCCATATGAAGTAAATAAAGCAACGCTTGTCAAGAAAATGGATGAGATCCGTTTGAATAAAAAAATCGATGGAATCGCTGAGGTACGAGATGAAAGTGACCGAACAGGGTTACAAATCGTCGTAGAACTAAAAAAAGATGCAAATGCACCTGGAATCTTAAATTATTTATTCAAAAATACAGAACTGCAAATCAACTACAATTTCAATATGGTCGCTATCGATCATATGACACCTCATCAAGTCGGCTTGGAAGATATCTTGAGTAGTTATATCGACCATCGAAAACAGGTGATCACGAAGCGTAGTCAATTTGATTTGGAAAAGGCGCAAAAACGTCAGCACATCGTTGAAGGATTGATGAAAGCTTTATCGATCCTTGATGAAGTGATTGCGACGATCCGTGAAAGTAAAGATAAAAAAGATGCAAAGAAAAATTTAGTGGACGTTTTCCAATTTACTGAGGAACAGGCAGAAGCAATCGTGACACTGCAATTGTATCGTTTAACGAATACAGATATCACGGAGTTACGTGCAGAGTCAGAAAGCCTGATTGCTCAAATCACTGAATTGAATAAGATCTTGTCTGATGACAAAGAACTATTCTCTGTGATGAAAAAAGAACTTCGCGAAGTCAAGAAAAAGTACGCGAATGCTCGTATGACGAAGATCGAAGATGAAATCGAAGAAATCAAAATCGATACCAAAGTATTGGTGGCACAAGAAGACGTTGTTGTCAGTGTGACCAGAGAAGGCTACGTGAAACGAACTAGTCTACGTTCATATAGCGCCTCTAAACCTGAAGAAATCGGGATGAGAGAGGGCGATTACTTGCTATATTCCGGAGAACTGAATACATTGGATCATCTTCTCCTCGTCACGAACAAAGCTAATGTCATTTATCGTCCGGTCCATGAGTTGCCTGATTTGAAATGGAAGGATGCAGGGGAACATATCTCGCAAACGATTTTAAATCTTTCTGTAGATGAGTCGATTTTGGCAGTCTTTCCTTACAAAAAAATCGATCCGGAGAAAACATTTGTGTTCATCAGTAAACAAGGATGGATCAAACAAACGAGAATGACAGAATTCGAACCATGGCGTACGTACAAGAGCCGTCCGCTTAGCGGGATGAAGCTGAAGAGCGAAGACGATGAATTAGTCGCCGTTTACCTTGAAGACGGTCAGACAGCCTTAGATGTCTTTTTAGTCACACATCAGGGCATGGGACTACGTTATCCGCTCCAAGAAGTGCCAGTAGTTGGGACAAAAGCAGCTGGTGTCAAATCGATCAATCTTAAAGAAGAAGATACTGTGGTCAATGGACTCTTAGTGATTGCTGAAGGAGATACACCGATCGTGATCGTTACTCAGCGTGGAGCCGTTAAACGAATGTTAGCACAAGAAATCAGTCAAACCTCGCGTGCGAAGCGTGGTGTCACAGTTTTGCGTGAATTAAAGAAAAATCCGCATCGTATCATTTACATGTCGGAAGGCAAATCGAAAGAGATGACAGTGATCAACCAAAAAGGACAAGAGCTAGTCATTGATCCAACGGACTATCCGATTGGTGACAGAACATCCAATGGTTCCTTTGCAATGGATGAAAAAAGCGGTGGCGAAGTCATCAAAGTAATTGATTCACCAGAGATTTCGATTGACGAGTAAACTGTTATGGTATTTTTTGATAAGAGGGTTATCTGTACTAATACAGATAACCCTCTTATTTCATGTTTGTTAATAAAATATTAATAGATATTGTCAAAAATATGAAAGTGTTCACAATGGCTAAACACTGGTAAATCAACGTTGGTCCAATGTCTATACTAAAAAGCTTTTATTTTGTTAAATAAAAAACAAGAAAACCCTTGCAAAGGTCTGCTTCTGTGTTATACTAATCACGTAAAAACTGTTACATTAAACAGAAAATAGGAGGTCCATACAATGGAGCAATGGAATGGATTTAAAGGAACGAAATGGAAAGAAGGCGTGGATACACGCGATTTTATTCAAAATAACTACACGGAATACCGTGGGGATGACAGCTTCTTAGAAAAACCAACAGAAGCAACAGAAAAATTATGGGCAGAACTACAAAAATTAAATGATATCCAATTCGAACGTAACGGTGTTTACGATATGGATACAGAAATCGTATCAACGATCACTTCACATGACGCTGGCTACTTGGATAAAGACTTAGAAAAAGTTGTTGGTTTACAAACTGACAAACCATTGAAACAAGCATTCATGCCTTTTGGTGGAATCAACATGGCAAACAATGCACTAAAAAGTAATGGCTATACACCAAATGATGAATTGACACATATCTTTACTGATTGGAGAAAAACACATAACCAAGGTGTTTTCGATGCGTACACTGCTGAAATGCGTGCTGCACGTAAAAACAAGATCATCACTGGTTTACCAGATGCTTACGGCCGCGGACGTATCATTGGTGACTACCGTCGTATCGCTTTATATGGAATCGACTATTTGATGGAACAAAAGAAAAAAGATCATGATATGACTGGTTACCATACAATGAGTGAAGACGTGATTCGTCTTCGTGAAGAAATCACAGAACAATATCGTGCATTAGCTCAAATGAAAGAAATGGCTGCTAAATATGGCTATGATATTTCAAAACCAGCAGCAAATGCAAAAGAAGCTGTACAATGGTTGTACTTTGGTTATCTAGCTGCAATCAAATCACAAAATGGTGCTGCGATGTCTATCGGTCGTGTTTCTGCTTTCTTAGATATCTACATCCAACGTGACTTAGACAATGGTGTGATCACTGAACAAGAAGCACAAGAATTGATCGACCATTTAGTGATGAAACTTCGTATGGTAAAATTTGCTCGTACGCCAGAATATAACCAATTATTCTCAGGTTTCCCAATCTGGGCAACACTTTCCATTGCAGGTATGGGCTTAGATGGCCGTTCATTAGTAACGAAGAATGATTTCCGCCTATTGCATACATTGACAAACATGGGACCTTCTCCAGAACCAAACTTAACTGTTTTGTATTCAGAACATCTTCCAGAAGGATTTAGAACTTATGCAAGCAAGATCGCTATCGAAAGTTCTTCGATCCAATTTGAAAATGATAATCTATTACGTGAACAATGGGGTTCAGATGACTGCGCGATCGCATGTTGTGTATCTGCAACAGTTGTCGGTAAAGACATGCAGTTCTTCGGTGCCCGTGCAAACTTAGCGAAAGCTTTATTATATGCTATCAATGGTGGTGTAGATGAAGTTACAGGCGCACAAGTTGGACCAGAATATCGTCCGATTTCTTCTGAAACATTAGACTTTGAAGAAGTAAAACATAACTTCATGAATGTGATGGATTGGTTGGCTGAATTATATGTCAATACATTGAACATCATCCACTACATGCATGATAAATATTCTTATGAAGCAGCACAACTTGCATTGATGGATTCAGAATTGAAACGTACGTTTGCAACAGGTATCGCTGGTATCTCACATGCTGCTGACAGCTTGGCTGCAATCAAATATGCAAAAGTAAAACCAATCCGTAATGAAAAAGGAATCGCTGTAGACTTTGAAGTAGAAGGCGACTTCCCTAAATATGGTAATGACGATGATAATGCAGATAAATTAGCAGAATGGATCTTAGAATACTTCATGACACAGATCAAACGTCATAAAACTTACCGCAACTCTACACCAACAACATCATTGTTAACTATTACTTCAAATGTAGTGTACGGTAAAAATACAGGGAATACTCCGGATGGTCGTGAAGCTGGAAAACCTCTTGCACCAGGAGCAAACCCAAGTTATAATGCAGAACAAAATGGATTATTAGCAAGCTTGAACTCAACAGCTAAAATCAATTATGCATATGCTCGTGATGGTATCTCAAATACACAAACGATCAACCCAACTGGACTTGGTAAAGATGAAGATACAAGAATCGGTAATCTACGTAATGTATTAGATGGTTACTTCTCTAAAGGAGCTTACCATTTGAACGTGAATGTATTCAGTAATGATTTATTGCGCGATGCGATGGAAAATCCAATGAAATACCCTAACTTAACAATTCGTGTATCTGGCTATGCTGTTAAGTTCCGTGATTTGACAAGAGAACAACAACTAGACGTCTTGATGAGAACATCACACGACAGAATGTAATCAACTTGAGGGCAGGACGACTCATTGTCCTTGCCCTCATCTTTTAGCTTTGCTCAGAAGAATATTTTTATAAAATGAAATCAAAGAAAAGAAGTGATCCCTATGGTAGAAAAAACAATTGGCTATGTCCATTCGATTGAAACGTTTGGTTCAGTAGATGGCCCTGGAGTTAGATTTGTCGTTTTTATGCAAGGCTGTCGCATGCGCTGCGAGTTTTGCCACAATCCTGATACGTGGAATATCGGCGGAGGAAAAGAATATACGGCAGATGAGATTTTAGATCAAGCTGAACGTTATCGTTCTTATTGGGGCTCAGAAGGCGGTATCACCGTTAGTGGAGGAGAGCCGTTGTTACAGATCGATTTCTTGATCGAACTATTTCAAAAAGCAAAAAAACGCGGCATACACACCACACTAGATACATGTGGTAAACCTTTTACACGTGATGAACCTTTCTTTTCTCGTTTCCAAGAGTTGATGAAATATACTGATTTATTACTGTTTGATATCAAACATATCGATAATGAAGAACACAAAAAATTAACGCATTGGGGCAATGAAAATATTCTGGACATGGCTCAATATCTCTCTGAAACCGGCAAATCAGTCTGGATCAGACACGTGTTGGTCCCAGAGCGAAGTGACTATGATGAATATTTGATCCGCTTAGATGCATTTATCAAAACATTGACGAATGTAGCGAAAGTAGAGATCCTTCCTTATCACACGATGGGAAAATATAAATGGGAAACACTTGGCTTGAAATATCCTTTAGAAGGTATCGAACCACCAACAAAAGAGCGTGTTGAAAACGCCAAGCGCTTGCTTCATACCGAAGAATACAAAGGATATCTTACAAAATAGCGAGGGACGGAAAAGAAGATAAGTATTGCTTCTTTTCCGTTTTTTGCTATTATTAAATAGGAGAAATCACAAAGGAGCGAAAAAAATGTCAAAAATTTTAGTTTTTGGACACCAAAATCCGGATACAGATGCAATTGGAGCAGCGATTGCTTTCTCACATTTGCAAAATCAATTAGGTAAGGACACTGAAGCTGTGGCTTTAGGAGAACCTAGTGAAGAAACACAATATGCATTAGATTATTTCAAACTTGCTGCCCCTCGTGTCGTAGCTTCTGCGAAAGACGAAGCTGCACAAGTGATGCTTGTCGATCATAACGAATTCCAACAAAGTATTTCTGATATTGCCGATGTTGAGATCTTGTCAGTTGTCGATCATCATCGTATCGCTAATTTTGAAACAGCGAACCCACTTTACTATCGTGCAGAACCAGTCGGATGTACAAGTACGATCGTATTGAAGATGTACAAAGAAAATCAAGTGGCTATTCCGAAAGAGATCGCTGGGATCATGTTGTCTGCAATCATTTCAGATACACTGTTGTTCAAATCACCAACTTGCACACCAGAAGATGTAGCAGCAGCGAAAGAACTTGCTGAATTAGCCGAAGTTGAGTTAGAAGCTTATGGATTAGATATGCTAAAAGCTGGTACGAACTTAAGCGATAAAACAGCAGCAGTCCTTCTAGACTTAGATGCAAAAAGCTTCCCAATGGGTGAAGCAAATGTGCGGATCGCTCAAATCAATACCGTTGACCTAAACGAAGTCATGGATCGCCAAGCAGAGCTTGAACAAGCGATGGCTGAAGAGATGGCTAAGAATGGATATGATTTGTTTGTACTAGTTGTTACAAATATTTTAGATAGCGATTCTGAATTATTGGTAGCAGGAAATGCAATCGATAAAGTCGAAGAAGCTTTCCAAACAAAATTAACAAATAATCGGGCACTATTGAAAGGCGTTGTTTCTCGTAAGAAACAAGTTGTCCCTCAATTGACAGCGGCATTTAACTAAAAAATGATCAAATAGTGGCCAGTGAAAAGGTGGGATGAAAGTCAACGCGACGATTCTCCCGCCTTTTTTATTCAATGAGAAAACAACGAAGAAGGGAACTAAATGAACTATTTCTATTCAAATAGCAAGAAAAAAAAGCTAGGAAAAATAATCGAGCAACCTATTTTTTCGGAATTTGTGGCATATATGTATGAAAATCAACAGCACGAAATTATTTTAAGAGAACTAAAAACAAAATTTCCTCAGAAAAAATTCGAACATTTTTTAGATCAATTGATCGAAGAAAAATTGGTGCTCCGTGAAAATAGACGATACATGTTGAATTTTCCGATCTTCAACAATGAAAAAGACCTTACTGAAAGTCAAAACATCACAAATGAACTCCTGCCACAACTGCGGGAATTATCACAAGAAGAACAGAAATTAGCTATGGGGGAAGAGGTTTGGCGTTATTGTTTTGAAGGTGAAGAAGATTATTTTTATGGAACAACTGCGGATATTCTTCTTGTCAACAAAGTAAGTGCTGGAAATGAAGAGTATCAGTTTATTTCAGTGAACCATGAGAAGGAACTACCAGTCACCTTGGCAAATTATTTCTACATTCAGAAAGAACAACTACCAATGCCAAAGAATTTTACGGACTTAGCACATACTATCGGTGATGTGAACGAATCCTATTTCTTCGACCAGATCGAGGTCATCTTAGAACGAATCCAAAAACAAAAATACAAAAAACGCCGACCAAGCATCTTTTTTGATGCACTTGTTTTATCGGCTACTATAGAAACAAATGAAATCGAAGAAATACGATTACCAATCTTTCATCCAAGTGAAGAAAAAATCGTTTTCCCTGTTTTGGACACCAAGATCGTTCCAGCAGAACGGGCATATATAAAAAGAAAAGTATATGAATCTTTGATTGCAAAATTATCTTTGACTGACTACTCTTACATTTTAGAAAAACGATAAAAGAGGTCGAGACAAAAGTGTTTCTTACTTTTGTTCCACGCTCTAAATAAAAAAGGCTGAAGCAGAAGCAACTCCTTCTTATTTCTCGGAGTTGATGACTTCTGTTTCCGCCTCTTTTTTCACTTTCCACATCATCCACCCAAGACTCAACATGAATAACAAATCTAAAAAGTTGCCGGTGATTTGAATATTTTCTGGGTCAAAGGTTGGTGCTAACGCTAGAATAAAGAAAGAAAACATGCTATAACCAAAACAAAAAAGTGGGATGAACTGGATATAACGCGGTAACTTTAACTTTTTAAAAACCAATGAGAAAATAAAATAGGTGAAAATAGATAAGATGACGACTAATCCATTGATTATAAAAAAGAATAATGAGGACTGATCAAACGAATAAAAGAAAACACTGATCAAAGAAAGAACTTTCAATGCAGTGAAAACTCCGGCAGCCTCATTCATCGTCCCTGGCAATTGGTAAAATACATAAGCTTGAAAGTAAACAGAAAACAAAAAACCGCACAGCGATGAAAGAATCAATAGATAAGGGAATTCTTCTATCTGAGTAAGCTCAGAGTGGTTCGATAATAACCAACCAAACGCATTGCAGGGAGTGCTAGACGTCTTCAAACAAGCGTAGCTTAAAAATAGGATAGTAGTTAATAAAACAAAAGTAGAGCCTGTCAGTAAAAATCTGGTGGTTCTTTTTTTTATATTCATAAGTTCTCCTGAAAATAGATTGATATGAATATAATAACAAAATGATGAGTATATGTCGATGGGTTTTAATCAAAATGAAAAGAAACGACTAATAGGAACAGACTAATTTCATTTTATTTCTTTTGATCGTTGAAAGAAACGCTCAATGTGATTGACGTTTACGTACTTTTTTCGTCCAGAATCCACCAGAAATGTATTTTGGTTCATAAGAGATGATAAATGCTCGTGCTTCGATTTCTTTTATCAAATGATAAAGTTCTCTTTCATTTTTTCTAGGAGAAAGAATTTCTAGTACAACACGTTCTCCTTCAAGACCCATAGCAGAACTTTGAGTAACGCCATACCCGTGTTGTCGCAAGATGAGTGGCAGATGTTGTTCTACTGTACTGCTAGTTGGCAAGATCGTAGTGACCATGATATAACCTAGTGCTAACTTGTCTTCGATCAAGATGCCAACGCTGATCCCAACAGCATAGCCTAGGGCATAGACAAACAGATTCAAAGGATTGTCTAGACGGTCTAACACAAGAGATAACCCGAGAATATAAATCGTGATCTCGACCATGCTGACTAACGGGGCAATCAGACGGTACCCCTTCATTGTTAACATAAAGCGTAGCGTATTAAGTGTGATATAAGCAAAATTAATAAAAAAAATCATCAGTAACATACGTGTATCGACCATAATAATCTCCCTTCAGTTCGTTCTAAAGTCCATATTATCCTAAAAATTATAGAAAAAATTAAAAAATGAGTTTTAAAATGCACAAAAAATGATAAAATGATTATAATAGAATTATAGAAAAATATAATACAGGTACAGGAAGATGGTGATAGAAATGAAAACAATCAATCGAATAATCAGTATAACTCATATAGCTAGTATTGTCGCTTGTGTATATCTCGGTGTATATTCCATACAACAACCGATCGAAACAAACGATCTACTATTCCAAATATCGTTGACTGATGGATTGATTTTAAGCATTTTTTTGTTTGCAACCATATTTATCGGAAATATTTTCGGAAGTATTGCAAGTTTCTTGAATTTCTCGATTTATCCTCTTCTTTCTTTAGGATTAGGTGTGACAGGAATTTGTGCACTTCTTTTATTTTCTAAATCTTTTAATTTATTTTTAATTTTATTTGGTATAATCAGTTTATTCCAAATTGTAGTTAGTATCTGGCTATTATTTCGGTATGTGACACTTATGAAGATAGGGGAGTAATCACTTGAGTCCACTCATATTGAAACGAACAGTAAAAAATATTCCACTTCTAGAGGTCGTATTGGAAGAGTTAAGAGATGAAAAGATTCCGATAGTCATCTATTATCATGGTTGGCAAACCAGTAAAGAACTTGTATTGACACAAGGAAGAAAATTTGCCAAGAAGGGCATTCGTGTTTTATTACCGGATGCGATGAACCACGGTGAACGAAAACAGCCAGTGTCTTCTGTCCCATCCTATACTTTTTGGAGTAGTATTTATGGGAATTTATTCGAATTTAGTACATTGATCGAACATTTAGATAAAAGAGGAGTACTCCACGAAAAGGTAGCGGTAGGTGGTGTATCGATGGGCGGGATGACCACTTGTGCCTTGTTGACTCGACATCCACGTTTAGTTGGCGGTATCTGTTTGATGGGGTCACCAGCACCGATTCAATATGGAAAAGAAATCCAAAAAAGAGCAAATGAATACCATTATAAATTGCCCGCAGATTACTTTGATTTGATTTCTTGGGTCGAAAAATACGACTTGTCCTTACATCCAGAAAAATTAGGTGGACGCCCATTGTATTTTTGGCATGGTGAAAAAGATGAAAAGATCCCATTTGCACATACGAAAGAATTCGTTGATGAAAACCGAGATACAGCTTTTGGTGAGAAAATCGTTTTTCGTTCTTCTATAACCGAACGACATATGGTGAAGGTACCTTTGATGGAAGAAGCTGCTGATTTTCTAGCTAAGATGATGGATAAAATAGAATGAGGATGCAACAGTTTTATCTATAAAAGAATAGCACAAATAAATCGAAATGCCATTTCTTGGTCTAGATATGGATTTCGGTTTATTTGTTTGATCTAAGTTGCTGTATTTTTGATTTTTTGCATAATTACGGGTGGAAATTTGCTATACTATTCTTAATGAATAAAACGTTTTTACCATGGAGAGGAGTTTTTTATGCCGACTTTAGCCGATGTTGCCAAAAAGGCCAATGTTTCCAAAATGACTGTTTCCAGAGTGATCAATCATCCTGAACAAGTAACAGACGAATTGAAAGAGTTGGTTTTTTCTGCAATGGCAGAACTAGATTATCGCCCGAATATAGCTGCTAAAGCACTTGTTTCAAATCGTTCCCAAATAATCAAATTATTCATCTTGGAAGAGATCGATACCACCGAACCTTACTATATGAATTTGCTGATGGGAATCGCAAAATGTATCGGAAAAGCCCATTACTCTTTACAATTAGTGACAAACGATGCCTTCGATGTGGGTTCCTGTGACGGCTATATCATTACTGGTGTTAGAGAGAAAGATTTTGATTGGATCGATCGTTTGGAAAAGCCTGTGGTATTGTTTGGCGAAAATCGTTTTGGGTACGACTATGTAGATAGTGACAACCATTATGGAACGGCAAAAGCTACACAATATGCGTTAGATAACGGTTATCAGACGATCGTTTATATTGGTATCGATGAAGATGAGCCTTTTGAGTTATCTAGAGAGAAGGGCTATCTTTCCATAATGAAGGATCAAGATCTTCCATCTAAGATTTTACGGTTTCCGAATCATTCAACGATGGCTGAAAATTATTTGACAGAAAATTGGCAGGATTTTCAAGAAAAAACTTGTTTCATCTGTAGTTCTGATCGACTAGCCCTAGGTATCGTCAGAGGGATCACCAAAGAAAAAGGGCGAATACCAGATGATTTCGGCGTGATTGGCTTTGATGGTGTATTTCTTGATCAAATCAGTTCACCGAAATTGACTACAGTGAAGCAAGACATTGTTCGAATGGGAGAAGTATGTGGTGAAATGTTGCTGAAAAAAATCGCTGAAAAAGGTGAGAGTCAAGGATATCGTCGCTTTTTCCCTGAGTTGATATTAAGAGAAACCACTCGCTGAATGAGAAAGTAGTGGATTTTAGACGAGGTTACTATTGAAAACACCAAATTTATGCTATTATTTAGAAAAGCTCCATTGATGAGAAGGATGGTTTAAATGAAAGAAATTAGACGAAAGCATTTTCGTTTTCCCGCCTACGATGATGTAACAGGTGTAAAGCTACCGAAAAAAGAAAAACGTGTCTTGTTTGATGGACATGATGAGTTATTGACAGAAATAACAAAGCAACCAATGTTTGAACCAATGCAAGAATTCCATTTTGCAGAGGATAGTGAAAAAGAACAACGCAAACGGCGCAAAGTAGGTCATTCCAAGAAAACAACTGTCGTCAAAGAAGATTTAGAAAAATACAAAGAACATCTGCCTGATTACACAGGACACAAAGAAGTGGGAAAAACGTTACCGAAGACCCAAAACCGGTCATTTTCAACGACTAGATCTTCGAATGAAGGACGTACGCAAAGGACAACGGAGACGCATAGAACGAGAAGAGAACGTTCTTATTTTGTGCCAAAATATGTGCCAGCGTCGATTATTTCCGAACCGAAAGAGCAGACGATTCCGGATAGCGAATTGATCCAATCAATGAAAAAAACGGAAGATTCTTATTTATTATTTGATAATGAACAAGTACCTTATCAAGAAAAAAAAGTAGATGAACCTTCTGTCAAACCTTTCCATAAGGCAGAAAAGAGCACGTCAGAACAAAGTAAAAAAGAGCGTAGCCACGGTATTTTGGAACGATCTTTACAAGGATTGATCGAAGACCAAGGGAATTCGTTAGGTGAAAACAGTTATTTCAAAAAATAAAAGAGGCCGAGACAAAAGTCGTTTAGGTTTGAGAAATTGAAAAAAAACGAACAATACGTTTTTTGTATTGCTCGTTTTTTTTTTTTTTTTTTGAAAATCAGTCAAATTGTTCGGCAGAATCCAATCCTTCAAATGGTTCAGAGGATGTTCTCTTGAAAGATTTGAATGAAAGTGGGATCTCCAGATACTTCACTTTGTTCAAAGTGTATGAGAGGATCGAGCAGCTGATCAATGTATAGAAGAAATGCCGTAGGTCCAAATAGAGCAAGGAAACGACTAAGATACTAAAAGTGATCAAAAATAAACTTTTTCCGATTTTTATCTGAAAATATTTTTCAAACGCTTGGTAGAGGATGTCTGTTCCGCCAGTACTTCCACCAAAGCGAAAAACAAGCCCACAACCAATCCCAGAAAGGAGCCCAGTCATCAGACTATTCACCAAAAGATTCTGCACCGCAAAATGTATATGAAGACTTTCCCATGTACGCAAAAAGAAAACCAAAGCAAAAGTACCAACAATTGTCCGTAAAAATGCTTGCTTTCCAAAAATGAACAATGAGAAAAGTAATAAAGGTAAATTGATCAACAAGGAAGTGATAGATGGAGCAAAGCCAAATAAATTATTTAATAAAAGTGCGATACCGGTAACGCCGCCATCTGCTAACTTTGATGGGATATTGATCCCAGTCACGGCTAAGCTGTAAAGTGCAGCCCCCAGAGTAATACCAACTAGATCAATCAATAAATTGTTTTTTTTCATGTCTAACCTCTTTCCTTTTGAAAATTTTCAGCAACTTCTTTATTATACTGATAGATACTTATTCTTCAATAGGAAAAATAAAAAAATAGTCAGAAAAGGGGAAAAAAGATGCGTGCTGCAGATTTGTTGACAGTTTTGTCAAATCCACCTACAAAAAAACCTTACGAAAGCATCGAATTAACAGCCGACAGTCGATCCTATCCTTTGACCGGTGTCGAAATAACTGAAACTGGCCAATGCAATTTTTTATTTACACAAGGGCAAAAACAACTTCCGATGAAAGAACTATTGGTTTTTTTGATGAAAAATCGTGAGAAAGAAATCTTTTATCAAAAAGATAAAGAAAAATTACCTTTATATGGAATAAAAGAGAAGGATCAACAGTTGATCATTTAACAAAATATTTTTATTTTATTTAGGAAATAAGGGGAAAAGTACAACGTTTATGATCTCAAAACAACTGATTGTTACATTTTTAGTAAAAATAGTTGGTTTTCCAGTATAATAATCGTTGAACAAGCCAGTAAAAAAAATCTCCCCCACGAGGTCCAATATTTACTGGCTGTTTTAATTTATATTCGATAATCGCGCACTTTATGTCTTAGAACATAAGGTGTGTATTTTTTTTGCCTTTCTCCAAACAACTATCTTCAAAGAAAGAATATGAGGAAGTCGGAAGAAATTTTGAAGAGGTACGGATCAATGTATACTTTTTGTACCAGATTCTCTTCCCATAAATGAGAATGTTTGAGGAAAGCAGAAAGTATTTATCCGTACTGTTTTTGTACGAGGTCAATTTAGTTGGGGAATTGTTGTTCGTTGTTTATACTTGAATTATAGCTAGAAAGGAAGGTCTTATGAATAATTTTATACAAACGCTCAATGAGCGAAAAGGTGAGTTACTGACAGCTACCTTTCAACATTTATCCATATCACTGATTGCGTTGTTGATTGCGATCTTGATCGCGATACCAATTGCAATTTGGTCAGTCAACCATAAAAAAATGGCTGAAGTACTACTACAAACGACAAGTGTTCTTCAAACTATACCTTCACTGGCGTTATTGGGGTTGTTGATTCCATTTGTCGGGATCGGTACTTTGCCAGCATTGATCGCTTTGGTCATCTATGCGCTATTACCGATTTTTCAAAGTACGTATATTGGTCTGAGTGAGATCGATCCGTCAATTGAAGAGGCAGCTCGCGCATTCGGTATGTCTAGAATGAGGCGGCTGATCAAAGTAGAACTTCCTATTGCGCTTCCTGTCATTATTTCAGGTATTCGAACAGCTTTAGTGTTGATCATTGGTACGGCTACATTAGCAGCTTTGATTGGGGCTGGTGGTTTAGGAACATTCATTTTATTAGGGATCGACCGTAATATACCTGTCTTGACGTTGATTGGTGCAATCAGTTCAGCGTTACTAGCCATTGTCTTTAGTAGTTTGATCCGACTGCTGCAACATTTAAAGCCTAGATACACAGTGATTACATTGATCGTTATCCTGTTAGGAATCGGTGGTGCTTCATTGGCTCAAAGTGAGATATTCAAGGAAGAAAAGATCACTATTGCTGGTAAACTTGGAGCGGAGCCAGATATATTGATCGAGATGTATAAGGAACTGATTGAGGAAGAAACAGATACTAAAGTTGAACTGAAACCTAATTTTGGTAAAACAAGCTTCTTGTTCAGTGCTTTGGAGAATCAACAAATCGATATTTATCCTGAATTCACAGGAACTGTTTTGGAAAGTTTAGTAAAGGTTCCTGAAAGTTTAAAAAATAAAAAATTAAATGAAGAAGAAACCTATGAGCAAGCAAATACTTTATTGAATGAACAATTCAAGATGCGTTTGTTGCAACCGATGGCTTACCAGAATACGTATGCACTAGCGGTTAAAGCCAGCTTTGCACAGGAAAATGGACTAAAAACGATTTCTGACTTGAAGAAAATAGAAAATCAGATCAAAGCAGGATTTACTCTAGAATTTATTGATCGATCAGATGGTTATAAAGGCATTCAAGAAACATACGGATTGGATTTTCCAAGTGTACAGAGTATGGAACCTAGTCTAAGATACCAAGCAATCAATAATGGTGATGTGAACATCGTGGATGGCTATTCGACTGATAGTGAATTGAAGCAATATGGGTTAGTCACCTTAGAAGATGATCTAGGACTGTTTCCAGCTTATCAAGGGGCACCTTTGATGACAACTGAATTTGCCGATACACATCCGAGGATCGTTAAAGCACTAGAGAAACTTTCAAACAAAATCACTGAAGAACAGATGATCGACATGAACTACCAAGTAAATGTGGAGAAAAAACAACCTGCAGAAGTCGCTCATGCATTCTTGATAGAAGAGGGACTACTGAAGGAGGAAAGCAAATGACCAAGATGATTGAATTTAATAAAGTCCAAAAAAAATATGGGGACAAATACGCAATTAAAGAATTAGATCTAGCCATCGAAGAAGGAGAAATCTTTGTGCTAGTGGGCCCTTCTGGTAGTGGAAAAACGACTTCATTGAAGATGATCAATGGTCTTTCTCAGCCTACTTCAGGTGAAGTCTCTTTCAAAGGGAAAGCATTGAAAGACTATGATCTGCAAAAAATGAGATGGAATATGGGGTACGTACTGCAGCAAATTGCACTGTTCCCGAATATGACGGTCAAACAAAACATTGAAGTCATTCCAGAAATGCTAGGTTGGGAAAAAACGAAAAGGGAACAGACGGCAGATCGTTTGTTAGAAAAAGTTGGACTTGACCCCACTAGCTATAGAAACAGGATGCCTCAGGAATTATCAGGGGGAGAACAACAGAGAATCGGGATCATTCGAGCATTAGCAGCAAATCCAGAGGTGCTTTTGATGGATGAACCATTTAGTGCGCTAGATCCTTTGTCACGGGCCTCTTTACAGGATCTGGTATTGTCTTTGCATCAGGATCTAGGAACGACGATCGTCTTCGTTACGCATAATATGGATGAAGCAATCAAACTAGGAACAAGGATAGCGGTAATGAAGGATGGAGAGTTGATCCAATGCGAGACACCGGAACAACTATTGACCAATCCGAAGAACGAGTTTGTGCGCAGCTTTTTTGATGATTCTCTTTCTCAAAAAGAACAAACTGTAAAAGAGATCCTCTTGGCCAAGAATTACACAAAAGGAATCAGCGAAAAAGATCGTCCTGTGGTTCAATTCAATACACCATTGAATGAAGTTTTTACATTGCTGGTTAACCATGAATCTGTAAATATTCAGGAAAATGAACGTATTTCTGGTGAAATCACGAGAGGAGATATGTTTGCTTTTCTAAGTAGAAAGGAAGAAGACAATGAAAAAGTATGATGCGGTCGTCATCGGTTCAGGAGTTGCTGGGTTAAGTGCTGCGTATGGGTTGAAAGCGGCAGAAAAACAGGTGCTTGTCGTGGAAGAAAACCTTTGGGGCGGAACTTGCCCAAATAGAGGATGTGACCCGAAGAAAATTCTATTAAATGGTGTTGAAGCAAGAAAAAGAATCGAACAACTCATTGGTAAAGGTTTCTCGGATGTACCTCCTGTTGATTGGGCAGAATTGCAAGCATTCAAACGAACATTCACAGATCCTGTTTCTAAAAATCGCCAAGAAGAACTAGCGGCTGCAAAAATCGATCATTTATCTGGTACTGCCCAGTTTATCGATCCACAAACGATCAAAGTGGGAGAAGAAACCATCACTGCTGAGCATTATGTCCTTGCGACTGGGCAGCGACCAGCTATTTTACCTATTGAAGGAAAAGAATTTCTGCAAACTAGTACGGACTTTTTAGCGTTGGAAAAATTGCCAAAAGAGATTATTTTTATCGGTGCAGGTTATATTGCATTTGAATTAGCAATGATTGCTCATGCTGCTGGAAGCAAAGTAACGATCGTTCATCATAATCAGCAACCTTTAAAAGGATTTGAAGAAGAGTTGGTCAACAGTTTAGTTGAGCAAATGCAAAAGGCAGGGATCACTTTCATTTTTGACTTTGAGTCACAGCGTGTCATTCAAGAAGCATCTACGTATCGTCTTGTTTCAAAAGACAAAGAGTTACAGGCAGATGCAATTTTCGTTGCGACTGGTAGAAGACCGAATATTGAACATCTGCAACTTGAGCAGGCAGGTGTACACACAGTGAAGCAAGGAATTGTCGTCAATGAGTATTTACAGACAAGTAATCCGAATATCTTTGCATGTGGGGATATTATCGCAAAAAATGAACCCAAACTAACTCCTGTTGCGACGTTTGAAGGGACATATGTTGCTGATTATTTAACGGGGAAAACAGCACCTATCCACTATCCGGTAATCCCAACGATCGTTTACAGTAGTCCGAAGGTGGCACAGGTCGGACGAACAAAAAAACAGGCAACTGAAAAAGACCAAGTGACCGATGTATCAATGATAGATTGGTTCACCTACCGTCGAGTAAACGAACCTCTAGCGAAGGCTCAACTTACCTATGATGCGAATGATTTTTTAGTTGGTGCTGCTGTTATCAGCGAACAAGCAGATGATTTGATCAATGATCTAACTCTATTGATCAATCAAAAAGTAAAAAAAGCAGAGCTAGATCAATGGATTCTGGGATATCCAACTTTAGCTAGTGATCTTTCCTATTTGCTGAAGTAAAGTACCTTGTTACTAAAAATAAGTTGTGTTACACTAAACGAAAATAAAGATTGTTTCTGGGGATGTCGTCGACGACATGAGAGTAAGTTGTGAACTTAGACCCATCGAACCTGTCAGTTAACACTGGTGAAGGGAGAAACGTAGTAAACGCTTGAAGTTGGGCTTTCTATGTTGCGCCCGATTTCAGGCGTTTTTGATGTGCCCTTGAAACATGTGAAAAGGAGGGGAGAAATGAAGAAAAAAATTTATCCAGTCGTAAGCATTATTTTCTTACTAGCCCTTTGGCAACTACTAGTAACGATTTTTCACACGCCTGCATTTATTTTACCAAGCCCGCTAAATGTCCTCTCAGCACTGTTCGCAGATGGGGCTACGCTCGTTTATCATTCTCTCGTAACGTTAGAAGAAGCCGTCATCGGTTTGGTCATTGCGGCCTTACTTTCTTTTGTGACAGCTATTGCTATGGACCACTGGCAAATTTTTAAAAATTCGTTGTATCCACTTTTAGTCGTCTCACAAACATTACCGATCATGGTCCTTGGACCGCTTTTGGCGTTATGGTTCGGGTTTGGGCTGTTTCCTAAAGTGATTTTAGTTATTTTGATGAGCTACTTTCCTATTGTGGTTGCTTTTGCCGATGGGTTAAGTAAAGTTTCAAGTGAACAGATCAGCTTTTTTAAAACAATGGGAGCGAATGAATGGCAGCTGTATCGGATCATCAAGATTCCGCAAGGATCAAATGATTTCTTTTCGGGATTGAAAGTAGCTGCGACCTATTGTGTAAGTGGCGCGATCGTTGGAGAGTGGCTAAGTGCGCAAGCGGGTCTAGGGTATTATATGATTCGTGTAAAAAATAGTTATCAAATCGATAAGGTGTTTGCAGCGATTTTTTGTGTGATCATCCTAAGTCTATTGTTAAATATGCTCACTGTACTGTTAAAAAAAGGATATTACTATATCTTATATCGTTCATAAAGAGGCTGGGACAGAAGTGTTTAACTCCGAGAAATAAGAAGAAATGAACGAAAATTGCTTTTCAAATTTTTGTGAATTTCGGCTTATTTCCGAAGGAGTTGCTTCTGCTCCCACCGTTTATCCGTTTTTAAAGAATGAGACAAAAGTGTTTCTTACTTTTGTCCCACGCTCTTATATCATTCATAAAAGGAGAAAAAAATGAAAAAAATTTGGTTACTCATTCCTTTATTATTTGCTTTAACAGCTTGTAGTACAGGATCAAAAGCAGCACCGGAAGAAAAAGGATTAAAGAAAGTTACAGTAGTACTTGATTATGTGCCGAACACAAATCACACCGGTATCTATTTGGCAAAGGAAAAAGGGTATTATAAAGATGCAGGCTTAGATGTGAAGATCATCGAACCAGGGGATGATTCAACGAGCATCGGTCTGGTCGGTGCAAACAAAGCTCAGTTTGGTGTCAGTTATCAGGAGGATGTGACGTATGCACATGTGGATGGTCAAAACATTCCCGTTAAGGCGATCGGCACGATTATCAAACATAACACATCAGGATTTGTTTCGCTAAAAAATAGTGGAATCAACTCACCAAAAGACTTTGAAGGAAAAACGTATGCAGGGTGGCAAAGTCCAAGCGAAGAAGCTGTACTGAAAGCCACGATGAACAAAGAAGGAGCAGATTTTTCTAAATTGACGATCATTGGCAGCAATGGTGAAGGTCCTCAAAGCTTGGGGAAGGAAGCAGATATCCAATGGTACTTTGAAGGATGGGATATGATCAAAGCAAAAGAGTTGGGGATCGACTTGAATTATATGCCTTTAAGAGAATTGGATAAACGGTTAGACTATTATACTCCGCTGATCATCACGAATGATCAGATGATCAAAGAGGACCCTGATACAGTCCAAGCGTTTATGGATGCTACTAAAAAAGGTTATCAAGAAGCGATGGAAAATCCTAAAGAAGGCGCAAAAATCTTACACAATTACGCAAGTGACTACGAACAATCCTTTTTAGATGCTTCACAAGAATTCTTATCGAAAAATTATACGGATGATCCTGCTAAGTGGGGAATGATGGATGCGAAAGTATGGGATAACTATACTGACTTTATGAAGGAAAATGGTCTGATCAAAGAGAAAGTATCTGCGAAAGAATTATTTACGAATCAGTTTATCGAATAGGAGAAGGAAGCATGTCGATAGAAGTTGAACACCTCAGCGTAACCATCAATCAACTTGAAATTTTAAAAGAGATTGATCTGTCCATCCCCAAAAATACATTTACGTCGATCATTGCTCCAAGTGGTGCCGGAAAATCAACTTTATTGAAAGTGTTGACAGGAATTCTGGAACCTTCCTCTGGCAAAATTCTGATAGATGGTCAAGAAACAAGTAAGTTGAATACACTATTTAGTTATATGCCACAAGAAAATATGCTATTGCCATGGCTAAGTGTCTACCAAAATGTGACGTTATATCAAAAAATCAACCATAAGACAATTGATAAAAAAAAAGTATTAGATGATTTAGCACTTTTTGGGTTAAAAGACTATCAGCATTTTTTGCCACCGCAACTTTCAGGTGGGATGCAGCAACGAACAGCGCTATTGCGAACAATGCTAAATCCGGCACCCTACCTTTTATTAGATGAACCATTTGGCTCGTTGGATGCGATGACACGCTCACAGATGCAAGATTGGTTACTTTCTCTTCCAGAAGAAATGAAACGGACGACTATTTTAGTCACCCATGATATCGAGGAAGCAATCTATCTTTCAGATCAGATTTTTGTCTTGTCGCCACGACCGGCGAAAGTTCTGACCACTATCAAGATTCCATCGGTGGAAAAAACACGTGCATGGCTGATCGGCCAAGCTGCTTTAAAACAAGAAATCTACCAATTATTGGGAGGTGATTCGATTGCTTAGTGATGCCCATTGCCATCTGGAAGGAAACCAAGAACTTGCAACACTCCAACAAGAAAATGATGTCTTGACGATCATCAATTGTGATTCTCCCGAGGAATGGCACAAGAATCAGCAATTAGCTGTTGGTCGTCATCAATATCTAAGTTTTGGTCTCCATCCCTGGAAAACAGAAGACTATACTTTTGAAGAAATCTACCCTTATCTTCAACAAGCAGCCATCATTGGTGAAATAGGGCTTGATCGTGTTTGGACCAATATTCCTTTAACGCACCAAGTCAAATTATTCCGAAAACAACTAGCGTATGCCGCATTAACGGATAAACCAGTAGTTTTGCATACCAAAGGATGTGAAAGAGAGATATTGACGTTCATCAAAGAATATCCGAATCGCTATCTTGTTCATTGGTACTCTTCTCTGGAATTACAAAAGGAATATATCGAAGCAGGTTGCTATTTTACGATCGGTGTCGATTTAAAAATAAATCAGGCAGTGCAACGACTAGCAAAAGGAGTCCCTTTCAATCGTCTATTAGTCGAAACAGACGGATTAGGGGCAATCGAATGGGCATTAGGGACTCCTGCTCCTACAAAGGAATACTTAATGCTACTTGAAGACCATTTCCATCAGATCAGTAAAATTAGGGAAGTTTCTCAAGAAAAGTTAGAGAAACAAGTTCAAACGAATTTGTTCGAGTTTTTAAGGATTTGAACATGCTTATGATTTCTTTTTGTTGAGTCTATGCAATGTACTGTCCTTGCATAACGAGTTGATTTTGACAGCGAATTTTTAAGTCAAAATGGTGCTCTTTATCAAAAAATGATTGCAAAAAAAGAGTCAAACTTCTGTCCGCTGAATTGCGAATGATGAAGTTTGGCTCATTCTTTTTCTTAGAAATTCTGGAATCTTAAAAGAAAGTCACCAGACCGCCCAATATAAGAATCATGATTGGCAGATAGCGTGGTTTAGCAGGCGAACTTTCCTTGTTGGTAGTAAAAATCTTGGCCAATAACCAATAACAAGCAAAGCCACAGACGCCACCAAAGGTATTTGCGAGCAAATCATTGATATCAGTTGCTCGATACAAGGTAAACAGTTGGCTGAGTTCAATCGCAAGCGAAGCACAAAAGACCAACAAACAAGTATTTTTCAGCTTTTGAAAAACTGGGCTAATCCAAGGGGCTAAAAATCCCATAGGCATAAAAATAAGGATGTTCAAAATAAAGCTGCGGGAAAAGCCATCGGCGAGAAAGCCCCATTCGATGTTAGGATTGAAAATTTTCTCATCTAACTCATGCAAGCGGGAAAATTCCGCTAAACTTGGGGTACCAAAGATATTTGTTAAGGCAATCACCCAAAAAAAATACAGACAACATGATGCCAGGCTGACGCGCAGTTTTTGCTTCCAACTAACGTTTACCAACGAGAAGTGCAAGGAAACGAGCAAAACGAGCAAGCCCAAGATGCTGAGTGGACTGATAACAAATAAGTCCAAAATTGAGTCGAGTAAAGAAAGCTGTTGTTGCATCACGTCATCCTCCTTTAAGGGTTATTTTGGATACTAACGCGCCAATCTTCGAGCTTTAAGTGAGCGGAAAAAGTGCTTGATGCAAGAAAAGAAAACAACCACAAAACAAATCCCACCACAAATGACAATTATAGTAAGTGTTGTCATCATCGTAGCCATGAATGACACTTCAAAGTTATACTGCAAGCCGCTCAGATAATAAGACCAAGGATTTTTTATGGCAAACACTAAGACAAAACTTGTGAGTACGGTCATGAAAAACCAAATTTGCCAACGTGATTCAGGTGTTAAAAGATACTCGCTTTCATGTTCCAAACTGATGACCTGAAACTTGCGGTATGCCCAGTAGATGAAAGAAATACTGATAAGTAAAAACAACAGGCTCATATACCAATGTCCAGTCGTTTTGCCGATTTCAAAAATAAATAAAGTGTTGAAGTCGAAATCACGTAAAAAGTGTGCGTGTAGCATGCGGATCATACTCAATAGACCACCTACGGCACTTGGGATTTGACATAAAAAAATCAAAAAGACAAACCAAGTCAATGGACCAAACACCAAATTACCTACCATTACTCCAACAAAGACACTTAGGCAAAAGAACACTATGATCAACGAAAAACTATTCACAACAGAGGCGAACATATCTCCTAGACTCGCATTTAAGTACGGTTGTGGGATTCCTAAACGAAGAATAGCCAGATAGAGTAGTTGACCAACGAAAATCGTTGCTAAAAATGGTAAGGCAAGGTAGAGCAGTTTTTTGGCGAATAATTCTTTCCGACTGACAGGTAAGCTAAATAAAAAGCGTGTGAAATGGGTTTTTAGATCGACAAAAAATAAGCAAAAACCAACAAAAGAGGCTAAAAAAAGTACGAACACTGTAGCTACGTTGCTTGATTGGTTGAAATAAGTTTGATTTGGGTCGGTTTTTTGCGATATTTTGTCTGAAAAATCATTTTTATGGTAGACATACAGTTGGTGTTCGATATATTTTTCAAATGAAGCGTAGGGAATATGTTCTTGTTTTTTCTCATCCAAATAAGTGTAGTGCTCCGGATAGGCGTTAAAATCTGCTTTTAATTCTTTGTCGGTAGTTAGATAGCGCTCGTTATCATGCCAATTTTTAACATTACTCCAAGCATTGAAGGCAAACATGAGCAATATCAAACCAATCAATGGCAACAAGATTTTACTGTAACGCGTGAGATAGATATTTTTTACCATGTGATTCTTCCTTTCTAGCGGGGCATTTTTTCTTTTAAGTTGGCTTCGAACAAATCTTCTAAACTTAAGGGCAGCTCTTCAAATAAAACTGGTTGAAGTGTTTGGATCTTATTAGCCAAATCTTGATTAAAATCTTCAAAAATCGCAGTTATGACACGTCCTTGAATGGTCAATAATCTTGAGTGTTCTTTGACAAGTGATGGGATTTTTTTTGTTTTGAAAACCATTTGGATTTTTTTTGCGGATTCTCGCATTTCTTCCAGACGATAATCTTTAATGATGGTTTGATTTTTCAACAACAAGACGCGATCAGCTAAATTTTCAAGTTCATTTAAATTGTGTGATGCAATCAATGCGGTGCGCTGATTGTCACTGATATGTTCTAATAATAAGCCGATGACATCTTTGCGTACAATCACGTCCAAGCCATCAAAAGGTTCATCAAGCAATAAAAAGCGCGCGTTCGAGCTGATAGCTAAAATCATGTTAAACAAACCCTGCATACCTTTTGACAAGCCATGATAATTCACATGCAAGGGCAGCTGATGCGAGCCTGTCAATGTAAGAAATAAATCTTGGTTAAAATTCGGATAGGCAGTACGGTAAAACTGATTGATCGTTTTCAACGTGTAGGGTGCTAAAAAATTTTCTGCTTCATCAATGTAAAACAATTCTGATTTTGACTGTGTTGCGGTCAACAGCGAGATACCATCAAGTTCGATCTCTCCTTTATCGGGTAAATATTGACCGGTCAGTGTACGAAACAAAGTGGTTTTGCCAGACCCATTACGACCAATCAAGCCGACGATTTCGTTTGCTTTAAGTTCAAAATGAACGTCGTTGAGAATTTGTTTACCTTCAATCATTTTGGAAAGTTTCATGACTTTCATGTTCAGGACCTCCTAAGGCTGCTTGAGTTTGTTCAATCCAAGTAATGAGCTCTTGTTCTGTGACTTTTAGATGTGTTGCTTCGATGACCAGATCGTTCATCTGGTCTTTTAACTGTGAAATGCGAAGTTCATCGCGCGGCAATTTTGCAAAATCTTTGACAAAGGTTCCTTTGCCTTTGATTGTGATTAAAACTTGCTCGGCTTCCAAAACTTTGTACGCTTTACTGACTGTGTTAGGATTCATCAACTGTTGTTTTGCCATTTCACGTACTGAGGGGATCTTGTCACCGGGCTGTAAAATACCTTGGAGAATCGCTTCTTTAATGCTAAGCATCAACTGTTCGTAATAGGGTTTGCTGCTGTTTTTATCAATCGTAATCATGGCGTTGCTCCTTCCATTTGATACCGTACCCTCGTGTACTAGTATACGTAGTACACTAGTGGATGTAAAGTTTTTTTCTAAAAAAGTTTTATAGAATACTGGACAATAAGACAGAAAGTTGAAGTGAATGGTGCCGAAGCGTATTAGTTCGTGAAGTGAGAAGAGGTCGAGACAGAAAGGTCGGTAGCTGAAACGGTTTTGTTTAGTTTTTTAGAATAGAAACTAATTTGAAATAGTTATATTTGTTATTAATAAATTTAGTACTGTTATTCAAACATAATTGTACACATTGGTGTAATTATAAAATGATTTTTAATATTACTATGTTTATATTTTAATCTAGTTATAGACATCTTTCGTTTAGTAAATTAAAATTGAATTATGGGGGAGTAATAAAATGACAAATAGTTCTATCAGGAGGGGAAAATGGAGGAAGTATTAAATAAGCAGAGTTTGAGACAACTCGCTTTATTAGAGTTGTTGTGGAACAAAGAGTGGGTGACAGTTTCTGAAATAGTCAAGGAAATCGGCGGGGTTGAGAAAACGATCCGCACAGATATCAAACAGCTAAATGAGATCATTGAACCATTAACTATAGAGACATCCTTTAAACATGGCGTCTTTTTAAATAAAGAAATGTGTATTTCTAAGACACATCTGTATGCGCTCTTTTTACAAAAGAGTGTTGAATGTCAGCTACTTGAAATGATTCTTTTTAATCCTCATATAACGAAAGGAGAAGTATGTGATCGACTGTATATTTCTGAAACACAATTGAATCGATTGCAAGTGAAACTAAACAAAGGGCTTGAAAAATATGGCATAAAAATCACCACTGATTTAACAATTGTTGGGGACGAAAGGAATATCCGTAAATTACTTTCAAGTCTATTTTATGAGAAATATCTTTCCCCAGACCATTTTTTCAAAGAAAAAGAATTTCAATTGATTGATCAGGTGATCCGAAAATTCTATAAAGCAAATACGGCGATCATTGCTGCGAACAATCAATATCATTTTTTATTGAATAAAATGCGTATGAAAATACTTGTGGCGATCTATCGTTGTAAATCAGACTATTTTTTAGAGCAAAAGCAACATTTCTTCGATTATACGATGATTACTGAAGACAAAGAATTGAATAAACGGTGGCAAGTTGTCTTTGGAATCTCATTGACAGAAAAAGTTCTGCATAACATTTTTGAACATTATTATGCTCCTTTTAAAGTCACTGAAACCTGTCTTGAGTTAGGAACGAGCCAGTTTACCTTAAAGACTAGACTTGAACAATTGATTGGTATGATTTGTCAGCAACTGAAAATCGAATGCCGAAACCAAGATGCTTTGATCCATGCAATTTTATGGAGTAGTTTTCTAACAGTTGGTCCAAGTTATATTTTACACAATACGAAAGAAGAATTCGTGTTGGAATTATTGAGAGACAAGCAAGCAATCGCCAATGACTTACAAAAATATTTTGCCGACATTTATTCTGACCTATCCCTATCGGCTGAGGATAAAAATAATATTCTTTACCAGTCTATTTATACATTAGTGACCCAATGGCATGAGTTTCGCGTAGAGATTCGTAAGACGATCATGAAAATCAAAGCAGCATTGCTACTAGATGCGCCGGAAGAACATATGATCATGTTAAAAGAAGAAATCGAATATCACTTTAGAAATATGTATAAAGTAGATATTTTATTACCAGATGATCCAATCACTTTTTCCCGCTTGAATTGCTATGATTGTATTTTAACTAATTTATTAAATATCGATGAGTTGGGAGAAGTAAGCGTGATTGGTATACCAAACTATTTTGGAGAAGAGTTCATAAAGAAATTGCATCTTTTTTTTAATAGTAAAAAAAATGAGCGAAGGATTTAAAGCAACACTTTTGACATAGGTCTTGAGGAATAGAAGAATAAATAAGATACATAAAGAGATACGTTCAATCAGGCCTATCTCTATTTTTTTGAGTTTTTTTCTTGGACACGATTTTTTATGTATCCTATTTTTATTATTTGAAAAAAAACAGATGAAAAAATGCAATCTCAATTGGAGTTATTTATAAATGGTCGACTAGGAAATGTAAGAAGTCTTGACATAGAAAAAACTAAAATGTAACGTTGCTAATGTTATTTTACCAAGCGCTCGGTATATTACGGTTATTTTTAGGCGAGCGGTTGTGCTAAAAATTATTTAGAAGAGTTTTTTCGTTAAGACGAGAGGTGGAAGAAAAATGAGAGAAATATTAGACGGGCGTTTGAAACGTCAATTAAATATTTTAGAGATACTTTGGGAAACAGAATGGATCACGACTTCTGAATTAGCAGAAAAAGCTGATAGCTCGGAGAAAACGATCAGAAATGATCTTTCTCAAGTGAATGAGATGATCGCTCCGTTGTCTATTGAAACCTCTTTTCGATCAGGCGTCATTTTAAAAAAAGATCTGATGACCCCAAAGTCATTTATTTATTCTAAGATACTCGAAAAGAGCTTAGAATACACGCTTTTAGAAACAGTATTTTTTGGAATTGTCCATTCTAAAGAAGAGCTAAGTGACATCTTGTATGTTTCAGAAACACAGGTGGCACGTGTCATTAACCGTATCAACCATGAGTTGCGCTTTTTTGATTTTCAAATAACTAAGCAACTGGAAATTATCGGTAATGAGGGAAACATTCGGGACTTTTTTGCAGTCTATTTTTCGGAAAAATATAGTTTGCCTGAGAAGTTGATCCAGAAAGACGAAATCAATTTGATCTCAGATATCATTGAATTGTTTATTAAAGAAAATATGATCTGGGCAATCGTATACAATGACAATCATCTATTTTTAGGAAATATAAAATTCCAATTGTTTGTTTGCTTAACCCGCTTGAAGCAAGGGTACAAGATGCCCTCAGATATTACTCCGTTTAGTTTTTCACATCTATCAAACAAAAAGAAAATAATTACCAATATACATAATATATTTGATGTAGAAATCAAAGAAGAGAATCTTCCACAATTATTCTATGAATTTTATCAACCAATCCATCCCACAGCACGATTCAATTATGAAGGAATCGACATTGACTCTGTAGCAATCAAAAATGAAATCAAAGCTGTCATCACTTTACTAGAAGAACAGTTCCATCTCCTTTGCGAGAATAAAGATAAGCTTGTTCATGATATTTATTGGACTACGTTAAGTGCTGTCAGGCCAACTTACGTCCTACATAATAAGAAGGCAGATTTTTTTGAAAATACGTTGAGAGATAGTCCAGATTTGATCAATGCATTAAGAGATGAGTTCTTTGATATTTATTTTTCGTTAGGAAATCCGTTTCTTTCTTATTTGGATGAAATGATCCATCAATCTGTTTTTAAATTGCTTACTTCCTGGTCTGAGTTATGGGTCCAAGTAAGAGCAAGCAAAGTCAGCATAAAGGTCGCCCTTTTATTGGATAGTTCGTATGATCACATGAGGATGCTGAAAGAAGAAATCCAGTTTTATTTTAGACACAATATCAAAATAGAGATAATGACTCCTTCAACGAGAATCCAAAAAGATTATTTGCAAAAGTTCGACTGTATTTTAACAGATATCTATTCGCAAGACTATTTTGGTATTCCTACCATTGGTATCTCAGACTATCTTGATGAAGATGTGATCAATAAATTAGTTGATTATTATCACACTAAATTGAATGCAGGAGCCAGAGTATGAACAGATGAACACTCAAGAGAGAGTAAGTATGATCTGGATGACTGACGTTTTGTTGAAGCGCTTTTTACATTTTTTAACAGGATGTTCAAGTGAGTTTTTCGTCAATTTACCAACCTATCGGTAAAACTTGGTTTTAATTATTTTTCGCTTTTTAGCATAATTATAGCTGTGGAAGTTGCGTCATTAAGTAATGGAGGTGAAGAATAAATAAAAAAATTTTTGTATATTTTGACAGGTATTATACTAATCAATTTAGGTATTACAACAAACTGTCATGCGCAAGCCACAGATACACAAAATGTTCGTGTCGAAGCAACGATAGGACCATGGGATGTCAGTTCAAACAATCAAGGAAATGGCGCTGGAACAAAAGAAAAACCAACTATAGCAATTCCACCATCTGATTCAGGTTCTTCTGCAAATCTTCCACAAACTGGCGTAAAAAAACAAGGTCATATTCTAGCAATCGGATTGCTGCTTTCTATTTTTTCGGTAGTGATGTTCGTCACTGTGAATCGGGAAAAAGACAGTTGGGGCAAAGTGGGTATCGCTATCAGAACGAAATAATTCACTATTTCAATAAGGAGAGAAAAAAGAAAAATGAAAAAATTGACAAGTATGATTCTTTTATCGTCTGTTTTACTAGGCGGCTTGGCTGTCGGAACGATGAATGCTAGTGCAGAAGATCTAGGTTGGATCCCTGGTCAACCAGATCCTGCACCAGGACAAACGATTAAAGGTGAAGACAATGCAAGCGTTGCTGTTTCTGGATGGGTCGGAGAATGGACGCCAGTAGATCCAGAAGATAAAACATATGTAGATATCACTGTTCCAACAACAGTTCGTTATGCGAATGCGATGTCTGAAGACGGAAAAATTCTTCCAGATATCTTATCTCCGCTATATACGATCACAAATAATTCAAAAGTACGTGATGTGATGGTTGAAGTAGCAAGTTTTTCTGAAACAGGAAATTCAGGTGTCAAACAAGACTTGTTCTTTACACCAGTCAATGAAGCAGGCGTACGTTTACAAAGTGCTGCAGGACAGTTCTTAGATACACCGACTCATTTAGCGACTATCGGTATGGGACAAAGTAAATATTTGAAATTCGAAGGTAAGATCGCTGAAGGATTCAAAGCGGATGAAGTCATCAAACCTTCTTATACAATGACGTTCAATTTTACAGCTTTAAAAAATTGAGTTGACGCCAAGTAGTTAAATATAGCATAGAGTTATTTTGGAAAACCGTGATCAGGTGTTTTCGCACATATTTTTTAGGTGAACAACGAGTCGATAGAGCAGCAAGATTACTCGAAATGAACATCAACTTAAAAATGTCACTATTTGCAAAAATCAAAGCAAAAGCAGCAACTTTCAGCAACGACAGAGAAGGGAGTGTTTAAAATAGCACATAGTAACAATGCAACACAAGACAAGAATAAAAAAAGAACATATATCCTCATAGCTCTAATAGTGTTGTTTTTCGCACTCGGAGTTGGTGGATACTATTATTTTAATCAATCTCCCCCAAAGGTCGTTACTGGACTTCCAGAATTAGACAAGAATATTTCTAAATTGAACAACGACGATCTATTGAAATTGATGCAAACTGAAGTAGATAAAGACAATATTCGGATTACATTAAAACATGAGATTGAAGTAGACAAGAACGGGAAAGCAAATGTCGATATTCGTAATAGTGGAGAGAATGCGTACAACATCCAAGTAGAATATTATTTAGCTACTAATCAGAAAAAATTGTACGTTTCAGGGTTAGTACCGCCAAATAATGGAATCGCCACTGTTCCTTTTGAAAACATACCGAATAAAGGGGAGCATACTGTAAAAATCTATTATAAAATGTACAACAAACAAGAATTGATCAACACAACAACGATTGATGGAACCATAATCGTAAGTTGATGATTCAAAATAATGGGTAGCATAGACTTTGGGGTAATGCTAGTACACATTGATTGCTCATTTTGGCTAATGATTAAAGAGGATTTCTTTTGGGGAAGAAGTCCTCTTTTTTATGGCAAGGCGGCTTATATTTTTACCTAGAGGTAGGAAGATATAGGTTTGTTTTTAAGATCGACATTTCATAAAATAAGTATATAAGTAATTTGAGTTAGAGGAGGGAAGAAGATCAAGCCAATTAGTTTAGAAAGAAAAAATTATCGTTTTTATGAATTAGAAAAGGTTCAAATACACAATCAAAGAGAAATTTGCGAGTCACTGATCGTTCATTCTGAAAAGACCCTTTTGAATTATGATGTCTTGAACAAAAAAAATATAAACTATAAGAAAGCCATTAAACGTTGGTTGACACATCTATCTGCATCTAAGTCAGTCTGTTCTAATTGGACAGTCTTGGTTGAATGGCGTGTCTTGTTCGAGGAGTACTCTTTACAAAAATTATCAAGTAGAGAAATGAAATTATTCTTTTTACAAGTCGTACAGACATTTCAAAAATTTTATGGTATAGCAAATATTATTTATGCAAGTGTACATTTTGATGAAGAGCAACCACATCTACATATCGGTCTGATTCCAATGAAAGAAGGACGTTTGAATTCTGCTCAAATGATCACTAAATATAAAAAGAATGAGTTGGAAACTGAACTTTCTTTGAAGCTTGAGATGATTCTCAAACAAAAAAAGACCGCAATTTCTGGAAACAACACATCCAGAGCACATATTTCTTTAAATACGAATAGTCAGCGTTTAGAATACAAGCAGCTTTATGACAAAATCGTGAATACATCTATTTTGCCCTCAGAAATTGGAATAAAAAAGCCAGAGCAGAATAAACGAGATCCACAGAGCAAGTTTATGAGAAAAAAGAATAAAACAATAGAAGAATTTCAAAAAGAAAATGATTATTTGGAATATTTAGTAAAACAACTAAAAGCAGAAAAAAATTATTTAGTGAAGGTCATTCGAGAAGCTGAAAACAATATCCAGCAATTGGAAAAGCAATTGTTTTCGACCCAAGAGCCCAATCAGAAAGTAACAAAGTTTCAACAAAAAAAATACGCAAAAAAATTGGCTGAAACCTAAGGATTCCCGCCAATTTTTTTATTTTCTATTTGTACTTCTTAGTACCAACCGTTAGCTAACCAGAATGCTTGGGCAGCATCCCATGAACCATAACGTGAAGTAACATATTGATCG